>JANORP010000333.1:0-45430 GCA_031415375.1 Bacteroidota bacterium | reverse complement strand
TCATTGGATTTTGGGCGCTGTCGGGTGTGGATTTCATTTCCAGGAGTGCGTCATATTCTGCTTTGGTTGCGACAAAGTTGGTGCCGCGATGGCCAGCGTTGAGTTTGGCGAGTGCGGGATTGGCTTGGATGTGTGTCGTCAAGATGGGCGCATCCAACCAATCGTGGGTAATTGCGATGCCGATGGCCTCGTAGTCTTCTTGGGGTTGTGGCTGGATCCAATAGTTTTGGTCTGCATCGTCTTTACGGTGACGCGTCTGCACCGTGGTGGTAAGTTCGGCGAGGGCATAGCAGCCCGCATGCTCGCCCGTGAGGTAAAGGATGACCTTGTCACCGGCTGCCATTGCCTTTTTGTGTGCCTTGACGCTCCAGTGCTTGAGGTTCCCGTCGCGCACCGCCCTTCGGATATCAAATACCTTGGGATCGCCTTGAAACAACCAATAGCCAGTGCCCTCCTCGTCATCGACCTCGACGCCTTGGTCCAAGACGATGTAAAGGATGTTTTGCGCGAGCAGCAGGTGATTGGGGTCTTGATAGACGGTTGCGGGCAGCTGCGCCGCCATCATTTCCAGGAGTTCAGCATCTTGGGCGATGTAGTCCTGTACCAATTCCTGCACGAGTACTTGGTAATGCCCGTATTTCTCGCCCTTCCATTTATGGGCAATGCCAAGGAGCTTGCAATATTTTTTGTAGAAAGAATCTTTGTAGATCGCGTAACGATCGGGATTGTGGTAGGCAAGCAAGACACCGGCCGTGCGTTCGTCTTGGTGATGCCCATATTTTTCCTCGGGGACGATTTCCCTGTACAAGGCCAAGGTGTCCTTGAAAAAATCGGATATTCTTTCGTCGATGGGCGTGTCTTTCACCATCAAGGCCCGCATACAGGCGCGGTAGGGCTCAGTGCGCTTGAAAGCAAGGTCTTTCATGACGGATTTGGCCATCTGATACAGCAGATTTCCAAAATTGACTGCTGAAATTTCTGCCAAAAGATCGGGTGCATCGGGATTGGGCCTGCCCCTGAATTTGCCGATCAATTCCCACTTGTATAGCTCATCGGTGAGGCCATGTGTTTGTATGTGCGCTTTGTAACGCGCAATCATGTCGCGGATCGCTGGATTGTTGGCATTCATTGATTCAAAGCTAACAAAAGATTGGAAGGTCGCGGACTAGTGGCCCAGAAAAGCTACCCTTTTCTGCTTGTTGGGGAAATAATCTCGGATGGTTTTTTTGTTTTGTTTCAGCCAGAGGCTGAGGGTCGTGCGCCCTTGGAGCCTGAGGCTCCGGGCTCTTCGCAATCGCTCATTTCTAATTTAAAACCGCTCAATTCCCAATTCTCCAATATTCCCCCTATCTTCCGTTCCTAAATTCAAAGCGATGTCAGGATCAAAATCTACTGGACCGGGTTTAGAGCGGTCATTGGGTATGTGGGGCGTAGCCTTGTTGGTGATCAGCTCGATGATCGGGTCGGGTGTGTTCAAGAAAATATCGGGCATGTCGCTGTCGCTCGGGTCACCGACTTTGGTGATCGCTTGCTGGGCGGCTGCGGGACTCATCACGCTGCTGGGCAGCCTCGCCAATGCCGAGGTCGCCTCGATGTTTCCCGAGGCTGGCGGCCAATATGTCTATTTCAAGCATATTTTTGGACGCTTTTTTGCCTATATCTATGGCTGGACGACCTTTTCTGTTGTGCAGAGTGCGACGATTGCCTCGGTGGGATTTGTCTTTGCCGAGTCGCTCAATAGTTTCGTAAAGCTGCCCGATCTGAGTGCCACGCTACCGCCCGATCTTGCTGCTTGGGGCATCGAGGGCTTTCAGCCCTTCAGCAATCTCACGGTCAAGTTGATCACGGTGGGCCTGATTTGGGCCTTGGTGATGCTGAACATTCGCGGAATCAAGATGGGCAAGATCGTGAGTTCAGTGCTGGCGACGACGATCGTGGTATCGATCGTGTCGATCATCGTAATGTGTTTTGGTTTTAGCGGAGGCAGCTTTGAAAACCTCACGCATGTGCCCGACGGCACGCCTTACTATGATGCAATCCACATGCAAGGCGCAGGCCCTGAGGTGATCCACGATGCGTCGCTGCATGCGACGCTCACGCCCGAGGTGATGAAGGTGCATACCGAAAACGACATTCCGCCGATCGGGCTCTTTGGTGCATTTTTTGCAGCGATGCTAGCGGCTTTTTGGGCCTACGAAGGCTGGATTTCCATCGGCTATATCGGGGGCGAGGTCAAAGATGGCGCACGCAACCTGCCACGCGGGCTCTTGTGGGGCACAATTATCGTGACAGCCGTCTATATATTGGTGCAGGTTGCCTACCTCTATACCGCGCCCATCGAGCAGATCGCAGGGCTAGCTGCCCAGCAAAACGTGATCGCCGCCGTCGAAATCCTCAAATGGTTCCTCGGTGGTGCTGGAGCGATGTTTTTGTCGCTGCTCATTCTTTGCTCGACCTTCAATGCGACCAATACTTCGGTCCTCGCTGCGCCACGCGTCTATTACGCGATGGCCAATGACGGATTGTTTTTCAAGGGCATCAACGACGTGCACCCGACCTTCCACACGCCCTATAAATCCCTCTTGATCCAAGGTGTTTGGGCCTCAGTGCTTTGCATGTCAGGCTCATTTGACATGCTCACCGATATGCTCATCTTTGCAGCCTTCATTTTTTATGGCGCAGGCGCTTGGGGCGTCATCACACTTCGTAGGAAGATGCCCAATCATCCTAGGCCCTTCAAGGTGCCGCTTTACCCCATTGTACCGATCGCCTTTGTACTTTTTAGTGCGGTCTTGGTCGTGCGCACCATTTGGGATCAGCCAGTCATGGCAGGCTTGGGATTGCTACTCATCTTGTCTGGCGTTCCGTTTTATTTTTACTTTGAGCGGCGGAACAAGGCGCAGGGGTGATCCCGAATGCTTGCCGCTGGATCATGAGAGATGCCCATTAAGAGGCTGGATGCTGATCTTGGTAGGTTTGATAGGCACAATTTGATATCCCTCGATGCAATGCCGCCGAATGGAGCCGGGCACAAAGGTCTCTATGATGCGGTAGTAGGCGAGGAGTCGGCCCATAAGGTATGTTTGCCATCGTATTTCCAACAACAAATAAGGTATTGGAAACCGAACTCCAATTCAATGCAATGCTGAAATTCGCGTAGCGTGGAAAGCAGTGGGAGTTTCGGCTTGCAAGCGGTAACTTGCAGCCCAATCGAAAAAAGAATCATGAATCCCAAAGAATTGGAGCTGCGCTATGCGAAGGGAATCGCCGCTCAGCAGGCTGGACGCATCGCCGAGGCGGAGGCGATCTATACACAGATCCTCAAGATACTTCCCACTGCCGATGCCGTCAATACCAATATGGCGGCCTTGCAATATGGCAAGTCAAATTTTGATGCTGCCCTGGTCTATGTCGATAAGGCATTGAAAGTAAATCCTTTCAATATCGATGCTTTGGTCAACCGTGCCTCGATATTGCTGGCCTTGGATCAGGAGGAGGATGCCCTTACGGCATTTCTGGAGGCCATCAAAATCGATCCCCGCAATGCGCTCTCGCACTACAACCTGGGCAATCTTTACTTCAAGAATGGAAAGATGGACCTGGCCGAGGCCAGTTTCAGGCGTGCAATCGACATGAAACCCGATTTTCCAGAGGCCGCATTCAACTTGGGCAATGTCTTGGTCGATCAGCGCCGACAACCAGAGGCGCAGTTGGCCTACGAGCGTGCGCTCATCGTGTCGCCTATGCATGAGGGGGCCCACCTCAATCTGAGTAACCTCTACGCCAGCCTCGGCCTGTATGACAAAGCGTTTTTGCAGATCAGGCTCGCCTTGGAAATGCTGCCTGAGGCCCTGCCACTCTGGAATCTGCAATCCCACCTACAATCCGAAGTAGGCATGGACGATGCAGCGATCAAGTCGGCCGATCAAGCGATCCACATCAACCCCAACTCAGTGGAAGCGTGGATCCACCGCGGCAATGCCTTGCGGCGGATGGACCGTACAGACGAGGCCTCAGAGGCCTATCAAATGGCGCTGGCATTGGATCCTGAAAATATGGGTGCCCTGCGCAACTTGCGGCGCATCAGCGCCGCGAGCATTCCGAGTTGGCACTTCCAGATGCTGGCCGACACGGCTAGAAACCAGGCATTTGATGCGGCTATACGCCGCGTGATCAAGCCGGGTGACTTGGTGCTCGACATTGGCACGGGCTCGGGCTTGCTGGCTATGATGGCTGCCCGCGCTGGTGCGGCAAAGATCGTGGCTTGTGAAGCCAACAAAAGCATCGCCGAGGCCGCCAAGGACATCGTGCGCAAAAATGGCTATGCCAAGCAGATTGATGTGCTCGGCATGCATTCGGGTTTGTTGAAGGTCGGCAAACAGTTGCCTAAGCGGGCCGATGTGATCGTGACGGAGATTTTGGATGCTGCGCTGCTAGGGGAGGGCATGTTGCCGAGCATCAGAGCTGCTTTGCAGACGCTGGCCAAGCCCGATGCGATCGTGGTGCCAGCTGCTGCCACCGTCTGCGCACAGCTGCTGGCCTTGCCCAATCACCTTTCCCAAGGCAAGCTCGGCAATGTCGAGGGCTTTGACCTGCGGGAGTTCGAGCGCTTCCGCATTCCCAAGGAATATGAGGTGCTGTACCTGGAGGCCAACCATGAACATGGCCGCTCAGAAGTGCTGCCCTTCAGGCATATCAATTTCATGCAACTTGGTCCAGCAATCGAGGAGGAGCGTCCAGAGCGCTTCTCGATCACATTTTCTGAGCTGACTCCAGGCGCGGTCAATGGCTTGGCACTCTGGTTTTTGCTGGAACTCGACACAGAAACTCAGGTGAGCAGCGGCCCTGGCGGCGAATTGCGCCACTGGGGGCAGGCGATCTTCTTCTTTGACGATGCGGTCGAGGTCCAAGCGGGTAAGCAGCTCGTCGTGCAAGGCGCATTCAGCGATATGATGTGGCAGTTTTGGGTGGGCGATGGAAATTGAGATTCATCAAATTCCATTGCCAGCCTACCAAAAGCTGCCGATATTCCTTACTTTTGCGCCCATTATTGATTGATTTATTTTGTTCCAATGAGCCATTCCCCAGAAAGTGCGACGTCCAACTTCATTGAGGAGATCGTCGCCGAAGATTTGAAATCGGGTAAGCACACCAGCGTTCAGACCCGATTCCCGCCAGAGCCCAATGGGTTTTTGCATATCGGGCACGCCAAGGCCATCTGTTTGGATTTTGGCCTTGCACAACAGTTTGGGGGTAAGTGCAACCTCCGCTTTGACGATACCAATCCTGTCGCCGAAGACACCAAGTATGTCGATGCGATTCGCGCAGACATCCAGTGGCTGGGCTTCCAATGGGATGCTGAATATTATTGCTCGGATTACTTTCAGCAGCTCTATGATTGGGCGGTGGTGATGATCAAGGCTGGCAATGCCTATATCGACGACACCCCGCAGGAGGAAATGAGCCGTCAGCGGGGCGTGCCTTCGCGCCCAGGTGAGGAAAGCCCACACCGCAACAGCAGTGTGGAGCGCAACTTGGACCTCTTCGCCCGCATGAAAGCCGGCGAATTTCAAGAGGGCACCTACGTGTTACGCGCCAAGGTCGATATGACCTCGCCCAATATGCAACTTCGCGACCCAGTGATGTACCGCATCTTGCACAAGCATCACCACCGCACAGGCGACCAATGGTGCATCTACCCGACCTATGACTATGCACACGGGCAGAGCGACTCCATCGAACATGTGACGCATTCCATTTGTACCTTGGAATTTGAGGTACACAGGCCGCTCTATGAGTGGTATATCCAGCAATTGGAGATTTTCCCGTCGCGGCAGATCGAGTTTTCGAGGCTGAACCTCACTTATGTGGTGATGAGCAAGCGCCGCTTGTTGCGCTTGGTAAATGAGGGCTTGGTGAACGGTTGGGATGATCCCCGCATGCCCACGATCGCAGGCCTGCGCAGGCGCGGCTATACAGCGGCGGCCATCCGTAACCTCGCCGAGCGCGTGGGCGTGACCAAGGTGAAGTCGGTGACCGACTTTTCCTTGCTGGAGTTTTGCATCCGTGAAGACTTGAACAAGATCGCTACGCGTACCATGGTCGTAATGGATCCGCTCAAACTGGTGGTCACCAATTGGCCGGCCGGCACGACAGATCTGATGGAAATTGAAAACAATCCAGAGGATGCATCGGCGGGGTCACGCATGGTGCCTTTCAGCCGAGAATTGTGGATCGAGCGCGATGACTTCATGGAGGAGCCGTTCAAGGGTTACAACCGCTTTGCGCCTGGGACTGAGGTGCGTCTGAAAGGCGCTTTCATCCTCAAATGCGAGGATTTTGTGAAGGATGCCGACGGCAATGTCACGGAGATCCATTGCAGCTACGACCCAGATTCACGTAGTGGGCACGACACGACCGGCAAAAAGGTCAAGGGCACGATTCACTGGGTGAGCGCCGCCGAGGCCGTCGATGTTGAGTTGCGGCTCTACGACCGCCTCTTCATGGTCGAGGATCCCGATGGCCAAGCGACGTCTGAGGAAAAGGACTTTGTGGAATTCATCAACCCCAATTCCTTGCATGTGAACCATGCTGCGAAGGCCGAGGCTAGCTTGGGCCAAGCCCAAGCAGGTGATCGGTTCCAGTTTATGCGCAAGGGTTACTTTGTCTGTGATCCAGACAGCACCGTGGCCAAGCCCGTTTTCAACATGACCGTGAATTTGAAAGATACTTGGGCGAAGCAGGGGAATAGCTGAGACCCAGTCCAGAAGAGATCGATGTCCAAGTGTCTGCAAATGTGCAAGCATTTGGACATTGTCTTTGAATGCATGTATTTTAGAGCTATGAAATTGAAATCCTGGATCATCATAGTGTTCGTTTCCCTACTGCCTATGCTCAGCTGGAGCCAAATCGCCCACGAAGGCGAACTCCAAGATCGTCTGCGCATCGGTCGGCATGTCTGGAAGGACGTCTCTGGGCAGATCAAGGCCGAGGTCACTTACGATGCTGCTGGAGTCGTGCAGTCGTTTCGCACTTGGGACGATCGAGGCTTGCTCATGGACGATGTGCGCATGGATGGCAAGCGCAAGCGGGAGGAATTTCCGCCTCTCGATTTCACCTATGACGATGATGGCTTTGGCTATGTGCTAATCGCAGCGCATGGCAACGACGACGGACCCAAGGCACGCGCTGGCGAGCGGGTGGCCGTCTATTACGAGGGCAGCTTGCAAGACGGCACGGTCTTCGACAGCAACTATGGCGGCAAGAAACCCTTTCGTTTCAAGTTTCAAATGGGCGAGGTGGTGCCAGGCTTTGACCGGGCGGTCGAGATGCTCAAGGTGGGAGAGGAGGGCTATTTCTGGATTCCAGCAAGCCTTGGCTATGGAGCCGATGTGGTGGGAACAATTCCGCCGTTTTCAGACCTGCTTTTCCGGATCAAATTGGTGGACTTGAACTGAGTCTTGGCTTGCGCTAGCAAGATGGTTGCCCTAGGCGACTTGCAGGATATCGACGATGCTGCTCAGCAATTCCACTCCCGAGAAGAAAATACCGATGCCAAACACGATATGGCGTTTCTCCAGATTGGCGAATGCGATCGGGAGAAAGGTGACGGTGCAGGCTGCAAACGCAAGTGGGAACATCATGCACAAGACCAAAGCCAGCGTGCCGGAACTGAAGTAGATCCCTGCAATGAGCACGGACGCGAGGATACCGCCTGCGGTAGCTACAGTCTTGGTTCCGATCTTACCAGCAAGCAATCCCATGGGAAAGGACAGCACAGCTGCTGCAGCGATCAATATGCAGGTGAATACGGATGCGTAGTGTAAGCCAAACGTATTGCCGTTGGTGACGTTCCAGATTTGATCTGCGGTGGTGCTCAGATCGGGGATAAAGGCATTCATGAGCGACTTGTCGCTGATCCACATAGGAAACAACTTAAAAAAGACGGTTGTGGCTGCACCGACGATGAGCCCCAGCAAAAAGACGATCGGGAAGTTGGTCTTTTTGTTGGAGGTTGGATTTGCTGCGCTCGTGTCTTGATGTACCACCATCGTTTTGGTGACGCGTGTGAAGAGCCACCCGGAGACAAAGACGAGTGCGCCGCCGACGGCAAAGGTAAGCGGGCCTCCAAAGTAGTGAATCAGGTCTAGCAAGATTGGCTCCAAGGCTGCCACACTATCTGCCAAGATCACAAACAAGGCAACGACCATCGGCATCTTGGACTCTGGGACAAACAGCTCGACGGTCGAAATGGCTGGGCTATGAAAGATGTTCATCGCGATAAGCCACAAGGCCACCATCAAAGGAAACAGCAATCTGATCACGCCGCCTGGCTCTGCAAATACCGTCACAGCGACGACCATGAATACCATCGATACAAAATTGACGCCGATGGATACTATTGGCAGGCGGTTACCGCCTTTTTTGATCATGCGGTCGGCTACCAGGCCAGCGATTGGCGGCGTCACAAACAAGATAAAACCTTGCAAAATGGCCAATGGCAATGAAAAATCGGTGAACTTGAACAGCACCAAGAGGGCAGGTTGGTATTCGTGATAGGCCATCCAACTGATCAGAATGGCCAAATCCAGAAAAATAAGGCTCAGGATAGCCTTCCAATGAATTTCGTTTTGGGCTGTGTTCATACCTTGCAACGCTGATTGATTTCTGAAAAATAGCAAAAAATCACTTGCCAAGACAATTTCAGCCACATGACTTGCTGATCTTCTCGTGGCAAAGATGTTTTGGGAATCAACGTGTGCAAAAGAAATTTGGATCAGTCGCGAATAATTTTGGGAAAATGATTTGAAATGAAAAAAAAGTCGTAAATTTGTGGGGTAGAAAGATATTAGGAGGAAAGGCATGGAAACCAAAATCGAAAAAACAAAAAACGAAACAACACAAGACGACCAAGTCAAAGCCATTCTATTTTTGCTGGAGTCACACCTGCAAAACCAATTGGAAGAGGTGAAGCACAGCAATACATTGATGGATTTAGGTGCCAAGACCGATTTGATCAATGAGATCGAATCCTTTATCAACGATCCGTTTGGAAACGTGATCGGAGCAGCCTACTCGCTCAACAAGACCGTCCTTGGACTTTTGAACTATGTATTTGCAGACTTTTTCAAGCAAAATGTAGAAATTGTACAAGCGGCCTACCTTGTCCCCAAAAATTCATTTCTTTTGGATTACTATGTCGTGTTGAAAGCCGATGATGAGGCCACGCTCGACAAGATCTATCTGTATTTCGCAGAATATGATCAAAAACATCTCTCGGAAATATATCCTGTACGCTTTAACCACATCGATCTCGCGTACGTAAGCTTGCTACCTTCAAACCGTATTCAGCTCATTTGATGCTATGGACAACCATTTATTGCAGGTCACTCACAACGAGGGACTTCTTGCGCATTTGGAAACGACTTGCCCACGGTCGTTCAATGATTGGAAGGTCACCCTTGTTTATTACATAGCCCTGCATCAGCTGCGGGCATTCGGTAAGTTCAAGCATGTGAGCATCGGTCGTTCTCACAAGGATCTCGAAGTGGCCATGAAAAATCAGGGTGCCTCGGTGCCCAACCTCGATGTCGATCGGGAATGCGCGGACTCCTATATGATCTTGGAATCGGTCTCGCGCGCAGCGCGGTACGATGGGATTGATGATCCTTCAATCTTTGAGCACATCAATGGTAAAAGGCTTTCTTTTTCCAAACTCAAACTTCAGAAGATCAAGAATCACCTTGAAGCGAAGGGCCTTCCACTCCAAAAAGTCATTCCATCGGCGTAAGCTCCTCCAAAATCAGCAGATTTCTGCGTAGTTTTGCGCATATTTTTCAAGAATACTATGCAATACGAGTCAGCAAGAGTCAAAGACATGTACCGGAAGCCAGAGACGCTTTTGGGCAAAAGTGTGGAAGTCAAAGGTTGGATCCGCGGAAATCGCGACCAGAAAGACGTAGCCTTTCTGGCCCTTAATGACGGCACTTTTTACAGCAACATGCAGGTCGTCGCCAAGCAGGCCTCCTTGGCCAATTTTGACGAGATCAAGCGCCTGAGCCTCGGTAGCAGTGTGACCGTGCGCGGGGTGATGCAAGCCTCTGAGGGAAAAGGGCAGGCACATGACATCGAGGCCCATGAAATCATTGTCGAGGGATTTGCCGATCTCACCAACCCGATCCAAAACAAGCGCATGACGATGGAGTTCCTGCGGGAGATCCCGCACATGCGTGTGCGCACCAATACCTTCATGGCCGTATTTCGGGTGCGCTCCCTGCTCGCCCACGCCATCCATACCTTTTTCCAAGACCGCGACTTTGTTTATGTGCATACCCCGATCATCACGAGTGCTGATGCCGAGGGCGCAGGTGAGCTTTTTAGGGTCACGACCTTGGAACCCAACGATTACAAGACCGATGCCGAGGGCAATGTCCTTTGGGACCGCGAGTTGCTGGGCACGCGCGGCTACCTCACAGTAAGCGGTCAGCTCAACGTGGAGCCCTTTTGCCCCGCGTTTCGCAACGTCTATACCTTCGGCCCGACCTTTCGCGCCGAGAACTCCAATACTGGCCGCCACGCCAATGAGTTTTGGATGATCGAGCCTGAGATCTCCTTTGGCGATCTGGAAGCCGACAAGGCCTTGGCTGAGGACATGATCAAATACATCTTCAACTACGTGCTTGAGCGGGCACCCGAGGAGATGGCATTTTTTAACGAGTGGGTGGACAAGGGCTTGCTCGACAGGCTGCGCAACGTCCTTGACAATGATTTCGCTCACATCACCTACACGGAAGCGATCGAGATCCTAAAGAAATCGGGCAAGACCTTTGACTATGCGCCAGAGTGGGGCATCAACTTGCAGACCGAGCATGAGCGGTACCTCGCAGAGGACTATTGCAAGCGTCCAGTCTTTGTGACCGATTACCCAAAGGAGATCAAGGCATTTTACATGCGTTTGAATGAGGATGGGAAGACCGTGCGTGCCATGGACCTGCTAGTGCCTGGCATCGGCGAGATCATCGGTGGCAGCCAACGTGAGGAGCGCCTCGACAATCTATTGGCTATGATGGCTGCGCATGGCTTGGATCCTGCGACCTACGAAGGTTATCTAGACTTGCGTCGCTTTGGAACCTTCCCGCATGCGGGATTCGGTTTGGGTTTTGAGCGAGCCGTGATGTACCTCACGGGAATGAAAAACATTCGCGACGTGATTCCTTACCCAAGGACCCCCAACAATGTGATTTTCTAAACGACACACTACGGCCTTGGGCCTGCGTGTACACATCACAAAAAAGCATCCTTGACATCATGTCTGGGATGCTTTTTGCTAAATACGCCATCGGTTTTCGGAGATGAATGCACGCACAGCATCTGCAATGCGGCAATGCCCTATATCCCTAGCAAAAATCGCGGATCGGGGCAGTTGGCGGCAAAGTGGCCGAGGTTTTCCAAGGCGCAGACGCCCGGATAGTCGCCTGCTTTGCCTTCAATATCCACGATGATCTGGAAATGGAGGTGGGGCGGCCATTGGCCGTTCTCTTCCTCTGCGCCAATCCAGCCAATGCGCTGCCCCTGCACGATCTCTGAACCTTGTTCCAAGCCCTGCAACGATGCTCGTGATAGATGGCCGTAGAGGCTGTGGAATACGTGGCCCTCGACCTCGTGCTGTAGGATCACCGTAGGGCCATAGTCCCTGAATGCAGCATTGTCTTGAAAGGAATGTACCCGACCTGCAATTGGTGCAAATACTTGCGTGCCGGCCGCCGTCCAGAAATCAAGCCCAAGATGAATGTTGCGCGGGTGGCTATCTTGGTGAAAAACCTTGCTGGAGGCATAGATGAGGCGATGCTCTAGGTAACCGCCCCACAGAATCTGCGATCGCATGAGTGCCATGCGATCGGCGACATATTGAAACAAGATGTCCCGTTCAAAGATTTTTCCGCCCGTCTCAGCGGCATTCTGCACCGAGAGATCGATTGTAGGCGGATTGGCGCCTTTTATCGGGATTTCCAGCAATTCGGCAGCCTCAGCGGCAAGCTTGTGTAGTAGATTCGGGATCATCGCAGCAAGTTCGTTGATGTGTGCTTACGCTGCAATGGTCCAAAGTGAGCTGTTGCGCGATTGATGATTGAGGGCTTCTGAATCGGGGAGGAGAATAGCCCGTCTTACTGCTATCTATGCTCATTTGTAACGCTTGGATCCGCGGTGCCGGCCAAGGACTTGATAGCAAAAATATCGAGCAAACATGCGAAAATGGCCCAAATCGGGAGCCTGAGAATTTTTATGTGGGATTAAATTAGGGAAATGGGAAACAAATCCTGATTTTCGCGCTCATAGATCAATGGTAGCAGCTTGAAAATAATTCCTCACCAACGCCCTAGGGCCATATTAGCCGGGGTAGATTTCTGATGGAGAATCTGTGGTCAGAAATAGAATGCGGATCCGATGTGAAACAATATGAGGATATCCTCAATTATCTCCATTGGCGACATCGGATTCCGATCGGCGATCATTTTTTGACGCCTGGTTATCTATCCGATGATTATTGGGATTTGAGCCACTTCCCCAAGAGTCTGGCCGGTAAAACCGTGTTGGACATTGGCTCCAATGATGGGATTAACTCCTTTCATGCAGAGCGCATCGGGGCGATCGAGGTGACAGGCATCGACTTATACCACGACAAGGAGGATCAAAGCCATACCACGGGTTGGAACCAAGCGGGGTGCCAATTGGCCAAGAAGGCGCTGAATTCCAAGGTGGAATTCAAGGCCATGAGTGCCTATGATGTCAAGGAACTCGGCAAGACCTACGATGTGGTGATGATGGCAGATGTCATGAACTGGCTTTCTGACCTCCCACGGCTCCTAGCGGCCGTGTCGAGCGTGTGTGGAGAGACCTTGATCATTCGCGATGGCCTCATCAGTAAAAACGAGCAGTCTCCCTATCTGGAATACGTCCATACGGAGAATTATGACCTCATGTATTTGCCCAACGCAAAATTCATGGAGGTGATCTTGAAACAGAACGGTTTCAAGGAGGTCACTTTTCAAAAAATAAATGTCGATCAGTTGTTTGACAATTGGGTCATGGACTTTCCGTTGGTAACTGCCAATGAAGAGATTCAGGTATTCGAAAGCCCCTGGTCATCGGTGGTTGTGAAGCAATTCAAGCCGACGCGCGAGCAAGCCATCAGCAAAGTCGGTGAGCGCTTGCTGTTACGTGGACATGGCTGGATCGACATGGACAAGATTACTGGGGAGATCTTCAAATCACGGCCAATGTTTGCGATGGCACGCAAGATTTTTGGAGACGGTGCTGTCGTGAAAATCAAGCGGCTCATTTATAAGCAGCCCGATACCTCCTACACGATCATCGCGACGCGATAATCTCACTGCTCAAATTCCAATGCAATTTGGCCGTCTTTGGCTGGTCGATGTGCTATTTCCCCAAAGTTGGAAATGCTGATACCTAGGAGGCGCACCGCATGCTCGGCGGCATCGGTCTTGCGCAGGAGCGCTTGTGCCATGCCTGTGACGTCGTTGGCAGTTGTGAGCAGCACACCAGGGCTCTCGCTCCTTGTCACTTGCGTAAAGTCGCAATACTTTACTTTGAGCGTGAGCGTGCGGCCTACCAAGGCATGGCGCTCCAGTCGGCGCATCAGCATGGCGGTAAGTCTTTCGATTTCGTCGTCGAGGAGCTCTAGGTCATTGGTGTCTTGGGCAAATGTATCCTCGACACTGACCGACTTGGTGGGACGATCGGGTGAGACGCTGCGCTCATCAATGCCCATGGCGACCTGATTGTAGTAGCGACCATTTTTTCCAAAATGCCGAATGAGGAAATTGGCAGATTGGGCCCGGAGGTCCGCCCCATTGTGGATGCCTAGTGCCTTCATCTTTTCGGCAGTTTTTTCACCAATCCCATAAAACTTGTGAATGGCTAGTCCATCGATGAAGGCTTGCGCTTGGTCGGGTGGAATGAAGTTGAGGCCATCGGGCTTGTTGTGGCCACTGGCCATCTTGGCGAGAAATTTGTTGTAGGAGACACCTGCTGTGGCGGTGAGTCCGGTGTGCAATTCAATGGCGGCTCTGATTTCCCTTGCGATCTGGATGGCAGAGGTGATCCCAGGTTTGTTTTCGGTCACGTCCAGATAGGCCTCGTCGAGCGACAATGGCTCTACAAGGTCTGTATAGCAGTAAAATATTTCCCTGATTTGTTGCGACACGAGTTTGTAGGCATCCATGCGTGGGCGCACGAAGGTGAGGCCTGGGCACAAGCGAGCAGCGGTGATCGATGGCATGGCCGACCGCACACCATACTTGCGTGCCTCGTAGCTGCAAGTCATCACGACGCCTCGGCCGCCTGCGCCACCGACAGCAATGGCTTTGCCGCGCAGCGATGGATCGTCACGCTGCTCCACCGACGCAAAAAAAGCGTCCATGTCGATATGTATGATCTTGCGCATGGCTACAAAGTTAGCAATCTGCGCAGCAAAATTTAGTAAAATGTAGAAACGAAACTGGAGATCACGGCGATTTTCCATTTTCAACGGGCACTGCTCTTACTTTCTGCGATGAATAATTCATTCCTGCCTGGGTATCCCTCAACAAAAAAGCCCCGCGACTGCAGGGCTTTTCTGTTATCTAGGATTCCGATCAGATCAACGCAAGAACTTAGCGAAGCTGGGGGAATTTTTCATCACTGCGAAAGCTGGGTTGCTACCAACGCGGCTTTTGAGGGAAGGATCGCGATCGATGGCTTTTTGCAGATGCTCGACCGTCTTGCCGGTAAGGCCACGGTAGGCATAGATCAAGGCCAAGTTATAGTATCCGACAGCAAGATTGTTGTCTTTGTCAAGCGCAGCCATGAAGTCAGCTTCTGCCTCGGTGGTGCGCATCGTTTTGAGCTTGGCAACGCCACGGTTGTTGAGGTTGGCAGCATTGGGGGTTGCGCCATCGAGCAGCTCTGAGTATTCGGCCAATGCACCTGAGATGTAGCCAATCTTGTCCATCATCACGGCGCGGTTGAAATACAAGCTTTTGTTGTCGGGATATCTGACGACATAGTCATTGTACTGATCCATCATTTCCATGCGTTGGTCGAGCGTGTAGTTGTTGGCGTATTTGGTTTTGTAAGCCAATGCTGCCAATGCGTACTGCATATTGTTTTGATCAAGGGCCAAGGCATCGTCGATGTCTTTGATGGCTGCTTGGAAGTTGTTGCTGCCAAACTGATAGGTAGAACGCATGGCGTAGAGGTTGGGCTTCTTGTTGTTGCCAATCAAGATGTCCAAGACACGCATGCCTTTTTTGCTATCGGTGCCTTCTTTGTAGGAACCTACGGTCATCGTCTCATTGGCGACACGCACCAATTCGTCGCTGATCACAGGCATTTGGCTGGGGTAGTATTCGACCCACATTTTATCTGGGGCGTAGTCAAACTTGAAGGTAGCGAATGTGTGGCGTGTGTTCACGATGACTTCGTCCACAAGTTTTTTCCAGAAAGTGAGCTTACGCATTTCGGCTTCTTTCTCATCATTGGTGCCAGCACCATTTGCGATGTTGAGGACTGCTTGCTGCTCTTCACCATTGAGGGCACTTGCTTTTGTGAGCAGCATGAGGCGGCTCCAATCTTCGCCACGGCCAGCCGAGGTCATTTCGACCAAGGAATCTGGAATCGACTTGCGCAGATCGTCATATACAGCCTTTGAACGGCGCTCGCTGAGTTCTTGGTTGCGGGCCTCTTGACCGCCAAGGGAAGCCCAGCCTTCAAGGCTGATGCTGGTGACCTTGTAGCCGACATCGGTGTATTTCTTGATGTAATCTTTGATGGCAGTGGTGAGCAGGTTTTGGTCAAACTTCACAGAGTTTTCTGGGAAGATCAGGTCCAAA
Source organism: Bacteroidota bacterium (assembly GCA_031415375.1). Taxonomy (GTDB): domain Bacteria; phylum Bacteroidota; class Bacteroidia; order J057; family JADKCL01; genus JADKCL01. The sequence continues at coordinate 29,540 of JANORP010000333.1, read as the reverse complement.
GTACCTGTAAAGCCACGGTATTTGTAATTCTCATCATTGATCTTCACGTCTGGCATGGCGATGACCGACTGTGGATCAGCACCATCCCATGGTTGAAAGGTACAGCAAGCAGGGCCAATCGGGCCGAGTGGCACCTCTTTGCTGTTGCAAAGAATCTTTTTGAGCTTGCCTTTTTTGTATTTGGCGACCATGAAAGTCAGTTTCACTTGCTTGCCATTCAAGTCTTTGGCATCGCCACCGACAGGAATAGAGTACATGAACACCGGCTCTTTGTGTGCATCATAATAGGCACGATCGATCAGCAGGGATCCAATCTCGCCAGATTTGGATTTCTCCATGCTGCTCAAGTGATCCAGCGATGTGTAGCTGGCCATGATCGTGATCCCAATGCCTTTGGTAAGGTATTTCTCATACTCGAGATCACCTGCCAAGCGGAAATTGAGATTGCCATCTTTGATTTCATACTGACCTGGCTCTAGGTAGTAGTATGGAACATCGGCGTTGTCTTCTTCAGCGATCACCAACTTCGCGGAGTTGCTGTTCGCACTGATGATGCCTTGCATCTCCTCCTTAAAGGAGTCGCAGGTATTGGTGATCTTTTCGCCGTTGTATTTGGTTTTGTTGATCACACCTTCAGGGGTGCAGGCGCTGAATGCCAGAACGACAATTGCTCCTAACAACATTGCATAACTCCTGTTGTCGGAGGTTTTCGAGAACAAATTCTTCATCTTTGTGTTTTAACGATAATCACAGATCGGATTTCACAAGCCGCAAATGTATAAAAAAAATTATCTGTATGAAAGTTCAGGCATATTTTTGATCTTCGTGCCGATGAGCGGCATTGCTATTTGGTTGCTGCGGCTATGAATGCCTAGCTCAGAGCGCGCGACCACTAAGCAATCAATTGATAAAGAGGAATTTAGATATAGTCTATGATTAAGGTGGCCATCGAGTCCAAGTTGCAGTCGGTAGGGACTTCTATTTTTTCGGTGATGTCTGCTTTGGCTACTGCCAAGGGAGCGATCAATCTTTCGCAAGGATTTCCAGATTTTCCGATGGATCCCAAGTTGCTGGCGCTCGTGAATGAGGCCATGCGCAGCGGTCAAAACCAATATGCACCTGCGCCTGGATTGCTGGGCCTGCGGGAGCAGATCGCTTCGCTGGCACGGGAGACCTACGATGCCGAGGTTGATCCCGAAACTGAGGTGACCGTCACCTCTGGGGGGACCGAGGCACTCTTTTGTGCCATCGCTGCCACGGTAAGGGAGGGTGACGAGGTGATCGTGTTTGAGCCTTGTTATGATTCGTATGTACCGGTGATCGAATTGTTTGGTGGGGTGCCGATCTATGTCGCGCTCGAGTTTCCAGACTACAAGATCAACTGGGAGGGCGTGAAAAAGCGTGTCAATTCCCGCACCAAGATGATCATTCTCAACACGCCCCATAATCCTACAGGGACGACGATGAGTGCTGAGGATTTTCAAGAATTGGCCAAGATCGTGCAAGGCAATCGCATTTTGATCTTGAGCGACGAGGTGTATGAGCACATCATATTTGATGATCAGGAACACCAAAGTATTTTACGGCATCCCCAACTCGCCAAGCGCAGCTTTGTCGTCAGTTCATTTGGAAAGACGTTTCATGCAACTGGATGGAAGATAGGGTATTGCATCGCTCCTGAGCACCTCAGTAAGGAGTTTCGCAAGATTCACCAATTCGTCACATTCAGCACCTCGACACCTTTTCAAGCCGCCATCGCGGCCTATATGCAAGATCGCTCCCATATCAAGGAGCTGCGGCATTTTTACCAACAAAAGCGCGACTACTTCCTTCAATTGATGGCCAAAAGTCGGTTTGAACCGCTGCCGAGTAGCGGTACTTACTTTCAGCTGATGCGTTACAATGCGATATCAGACAAGCCTGATCGTGCCTTTGCAGAATGGTTGACCACGGAAAAAGGGGTCGCGGCCATCCCCGTATCGGTGTTTTACCACAGCGGCGAAGACAACAAAGTACTTCGTTTTTGCTTTGCCAAGGAAAATGCGACTTTGGAAAAAGCAGCTGAGATCCTCATTCGCCTGTGAACGGATAATTTCTCACGCTACAATGCCTTTTCTCTTGCCGCTCATGTAGGCAAGAAGCGTGTCATGGAATTTGCGTTTTGTGCATTGGATTTGGGGTAACTGTGCCCAATTTTACACAAGAACCCAAGAATCGATGACCAAAAACTACTTTTGTTTATTGCTGCTGCTTGTCATGTCGTTTGCCCAAAACGGCTATTCCCAATGCCACGACAATGTTTTTCAGAACCTAGACGCCAACAAAGTTGTGGCGCGGTTCAACAATGGTGGAAATTTCTTTTGGGATATGTCGGCTTTGCCTGCCTATGAGGTTCCAAAAGGGAGTGGACTGCATACTGCGTTTGCAGGTGCATTGTGGGTCGGAGGCTTGGATCCTGTAGGCGAGCTGCACGTCGCTGCCTCGACTTATCGACAAGCGGGTTGGGAATGGTATGCTGGGCCTGCACGCGCGCCACAAGCTTATCAATGCCTGGCGTCGATCGCGACGACCTCCGAAATCATGTACAATGGCATCAAGCGCTTGAGCAATGGCAAGGCGCTGATCTTGACGACCGATGAGGTGATGATCTACGATGTCCAAACACGGCAGGTGCAGGTAAGGCCATTGCCTGCGCCGCGCGTGTGGGTCGATGCGATCGAATTGCCCGATGGTCGCGTCATGCTGCTAGGTGACGACTTGTATCCCACCAAAAACCCGATTCTTTTTATGGACACGGTGAATTATGCGATCACTGGCGGACCGACCCTTCAGTGGTTTCACCAAGAGTCATCCATGAATGTGTTGCGAAGTGGGAAGGTCTTGATCGCGGGTGTGGTCGGCTGTGAAATCTTCGATCCCGCCACCAATATCTCTACCAGCGTGCCAGACATGCTCTGGGCACGCATGAAACATGCCACCGCGATGCTTCCCAATGGAAATGTGATGGCCTTTGGGGGAGGATCGAGCCTGAACGGATTGGGGCTCACGATCGTCACGCAGTATTTCGATGATACCCTCGGCTACTGGTTCCCGGGGCCCCCGATGTCGGCGGGACGGCAACGGGCCAAGGCGACCTGGCTGCCCAATGGCAAGTTGTTCATCAGCGGTGGCACAAGTTCCTCAAAACTCACCGACATTTATGACCCTGTTACAAATACAATCACCTCGGGACCGGCACTGCCGCAATTTGCCAGTGCGCACTCGGTCGCAGTGCTCGACAGTCATCGCGTGGTGATTGCAGCTGAGAGTTTGGCAAACTATCTACAGCAACTGTACAGTTTTGATGTAAATACGGGCGAGAGTGACTTCCTGAATATCCAAAGGTCAGGACCGCGCATGATGCTGCTCGACTCCAGCGAGGTGCTTGTACAAGTCGAGGACCTGCGGCACTTGCAGCGCGTCGATCTGGCGACGGGCATCCAAGACGATGATCGCTGGCAGTTTGTCTGGAAGGTTAGCCGTGCTGAGATCGACCAGTTTCGAGCAGATTTCCTAGCAAGCAGTGTCGATTTTACACGCTATCCGCAGATCGAGCATTGGCCTGCACATGGCGACGAGGGGCTAGGAGAGGACCGTAACTTGGCTCCGTTTGTCGATGTCAATGGTGATGGCCGCTACCGACCAGCTATCGATGGCGACTACCCCTGCATTGTCGGTGATCAAGGGTTGTGGTGGGTTTTCAATGATCAAGGCGCGCATGTCGAGTCCCATGGCAGGGCGCTCGGGCTGCAAGTCGAGGCCATGGCCTATGCCATCGATTGCAGCCTATCCCCTTGTCCAGACAGCAGCCTAGACTACACGACTTTTGTGCATTTTGAGATCAGCAACCATAGCGATACGGCTTACCATGACATGTATGTCGGCAACCAGCAAGATTACGATATCGGCAACCCGATGGATGATTATATGGGCAGCGATAGCAGCCTGCACCTCTCGATCGCTTACAATGGCAGCGACAACGACCTCAATTATGGCTTGCATCCACCTGCTTGGGGATCGGCTGTGATGCCCAATGGCCAGTTGGGTACGATGGCAGGCAGTATGATCTACGACAATACGATTGGGGGGCCTAATAGCAATCCCACGCGCGCAGCAGATTTTTACAACTATATGCAGAGCTATTTTCGAGATTCCACACATGCGGTCAACAATGGGTTGAACGGATATGTAGGTGCTGGGACAGGCCCTGATGCTAACGCTATGTATGCATCGACGGATGGATTTTGTGGGGGACCACTCACGGGCTGGTCAGAGTTCAGTGCTGGCAACCTCGTAGGCGACCGCCGCTTCCTGCAATCCAGCGGGCCATTTGCACTCCAGCCGGGTGAAAAAATCCAATGGGACCTTGCATTTATCTATGCCCGCGATAACAGCAACCTACTGAGCGTGTGCAAACTCAAGGCGGCCACGGTAGCGGTCCAAAACTGGTGGCTGAACCAGCTCGACCGCAGTTGTTTCAACACCATTGTCTCAAGCGAGGAGCCCAGCCTCAACAATGAATTCAAAGTTTATCCCAATCCATCGGCCATCGGCCATGTGCAACTCGATTTTGGAATGGCCTTGGAGGATGCAGGTGCAGTGGATGTGATGGATGTGCAGGGACGTGTGCTCAAGCAGTACGATGTCGAGATTGGTGCGGTGAGCACAGGCCTCCATGTGCAAGACTTGCCCAGGGGCATGTACCTGCTGAGGCTACATGCAGGTGCTCGCATAGCGACCCAACGCATGATTTTGCAGTAATCATGCACTTGTCTTGATCGATGTTACGAGAGGGGCTGCCGAGAGGCTCCCGCAGCACGCACCCACATTTGAACCGACGTTGCATCGCTCAAATTCATCGTGGCGTTGATTTGTTGTTGCGTCTGATTTTGCAAGTGGATAGGTTTTAGCAGCTGATGGCTATTGGGATGCGGTGCATGCGCCTTTGTGATCGCACCACCAAACAATGGAAAGGAAGGCTTACCGTGTCACAAAACATGTTTTTTGTGTATTGCAGCTACGGTATTGTTGATGATGTTTGTTTCAGAACGATAAGATCGATGCTCAGGATAAGAATTTATATATTTCTCGTAGGCACGCTGCTAGGTAGCACCCAGCTAGCTGCCCAATGCAAAGACAATGCCTTTCAATTCCTCGATGCCAGCAAGGTGATTGCGCGGTTCAACAACAGCGCCAATCAAGTCTCAGACATGGAATTTGGCCCCGCTTATGAAGTTCCCAAATGGATCGGCTTGCATCTTTTACAAATGGGCGGGCTACGGGTAGCCGGCATGTATTTGCTTCGCTTGCAAAATGGTGGAGACACCCAAACCCAAAAATTGATTGTTCAACATTAAACCTACCGATTTACATGAAAGCAACCCTTTGCGTACGATTGCTCTTGCCCCTCATCCTCGGTTTTCAGTGGGTCGCGGCCCAGTGTACCGACAATGTGATCGGCATCCTCGATGCCAACAAGGCCAAGATGGTATTTCAAAACAATGGAAGCATGTTTTGGGATAATTTTTCACCCGTCATGAACCAGATCCCCAAGGGCAGTGGCATGTCCACCACCTATACAGGGGGGCTATGGATGGCGGGTTTGGATCCACAGGGTGCGTTGCATACCGCAGTCGCTGAGGGCAACTCTTATGCCCCGGAGTGGTTTGCAGGCCCTGCGCGTACGGGTCCAGCATTTACCTGCGCCCCCACGATCCAGACTACAAGTGATATTTTCGTCAACGGCCTCCTGCGGCTTAGCAATGGAAAGGTTTTGGTTTTGACGGAGACCGAAGTGCTGATCTATGAGCTGACCACCCGTCAGCTGCAGACCGTGACCTTGCCTGCACCCCGCACCTCACTCGCTGCTATCGAGCTCCCCGACGGGCGTATCATGCTGGTGGGCGACGAACTCTATCCCACCAAAAATCCAGTATTGTTTCTGGATGCGCTCACTTATGCCGTGATGGGTGGGCCCACGCTCCATTGGTTTCACAAAGAGTCCTCCCTGGATGTGCTCGACAATGGAAAGGTGCTCATCGCTGGTGTCGTAGGTTGCGAGGTCTATGACCCGATCACCAACATCTCGACGATGGTACCCGATATGCTTTGGCCCCGCATGAAGCATGGCACGGTCAAGCTGCCCAATGGAGATATCCTGGCAGTGGGTGGCGGCGCGAGCCTGAACGGAGTTGGCGCTACGATCGTCTCGCAATATTTTGACGACACGCTCGGTTATTGGTTTCCTGGCCCGAATATGTCTGAGGGGCGGCAGCGGGCTAGGGCTACCACGATGCCAGGCGGCAAGGTTTTTATTTGCGGTGGTTCGGCTTCACCAGAAACCGATATCTATGACCCGGTGACCAACGCGGTTTCACCAGGCGCACCATTGGACTTTATACTACCTCTGCCAGGGTTTCCAGTATTTACCCGAGAACTAACGGTAGCGGCAATCGATAGCCATACGGTGCTGATCGGCAGCGAATATGATGGCTATGGCGAGTTGTACAAACTTGACATTTATACTGGCCAAGCAGAATACATCTTGTCGGATCGAGTTGCGGAAAAAATGTTGCTCCTGAGCCCGACTTCGGCACTTGTGGTCATCGATGATATCCATGAGCTGCAATACATCGATTTCGAGCGTGGCTTGCAAAACATCCAGAGCTGGCAACAAATCTGGAAGCTCAATCGCACCGAGATCGATCAATTCAAAGCCGATTTTTTGGCCAATACGGTTGATTTCAGCCAGTATCCCCAAATCGAAACTTGGCCTGCCCACGGCGATGTGTCCTTGGGTGAGGACCGCAACCTAGCGCCCTTTGTAGATGTCAATCAAGATGGACACTACCGTCCAGGCATCGACGGGGACTATCCCTGCATCGTAGGTGATCAAGCGCTTTGGTGGGTCTTCAATGACCAAGGCCCGCATACTACCAGCAATGGACTTCCCCTAGGAATCCAAATCGAGGCCATGGCCTACGCCATCGATTGTGGCCAAACCACCTGCCCAGACACGAGCATGGATTACAGCACCTTCTTGCATTTGGAGATCACCAACCGCAGCCCTACGGCCTACCATGATCTCTACATGAGCAACTTGCAGGATTTTCAAATTGGTGGTGATTATGACGAATACATCGCCAGTGATTCAAGCTTGCATTTGGCGATAGGATACAATGGTTACAACCAAGACATGGTCTATGGTGCAAACCCTCCAGCATGGGGATCGACCGTGCTCCCCAATGGATACTTGGATGAGATGTCGGGCATGATGACTTGGCCCGGCAATTTTGAACCCTACAATTATCAACCCAGTTTGGCTACCGACTACTACAACTATATGCGCAACATCTTCCTCGACAGCACGCATTTGGTCAGCAATGGTTTTGATGGCCATCCCTCCAATGGGGCCGGCCCATCCACCAATTTCATCTATCCCTCCACCAATGGTGCTTGCAACGGGCCCATGACCGGTTGGAATGAGTACACCGCTGGAAATCTCCCCAGTTCGCGACATTTTTTACAAAATATGGGGCCTTTTGACTTGCAACCGGGCGATGAAACGCAATTGGACCTCGCATTTGTCTATGCCCACGACAGCAGCAACTTGCTGAGTGTCTGCAAGCTCAAATCATCGACTGTGGCGATCAGAACCTGGTGGCAAAACGAGCTCGACCGTAGCTGCTTCAGCACCGTGGTCGCACTAGAAGAGCCTCGCAAAACGCTGGGATTCAAAGTCTATCCCAACCCCTCAGGCATCGGGCAGGTGGAGCTAGATTTTGGCAGCGCTTTGGAGGATGCAGGTAGGGTGGATGTGATGGACGTGCAAGGGCGTATGCTCAGGCAGCTCGCCTTGCCACAAGGTGCCGTGGGCACCCAGCTGCTGCTGCATGAGCTGCCCGCAGGCATGTACCTGTTGCGCCTGCGTGCAGGAGATCGTGTAGCGACACAGCGCGTGATTTTGGAACAATGACCCCTCTGGGCTAGTTTTTTTGGTCAATACAATCCTCACCAGTGGCTTCGACGGCAATTGGTGCACACAATTACGTTTTGCGATTTTCTTTACTTCAGTGGAAATGGTGCGATGTTGCGATCGGCCATGGAAGCGCATTTTCAAACCACAAATCTTTAAATCGCATGAAAACACAATTCAAAAGCTTAGGCGCATTGTTGATACTCCTGCTGCTGGGAACGAGTCAGCTACGAGGCCAATGCCGCAATTTTGCCTATCAATACCTCGATGGCAACAAGGTCTCGGCTCGCGTCACATCTGGCGCAGAGCGTTTTTGGGATCTCGTGAATGCCCCCGCTTATGAGGTGCCACGCGGATCGGGCAAAAATGCCTGTTTTGCGGCCTCCTTGTGGATCGGCGGCCTCGACTCGGTTGGGGCATTGCATGTCGCGGCATCGACCTATCGCCAAAGCGGGCATGAATTTTATGCAGGTCCCATCCGCCAAGGGGCAGCCTATAATTGTGGGCGTGGCTACACCACGCCCTATGATTGCAATCCCGATGGTGCCTTGGCACTGACGGGCGGCAAGGTGGCCAACTTTTATCCCAATGGTTTTCAGGTCTATGATTTGCAAACACAGACCAACATTCAACGCATCCTGCCCAATGAATTTCTCAGGAGTGAGGCTTTGGAACTGCAAAACGGGGACCTCATGTTGTTTTCCTGGCAGGTAGGCCAGAGCAGTCGCTCATTGGCGATGGTGTTTGGTGCCAATGGGTTCCCGATGCCGCAAGTCGATACCCTACTTTTCAAGCATCCCAACGGCGCGATGACACTCCTCCCCAATGGAAAGGTGCTCATCGCCGACTTCAACGGGATCGAGATCTATGACCCCGTATTGCATACAAGCACTTTACCAGCGCCACAGGCAGTGCCTGCGCTCGCCTGCGGGCTCATCACCATGGCGAATGGCAAAGTCCTGCTGGTAGCAGGAACGCAAACTGCAGTGTATGACCCGATCCTGGACACCTGGACGGCAGGGCCTGCGACCATGAGCCGCTTTGGACCCCTGCTCACCAATCTGCCCGGCGGCGATGTCTTGATCACAGGCGGCGACTTGCAAACTGCCGCGACTGAGCGTTACAATCCTAGCATCAATACAATCTCGGCTGGTCCCGATTTGCCCTTTCCGATGCGCGACCACGTTGCCTTTTATGCAGGTAACCAAGAGCTCTTGGTGTCGGCAGGAAGTCCATGGGCGGGCAACAATGATATCTTTTATGTGAATCTTACGACGGGTGCTACCCGTGGCTTGCAGTTTGCCGCAGCCTCCTTGCCCATCGCCTACGATGGCACCCATCTCGTCACAGGCTTTTCCGACCGTGCCGACTTCGTTTTGGTCGATCCCACAACTGGCCATATCCTGGACCAACGCTGGCAGGATGTCTGGAAGGTGAGCAAGGTGCAAGTGCAGCAATTCCAGCAAGACTTTGCCAGCCAAAGCATCGACTTCGCCAACTATCCCGACATCGAGACCTGGCCCGGCAATGGCAATGTATCGGCAGGCGAAGACGCACAACTCGCACCTTATATTGATCTCGACAATGATGGCGACTATGACCCGCAAAACGACGGCGACTACCCTTGCTTTCCAGGGGACATGGCACTTTGGTGGGTATTCAATGACGATGGGCCCCATGAGGAATCGCAAGGCTTGCCACTCGGCATACAGGTCGAGAACCTTTCCTATATCGTGGATTGCAACCTCTCGCCTTGCCCCGACACGGCGCTGGACTATGCAACATTTCATCATCAGGAAATCATCAATCATGGCCTTGCCGACCTCCATGCTGTACATTTGGGGATGTTCATGGATTTCGATCTGGGCAATCCTAGCGACGATTACCTGGGAAGTGACTCCACTTTGGGACTTGCATTTGTCTATAATGGCTACGCCAATGACGGGACGCCAGTTGGGTATGGATTGAATCCTCCGGCTTTTGGGTCCGTCTTGTTGCCCAATGGGCAAATCGACCGCATGGGTAGTATGATGACTTGGCAAAATGCATTTGCACCCGATGGCAACCCCACGTTGCCGATGGATTATTACAACTATCTACGAGCGACCTGGACGGATGGCAGCCATCTCCTCAACAATGGCATGAGCGGCTTTCAAGGCACAGGAAACGGTTCAGCCACCAATTTCGCTTTTTCCGGCGATCCTGGATTTTGTGGAGGAGGCCCAATAGGATGGTCTGAACCCTCAGCAGGGAACACGCCTTATGACCGTCGCCTGCTACAAAGCTATGGGCCATTGGACCTCGATCAAGGGGCTAAAATCGTCTTGGACTATGCCATGGTGTATGCGCGTGACCTCACCCTTGACAATGTTGGAAATGTGTGCAAGCTCAAAGTCGATGCCGCTACCATCCAAAATTGGTGGGCTACCACGCTCGACAAAAGCTGCTTCTCGATCGTGACCGCCAAGCCTGATCCACAGGCTTCACCTTCATGGTCCATGGAACTCTTTCCCAATCCCAATGCAGGAAATTTCGAGTTGCGCTTGGCGCAAGCTCCACGCCGCACGATCGGTTTGGTGCTGCGCAACCTACAGGGGCAAATCGTCTGGGAGGGGCAAATTCCCGCTGGCAGCCAATTGTTGCAGGTGGAGACTGTGGGGCTTCCCAGCGGGCTCTATTTGTTGCAAATGATCGCAGGGGAGGATGTCTCGATGCACAAGGTCGTGATCACGCACTAGCGATCAGGGATCGCGGCGCAAGATGGATATGGCAGGGTCGTACATGGCGACCCTGCCATAACTGTTTTCAAACTCTAGGACGATGTACCGTGGGCCCTTGGGCAGATTTGCGGGCATTGCACCCCGCAGCAAGGGTATCGTAATCGGGCAGATGCGTGGATTGTTGAGTCCTTCATAGCAACCTACAGTATAGGTATGCTGCCAAACAACGGTGTCGCCCGGCAAGATGTCTCGTACGTGGACTTGATAGTCATAGTCATGACGCAACAATCCCAGCGAAATTTTGGATTCGCGAGGGTTGTAGTCTTGTCGCACAAACGAAAATGCAGCAGCCTTCAAATGCATCCAGGAATTTGGCTCAGGAATGACCTCCATCTCAGGGCCCAAGATTTCTGAATATTGCAAGAAATAGGTGCCTTCGCTTTCTTCCATATTGGCGACGCGCTTAAAAATGCGCCATGTGGGGTAGCCATACGTCAAGACATCGTAAAACGATGTGTCCAGTTTATATGGAAATTCATTGAGCTTGTTCACCTCCCAATTAAAGCCGTGCATCACGATCCATTTTGGATGCAATTGCGCCCAAAGCGCTGTATTTTTATGTTCTAAGGTGGTCGCCAGCCTAAAATTGAGGCCAGTTTCATCGGCTACATAGCCCTTGACCCGGCGAGAAATGAGGCCGTGGCCGGATTGCAAAGTGTCGGAAGCTTGCACGACACGGCCAAGATAGCTGCCCACACGCTGACGTTCGCCCTCGACCGTCGATTGGTAGCTGCGCTGGTAATCGATGGCCTTCAGAGTATGTATCCAAGTGAACATGAAGGCGAATCCAGCACTCAAACACAGACCGATCATTGCCCCCACCAGCCATTTGCGGTCAGGTATCCAGCCCCAAACCCAGTATAAACTCACACACAATTGCAGCAACATCAAACCCTCTGGCAGCACGTAATACCACAACATGCGTTCGCCGGGATTGTAGAAATAATAGAGGAGGAGTGTGGCCAAGAAAGCAAACCCAAAAACCAATTGGCGACTACCGCTGCGTCTTGCAGCCACAAACCCTAGGTGGATCAAAAACAAGATCAGTGAAAAGGCTAGGAAAACCGATTGGTAGCCCGATTCCATGAAGCGCTCTATAAAAGGAAACCATCCGCCTTTGGCGTGCCCATGAAAAAAGACCTTCGCGTAAGCCGATTGTGGCAGTGGGCCACCAAAAACAATGGTGGCAAAGCCGATCCACACCAGCACAGGCACCAATCCATACAACAAGGCATCACGGTACCGCTTTTTGTACCAGTCAAATTGGACAAGATCCCCCCAATTTTCCACCAACCAGAAAATACCTACCACCAGCACAAGAGGTACGGCATCGAGCTTTGAAATCACCGAAATTGCCAGGAAAAGCCACATCAAACGTTCCTTGCGCTGCAAAAAGAAGAGCAAGGCGGTAAGCACCAGGGAGAAATGTACAGGAGCCTCCATGCCCGAATTGTAGATGAAGGCCATGGAATGGCTACATGTCATCAATAGAAACCAGAGCACCATGACACCGCCCTGCGACGGAATCACCTGCCTCAACACCTTGAAAAACAGGAATCCAGTCATGAAGACCCCTGCATAAGTGAGGTAATTGAGGGCACCTTCTGGATTGAGCAGATGCGTCCAGGTGAGGAAGCCCGCCATCAATCCATAGACAAAGGAAGAAATGCCAAAGACGGGCCCATCCTCCACATTGAAGCAATAAAAACAGCCCTCTGCGAAGTGGTCGAGGTAGCGCAAGATGAAGCCCGCATCATCGACATAGGAGATCGGGTCGATGTATTTCACATACAACACGCCAGCCATGGGCAGTGCCAATTCCAGGATCCATTGGAAATTGAAACGAAAGTTGTGACGCAATCGTGGGCGTGGCAGTGCTCCCAAGCCCACGTACAAGGCTGCTAGGAAAAACACCAGCGGTAGCCACCATCGCAAGATCGGGTCATACACAAATCCTTCCCAAGTCTTGTCCCAATGGATTTGGGCTAGAAAATGGAACAAAAGTCCCATGCCGAGCAACCAAGGTACCTCGGCAGGCAGCCAGCCAAATAGGCGACGGGAAGAAGCGGCGATGGCAAAGTCTTGCTGCATTTCGACGGCAAGATAGTGATAATCGTAGAAATCGAAGTATTGCTGTTGGTGAGTTTTCGTAGCGCGCTCACTGGCGCGGGCTTGGGGCTAGCTCAGTGCCATCAAAACCAAAAATGCGCATCGGCATCGCTCCCAGGTCGGTCGCAGCATAGTCTGCGCGCAGCATCGTGTAATAGTAGATGTCTCCAAATTTGCCATCTTGGAGAGGATACATGCCACGCAACAGGGCATCGCGCTTGTAGCCCAGACGTTCGGCGATGCGTTGGCTCACGTCATTGGGCACCTGCATATGGATGTTCATGCGGTGAATTGCCTCATACTCAAATGCGACTTTGGTGAGGGCCGCAGCGACATGTGTGGTAAATCCTTGACGACCATAGCGCTCGTCGATCCAGTAACCGATCTCGTAGGCACCCTTGCCCACACGCGTATGCAATCCCGTGCCGCCGATGTAGCGACCATCGCGCGCGTCCAACACGGCCATCGGGTAGTCGATCCCAAGGTGGTAATTGCCGACAAAAGTGCGGATCAAATCTGTACAAAACGCGATCGTATGCTGGTCTTTGACTGCCCAAGGCATAAAAGGAAAAAGGTGCTCATGGTTGCGCAGGATCGTTTCAGACATCGCAGGCGCGTCTGCAGGTGCGTAGCACCGCAAGATCACGCGCTCAGTCTCGATATGGTAGCTCCTGAGAAGGGACATGGGAATTTGAAATTTAGAATCCAAGTTATCGAATAAATGGGCCGCAGGCAAGTGCTTCCAGAGACGCATCATTTGCTTCCTCCTACCACCAAGCCATCTTTAATCACAGTTTTCGCGCCGAGCAAATGTTGTGCCTCCACCAACGGATTTTGCTCAAAAATAATCAGATGTGCTTTTTGACCAATGGCGACCTTGCCAGCAGGGCGGGAGAGGGAGACGGCCTCTGCGCTGTTGCGGGTCGCGATGCGTAGCACGTCTCGCATCGGGATGCCCGCATCGTGCAAGAGCAGCAGCTCAGAAAGCACTGCCTTGCCGCCGTCTTTATGATCGGTGCCGATGCGCAAAGGGATGCCCATCGCATGCATTTGGAGCGTCGTGTAGGCCAATACTTCATAGCCTTCGCGACAGCGTTGCAGCTGTCTGGGCGACCAGGCGCTCACATCAAACCTAGCTGCTTTGGGCGAGGAGCAAAACCAAGTCTTGCCGAGCCACTGCGCAAAAAAGTGGAGGCAGGGTACCATGCCCGCGCCCTTTTCCTTCATCTTTTGGAGGATGCGCACCACCTGCGGATGGTCTTTACCCACATAGCGAGCGGCCTCTAGAAAGGGGTAAATACGCGATCCTCGCACAGGCAAATTGCCAATGCTGTCGCCCCATTCGGCAGCTAGGATGGCATTGAAGGCCGTGTCGCCCCAAAGATCCAAGACCGAATGGTCATACAGCAAGGTGGCCACTTGCTCAAAATTGCGCAAACCCATGTCTAGTGTACCGTGGTAGTCAGTCGCATTTTGCACTTGCGCACTCACGCGCAGGTGCCGCCGCTCGGCCTCCAAAAAGGCAGGGGTAAAGGCTTCATAGCGCAGATTGCCATAGAGCTTGATGTTGCGAATGCCCAAGGCAGCATAATGGGACATTTTTTGCACGGCAGCGGCACTATCTGCAAGGAAGCAATGGTTCACGTAGGGCTTGCCTTCATAGGGCGAAACCATCGAGCCGCCCGAAGGGTAATAGTCGGGTGCCGTGGCTACCGGATGGCGCATCCAATAGAGGGCCATGTCTAGCCACTCCTCGGCGTCGCCTGAGGTGCGCACGGTGGTGACCCCAAAAGGGAGATAGGTCGCAGCCAATTTTTGACGATAGACCTCAAATGAATCTTGGACCATCGTAAGGCGCGGAATGGAATCGCCGAATACATCGTCGAGGTGCTCGTCGATCGCGAAAAATCCCGGCGTGACCAAGCGGCCTCTTGCGTCGATTATCTCGATGGCCTTGATATTCCCAGCACTAGCGACAATGTCCATGATCGTATCTGCACAGATCAAAATGCTTTGGTGGGAAAGCGTGTCGCCGTTGGGGAGGAAAATCGTTGCGTTTTGGATGCAGAGGTCTGCTTTGCGCGGCGATGTGTTGGCTTGCAAAAGGAGGCAAATAAGCAAGGGCAGGATCCAGCGGCGCATGATGTCAATTTGGATGCAAGGAATGAAAAAAACAACTGAGCCATCGAAGTTTCTGTCGAGAATGAAGTTGGGGGCTGGGTTTGAATTGGACTTTGTCAAGCTTGAAGAAATCGAGCGGGATTCTCCAAGGAGGGCCGACACAGGTCAGTCGCTGATCGCGCGGCTGACCTGTGTCGGCAAATCTACCACTGGTCATCTTGGAGTCGGGACGAGTGCACTCAAAAATTGGGTCAAGTCGTGATGCTCCGGTAGATCGTTGGCTAGGAGCACGGCTTGTTCGATCCATTGAGATGTGCTTTGGAGGAGGAATTCATTCAAGGAGATCTCTTTCCATACAGCGGCCAATTTACCACAGTCCCACGTGGCTTGTGGTGACGCGACATAGGTCGCGAGCAACTCATGGTGTGCGTGTGCAAACTCGAAGCTATGTCGCAAGGCCCACAACCATACCGTCTCGGAAATTGTCGTTTGCTTCAATTGGCGATTGAGATGGAGTCTGTAAAGCGCATGGCCGATACAGATGCCTAAGGCAAGACTCGATTTCAGCTGCATGCCGGTACCCATGCGCAATATGGTCGCCGCCGCCGGACCCAGCCCGCAAAGTACACCCCATGACATCGAGATCATTCCTTCAAAATCACCCGGTTCCAACCAGATGCCTTCGAGCAAGGTGTCTTGGGCACTGAGAAAGGTCGTGATAGAGTCGTCGAGCAGGCTGCGCAGGCTATGTTTCTGCCCCGACGGCAATCCTGAATGCTCGATCATGGATGTTGCGACGAGTCCTAGGCCATGACCGTAATTTTGGGTAAGTGCAGGCCCCCAGTGCCCTATCCAGCCATCTGCATCAATTCCATTGTGGGCGGATTGAATCATGCGCATACCCAGCGCCGCTGACTGTACAGCTGCAAAGACCAGTATCGTGTCGTCAGAAAGCTGCTTTCCTGGTCGATAGGAAAGCAGCCCTAGCAGTGTCTCGACAGCAATTTTACCATTTGAGGCACGCTTGTAGGCCGTGCCCAGTGTAGGCCATGTTGCAGGTAGATGCGCCATCACACATACATCGATGCGTGTTGCTTGCGTGAGCAGCCATTTCTCCATGCTACTTGATGGTAACCACAACGGTATTGGATACGAAACCATCGATCCGCCATTGTATGTTGTGCTCACCGATCACATCCATTGCATACTTGCCGATTTCGAAATTGTAGTCCAGTTCTGGGCTAGGCAAAACCGCCCCATCGTAGATGCCCACCCAAGGATATTGTGAATCTGGCGCTTGCTCACCCATGAGATGGTCGTCGATGTAGAGACCATATACTTGCTTTGGGCCCATGATATAGAGTTCTGCCCCGGGTCGGGTGATCTCCACAAAATGCAGGATGTGAATCGTTTCGCCCTTGGCAAATACACGATTTTGAACCATGATCGTGAGCCTTGTGCCATCCTTGACTGGACCTTTGCCTTGAAAATCAGGATAGGACATGGCCAATTTCGTATCTTCTGCAGCGGCATCGATGATCTCGTCACCTTGCCGGTCATACAGTCCACGAAAAGGGGAATATGGAAAATGGGAGCTATCCCGCGATATATTCATGGGCGAGGAAGTAGGAGCCGAAGGCTGATGACAAGCAAGCCCACCGATGAGCAAAATGCCCAAGAGCGGTATCGTCATTCGCCTCAATGGGTGTCGTTGCAATTGCATACTATACAGCTTGCTGCCTGCTCACGGAGCCAGATCCTGCAGTTACAGCATAGCCACGCGTTGTGTGGCTAGCGCCTTGCTTGGTGGTTGTGATGTCAAACCCGCCGCTGCCATTGGCCACGACGTCGCGTGTGATCGCAAAGCCTGAATTCTTGGCAGCGATATTGGCAGCACCAGAGCGGTTGTCATTGAAGATGAAGCCTTGCTTGGCTGTGATATTGCCGATTCCTGTGAGCATTGACACCGGCGCGCCGTGGGAGTCCACCCGTGGAGAATTGTCGCCAGGCAAGAAACCGGAGTTGTTCCCAGATGTGGTCGTCGCAAAAATACCCGTTCCTCCGCCATACTCTACCTTTTCAGACCGTTGCACTTGATCCAAGTCGGCCAAAGAACCCGAGTCAGATTCCCATGCATTGTTCACGGCAATACCACGCTTGGTTCCGGTAATGAGCGAGTTGAAGGACACGTTCCAGTTTTGTGGGATTGCGCTTACAGAGAACGCATTGCTGCGGCCAATCACCGTGCCACCGAGTTTTGCTACGACCACAAGATTGCCAGCATTGCCAGCTGTGGTTTGCGTCGTGCCGCTCAGGGCGACGGCACCGCCTGCGGTGACTTCTGTGGTGGCAGCGCCGTCGATCGTGGCTCTACCATTCGTGTCATTGGCTCCCTCGATTGACAATTCGATCCTGCCTCTGGCTGCATCGTAATTGGCGACGGTATAGGTCAGGGATGTATTAACACGGGGTGGAATGCGATTGGGCATTCCAGCAGGGGATGAAAGGGCGTTGACGGTGGCAAAAGTCACTGTCGGATCAGGACCAACTAGCGGGCCAGCGTCAGCTGCACCTACCGGCTCAGCAGCAGGTGCGCCACCATCGGCCCTCACTGGACTAGCTGGCACGCCGTCCTCAACGTCTCCTGGGAGGCCGCCGACGATGCCGCCAGCAGCTGCTCCATCCCAATTAAATTCCTGATCGCTCAGTCCAACTTGAGACAAGTCTCCAGTTTCTGTATCCTTCGGTTCTGCATTCGTTGCCTTCAGTTGAAATGAAGGTGGCTTGGCGGTACCCAGTTCATGGCTGGCAGATTCCACGTCGCCAATCATTCCAGTATGCTGCTGGGCCTGATTCTTTTCGGTCTTTTCCATAAGTGAAAATACTCAATAGGAGGGGTGATTGAATACTTCAAAAATACACAAGGCACTTTTCATTTACAACCATCACATTCAGATTTTTGGCGATTCATTGCCCAAACTGGATTGATGAGGGGAGGCGTTCCCTAGAGGCGATGTGAATGGCGTGCTGGTTGGTAGTATGCGCGGGAGCCAACAAATGCGCCTTGAAAGATATTGTCCTGCTTGGAACCTTCAAAATGAGGCTCTTTTCTTGATTTCCCCTCTCAAATCCCTATCTTCATCGCCAAATCTGAGAAAACATGAAATCGTCCATCCCATCGGCGGCCAAGGCGGCCATCTTTGAGAGCCTGCGCACTGCCAACCTGGCTTTCCAGCGCATATATCCTGGCGACTCTGGCCAGCGGCAGCCTGTCCATACAGTCTATGGCGGCGCGAATTTGTTCACCTATGACATCGCCGAGAAGATGGGCAAGGCTGCGCTTGCGCACCTAGACCTCTACGCCCCCAACTTTTGCATGCTCGCCAAAGCCTTGGGCCTACCAGGCCATGAGGCACTGCCGACAGCGCTCGACGAGGTCGCCGCGCTAGAGGCACGGCTCAAGCCGATGTCGGTGAGCGATGGTAAAAGCGATGCTGCTTGGCTGGCCTTCACGGTTTATAACAAGATGGTTGCCAAGCTTAAACGCGAGGCGTTGGAAGACTTTCGCATAGATTTTGAAGACGGATTTGGAAACCGCAGTGATGCCGAGGAAGATCAATTTGCCGAAAAGGCTGCCTTGGAATGTGCCAAGGGAATCGCTGAGGGGACATTGCCCCCGTTTATCGGCATCCGCATCAAGCCATTCACCGAGGACCTCAAGGAGCGTGGCCTGCGCACGCTCGACATCTTTGTCTCCACGCTCAGCGAGACGACGGGCGGCAAGCTCCCCGAGAATTTTGTCGTGATGCTGCCCAAGGTCACCATCCCCGATCAGATCACCGCGCTCATCGATCTCTTTGAACTCATCGAGGCCAACAGTGCGCTTCCATCGGGTGCCTTGAAAATGGAGATCATGGTCGAGCAGACCCAAGCCATCATGGACAGTGAAGGTAAAAATCCGCTGCGAAAATTTCTTGAAGCTAGCCGGGGCCGCATGGTGGCAAGTGCTTTTGGGACTTACGACTACACCGCACACTGCAACATCACCGCCAAGTACCAGGCCATGTCGCACCCTGTTTGCGACTTTGCGCACCATATGACGCGCGTTGCGATCGGCCATACGGGTCTCATGCTGGCAGATGGTGCGACCAATGTGATGCCTGTCGGTCCTCACCGCGGCGACCATCTGAGCCCATCCCAAATCCTTGAAAACATGGATGTCGTACACCGCGCCTGGCGGCTCGGTTACGACCACGTGCGCCATTCGCTCTACAATGGCTTCTACCAAGGCTGGGACCTGCACCCCGCGCAGTTCCCAGTGCGCTATGCGGCCGTCTATTCCTTTTTCTTGGAGAGCTATGAAGATGCCGCAGGTCGCCTGCGCAACTTCATGCAAGCAGCAGCTCGTGTCACACTCTCGGGCGACATCTTTGATGACGCCGCCACGGGGCAGGGGCTACTCAATTACTTCATTGCTGCCCTCAACTGTGGGGCCATCACCGATGCGGAGGCACTCGCGACCGGCCTCACGATGGAAGAATTGCGCTCGCGGTCATTTGTGCGCATCCTACGGGGTAGGAGAGGGGAATAGGCGCTCATCGTGCAAGGCGATATGCGCGTATGGATTTTGAGGTTCACAGCGGCATTTGCGATGCCAGCTAGATCCATCGGGCCTAATATAAATTACGGGCTAGGTCGATCATGCTGTGGCTGCAAGTCGCGATGAACTCGTATTTTGGCAGGAATGAGAGTTCAGTCCCACATTCCATTGCTATTCCTCTTACTCGTGACATTGTATTTGCAGCATGCGGGTATCCTTGTTGCCCAAGCCCCTCAGATCCAACCCTATATTTCGCTCACAAGGCAGTATGATACCGACAAGTGGCTGCTGGAAGCCAATCGGTCGATGGACAGCGATGGGATCATGCTGCAAAATCGGGCATATCATCCCCTGGGGCTCGCATTTTTCGGGATCATGCGGTATGAAGATTTCTTGGCGACGGGTGATTCGATCTACTATTGGCAGGTGGTCGATCAATACAAATATTTTTGCGATACGACGCACGTGTTGGTTACCGACAACGGGCGTGGGATGGCATTGCCCTATTTTCTGCAATTCAAAGACTTGCCGACCCCGTGGATTTCGGGCATGTCGCAAGGTGCTGCGCTCTCTTTTCTGGTTCGCTACCACGCATTGACTGGAGATGAGACTGCCTTGCCAAAGATGGAACAGGTAGCATACGTGATGCTGAAATCTGTGGAGCAAGGGGGCACCATAGGCAAGACTCCCGAAGGCTATCCATGGATCGAGGAATACCCCGGCTCGATCATCGCACCCGAGGTGCTCAATGGCTTCATGACGGGCCTCATCGGCCTGCATGAATATTGTGTGATATTTCCACAAGATACGACCGCAGATCGCTTGCAACGTGACTGCTATTGGGCATTGTGGCAAACGATCTCAGCCTACGATACCCCTGAGTGGACGGATTACAAACGGATGAAAAATTCGGTGCTTCATCTCTCCTATATGCGGTATCAACTTGCTGAGCTGGAGCACCTCTATGAATTCTACCACGATGGTTTTTTGGAAAGACAGGCCATGATTTGGGCGATGATGACTTACGATCAGGTCGATTCGAGCCAGAAATCCTATCGCAGACCTGACTATCAGTTTGCGAAGGCGCTTTCTGGTGGCCCTCAAGGTACAGTACTGGGCGACAAGCAAATGTTTGCAGCCAATATGCGGCCATTGGATGGTGATAGGAAAGTCGGTGATCTGGCGGCCCATCAGCATGTTGGTGAGCCCATTTGCTTGCGCAAGGGACTTACAGTGCCGTTTTCATTGCCTGCTGAAACCTATTGTGTGCGTCCCGTTTTTGGCGAGGCACACAAGCCCAAAACCTTCAATTGGGTCGCAGAGGATCTTGCACATCAACCAGTGGCTTTGGAGCAATCTTGGGATGGGGAGGCATTGTGGCTCACGTCGCAAAAACCCATGGCCCAACTCAAGCTCATCGTCGCTGGCCCGTGTGGGAATAAGGCTAGCCTGCAACAAGTGCTTGTATTGGACCGCGAGCACCAAGGCTTGCCCAAATTTGGATTCTACAAAATTGTAGAGACGCCCACGCTGCAGCAAGGCCAGTCCTATAAAATCATTTTGGAAATGGAGCATATCGTCGGCGGGATTCTCTTTTACCGCACAGGAGCTACCGATCGGCGCTTTCAACTCGCGGTCTGGAACAAAGACGCCTCGATCGATCTACCCGCCGACACTTTTAAAGCACCTTCGACCGGATTGTATGAGTTTTTCATCGCCTTTCCGTTGCTGCTGCCCGCGCCTCGGATCTGGAAGTTTGAATTGGTGCCCCATTGATTTTCTGTGTTGTTGGTTGGCATGGTGTAAGCTAGTGTTTGGACCAGGTGGGAAGTGGTGGAAAAATAATTTGAAAACAGATAGAAGTTCATATATTTGTAGTGTTCAATAAAAGTGAACAGAGATAGAAAGTGAACATTTTGAGCACCGATCTAGTCGAAAGCGCTTTCCTGCAATTGCAGGAAACGCTTGGAGACGCGATACAATGGAGTGATCCATCAAAATCAGCGTCTGGCCGAGCTGGTCTTGAGGCTGTCTTTAGGCTGAACGGTAGGCCAATCCAAGTCGCAGGCAAGCGAGAAATTGGACACCATCAACTAGGGCAGTTGTATGCGATTAAGCATGAGGGAGCGGCGCTACTAGTGGTCGCAAAATATATCGCCCCCAAGGCAATGGAAATGCTTAGGTCAAGGGGCATCCATTATTTGGATGCAAAGGGAAACATGTCGTTGAGAATGGATCAGGTGATCATTTTCATCAACGGTATCGCCAATGCACCACAACCACCACAGGTCAGAACTCGCCTCTTTGCTAAGGCTGGCCTCCAAGTGTTATTCTGGCTATTGCAAGATGCTGCGAATGTGAACTTGAGCTACCGTGCCCTTGCCGATCGTGCAAATGTAGCCTTGGGAAATCTTCCAATTTTGTTCCAGGCGCTTCAGGAGGAAGGATTTCTCGTGAAGATTAACTCAAAGAAATGGAGCTTGGTGGAACGTGAGCGATTGCTAGACTTGTGGGTGCAAGAATTTGGACGCAGGCTGAAGCCCTCACAACTGCTAGGTCGATTTCAGTCTTCAAAGGCCGATTTCAAGTCAGGTTGGAAGGAGATGGCCTTGGAGGATGGGGCAATATGGAGCGGCGAACCGGGCGCGGATTTGCTTACCGATTATCTCATTCCCAGCGAATTCACGCTGTACACTGATGCGCCCAAGACTGAAATCATGAAAAAATATCGTTGGGCACCTCACCCTGCCGGTAATATTGCCATTTACCGCAAGTTCTGGAAAGATGATCCCGACCTTGATGAAAAAGCCAAGCCACTGCTCACCTATGCAGACTTGATAGACGCTGGAGATCCACGTGGATTGGAAGTCGCTCAAATGATCCACGACAAATATTTACGACATGAATGACTACCCTTTCCAGCAGCACTATGCGGCATTTAAGGCTTTGATCGAGACGTTTGAGGCGAGTGGGGTCCACCATTACCTCATCGGTGGGCAAGCGCGTGACCTCCTTTTGTCCCAAAAAAACATCAAGCCCATATCGGTAACACCAGACATCGATTTTGCGGTCATGGTTCAGGATTTTGGACAATTCAATGGGCTGCGCAAAGCATTGTTCGGAGTGGGTTTTGAGCAGACAAAGTTGCCCTATCGCTTGTTGTGGCCAAGTACACGCACGATGATCGATCTTTTGCCGTTTGGAGAAATCGCAAACGAAGATGTGGTGCATTTTCCGCCACCTGAGTTTGACCTGTCGGTTCTAGGATTTCATGAAATCAGTGATCAGCTTCAAAGATACTACATTGACGAAAAGCGGACCCTATCGATTCCCATCGCTCCCCTGCATGGGATTTTTTTGCTCAAGGTCATTTCGTGGGATGATCGTCCAGAGATAAGGGGAAAGGACCTGAGGGATCTCCAGCAAATTTTAGAAAATTATTGGGGATTTTATGAAAATGAGGCCTATGACGAGCACTGGGATATTTTTGAGATTGAGGTTGAAAATATCGAGGCTTATGGCGCAAGGATTCTCGGCAGGCATCTGGCCCGTCCACTTTCCAAGTCCAATACATTGAAAAGTCGAGTCGTCGGGATACTTCAAAAACAGACAGATCAAGTCGATCCACCAAGCCCAATGCTGTTGTGCTTTGCAAGAGAAAACTGGGAGGGGGACAAAAACATTACCTTCTCCAAGGAAATGCTAGACCAGGTGTTGCTGGGAATTGAAGACAAAAAAGAGAGAGATTTGTAGTAGGCCCAACGGGGATCGAACCCATAACCCCCTGCTTAGAAGGCAGGTGCTCTATCCAATTGAGCTATGAGCCCAGTAAACTGTGTGTGATCGTGCGTGGATAAGCATCCTAAATCTCGCATATTGAATCACAAATGCTGGCAAGGAGTTTTAATTTCCTTGCCAGCACCCTCCCGAATTTTCATCAGGCTCACTGTCTAGTGGTCGAGGTAGCAGGATTCGAACCTACGGCCCCCTGCTCCCAAAGCAGGTGCGCTAC
Organism: Bacteroidota bacterium; assembly: GCA_031415375.1. Classification (GTDB taxonomy): domain Bacteria; phylum Bacteroidota; class Bacteroidia; order J057; family JADKCL01; genus JADKCL01. The sequence continues at coordinate 5,904 of JANORP010000333.1, read as the reverse complement.
CGGACTGCGCCATACCTCGATTGAAACGGGTGCTAAATCCGCTTCGTTCTTCAATCATTCAAAGAAAAACCCCAAGACTCACCTGGGGATTTCAGGGTGGAGGGGGAGGGATTCGAACCCTCGGTACCCTTTACAGAATACGACGATTTAGCAAACCGTTGGTTTCAGCCACTCACCCACCTCTCCAAATCGTGTGCAAATATAAGGCTGATTTTTGATTGCGCAATAGCTGCACAAACTTTTTTTGATTAATTTGTTGAACTTTTGGGATAGCTGCAAAACATGAAGGTTGTACACGTATCGCTTATTGGATGTGCCCTAGGGCTCTGTTTGGGCCTCTCGGTGGGCTGCAAACCCGCCACGGTTTCAGACAACCCCGCCAAGGGGCGTCAAAAAACAATGATTTTACATCTCACCGATGACCCCGTGGGACTCAATCCCGTGAACACTGTGGGGGCCACCACGGTGACTTTGCAAAATTTATTGTTTGATCACCTCATCGGGCTTGATCCCAAAACGCTACAACTCGTGCCCAAGCTGGCGCAAGAGATGCCCATCGTCTCCGATGATAAGCTATCCTTCACCTTTACATTGCGGGAAGGTGTGGAATTTGCAGATCGCACGCCTATGACGAGCGACGACGTCGTCTTTAGTTTCAAGGCGCTCCTCAATCCATACGTCTCCTCTGCGCCCCGCCGTGCTGAATTGAACAATTTCCAAGATTGCATCGCCCTGGATGCCCGTCGTGTGATGTTCAAGCTCAAAGCTTCGGGTCCTTTTAACCTCAACCGATTGGCAATCAATTTCTTTGTGATTCCTAGGCATATCTATGACCCCAATCATATCTGCGATGGCTACACCGTCGCCCAAGCTCGCATGGCGGAGACATTTAACGATTCATTGGATGAGGCAGCAAAAGAAGCCCTCATGGAATTTGGGGAGTTCTTTGAAGATGAAAAATTTCAGCGCGAAAAGGGCTACATCGTAGGCTCTGGGCGCTACGTCTTCGACGGGTGGAAAGCTGGACAATATGTGCGTTTTGTGAAGAATGACCACTATTGGAATGCTGGCTCCAAGGGCCTGTTTGACCAACAAGGCATGGATACGCTTGTTTATAAGATCATTCCCGACGCACAGACGGCGTTTCAAGCCTTGAAATCAGGTGAAATTGATTTTTCAGACAATTTTGATGCGCATCAGTACAAAGACGACATGGCAGGGGAGAGCTACGACAAGCATTTTGGCAAGGTGAGCGTGGCCTATCCATTTTACGAGTACATTGGTTGGAATCAGAAAATCAAAGATGCCCCGCGCAGGGTGTTTTTTGCCGATAGCAGGGTACGCTTGGCGATGAGTAAAATCGTAGATGTAGCCGACATCGTCGAAAACATGCTGAACGGTACAGCGACGCCCATCGTTTCTATGGTTTACAAGGATCGCCCAGAATATGACCGCACTCTGAAGCCGATCACGCACGATGAGCAGGCTGCCCGCATGTTGTTGCAGGAGGCGGGTTGGATAGATGCAGATGGCAACGGTGTCTTGGAAAAATTGGTGCAAGGCCAAAAGGTTGAATTTTCCTTTGTACTGTGCTATAAACGCGGCAATGAGCTGCGCAAAAGCATCGCGCGCCATGTGCAGGACAAGTGTGCCAAGGTAGGCATACATGTCGATGTGCAAGACTTGGAGGGATCGGTCTTGCTAGATCGCCTCAAGCAGCATGAAATCGATGCCTGGCTCGGCGGCTGGGTATATGACAGCGACGAGCAAGACCTCTTTTCATTGTTTCATTCCTCCCAGGTTGTGAATGGCGGCTTTAACTGGGGGAGCTACACAAATGTGGAAGCAGACTCAACGATGGCGCAAATCACCATCGAATGGGATGCTGACAAGCGCATGGCGCTGCACCGCAAAATCCAAAACATTCTCTACAATGACCAACCCTATACCTTGCTCTTCGCCAACTCGGCCCGCATGGGTTGGAACAAACGGTTGGAAAACCAAGGCTGGTATGGACAGCGTCCCTGCTACGATCCTGGTCAATTTCATTTGGCCGAGTAAACGCCCTAATTGGGTCGTCGCCAACCGCTTGATGATAAAGCCTGGTCGCGCATCTTGACTAGGCAATAGCATGAAAATTTGGGGGAATACAAATGCATTTTGATTCCTGAAAACCTTGATTATGAGGGTATTTTGCCCTTTCAGGGCTACAGGAGGCCTCAAAGGTCCCTGAAGCGGCGAAATCTAACCACAAAGGCTTTTTTCGATAGATCTGACCGGGTTTTTGCGCGATCATATTCATGCGATTGACCCGCGCATCTTGACGTGGGTTTTGTATATTCCGATAAAGTAGAGTAAATTGGAGGCGACACTAAGAGCTGATAATTATGTGCAAGAAACTATCTTGGGGAGCATTTTCGCTTTTCCTACTTTGTACTTTGGTCCTTGCGGGTTGCAAACCTGAGACCCCTGGTGATCACCTCGGAGCAGGCGGTGCAGACACTATCCCTGTACATGGCGACTGGGTGCGCATTTACCATTCCTCTGATCCTGATGGCCTTCATCCCTACAATGCGCGCAATGCCTTTGCGACGATCATCAAGGAAAACATCTATATGTACCTTGCTGATTACAACTCCCAAACGTTGCAACCCGAGCCCACCCTGGCCAAAGGCCCCGCTGAAATCTCAGCAGATGGCTTGAGTTTCACCTACGAGATGCGGCCCGAGGCGCGCTGGGACAATGGGGATCCGATCACGGGCTACGATTATCAATTTTCCATCAAATGCCTCAAAAACCCACTTACTGACAATGCGCAGCAACGTTCCTATTACTCCTATGTTCAAGATGTGAAGGTCGATCCGAGCAATGACCGTCGCTTTACGGTGCTCATCGATGCACCGTTTTTCCTTGCCGAAACGGGCATCGCTGGGATTGAGGTGATCTCCAAAAACTTCTATGACTCGTCCAATGTGATGGGGAAATATACAGTTGCAGATATTGCACAGCGTGAAGCCGAGATCGCTGCCGACCCCGCAATCATTGCCTACTCAGAAAAATTCAATGGCGAAAAATACAATACTGATCCTGCACATATTTATGGATCAGGACCTTATAAGTTGGAAAGCTGGACTACGGGCGACAACGTAACCTTGGTACACAAAAAAGACTGGTGGGGCGACAAGCTCGCAGGCAAGAGCTACTTTTTCCAAGGGTATCCCGAGAAGCTCATCTTCAAAACCATCAAAGACCGTACGAGTCTTCCTGTCGCAGCCAAGAACGGTGAATTGGATGTCGTGCGCGACATGTCGCCCGATGACTTCATTGCGGCGCGTGACGACACCTCGGGTTATATCTACAAGAATTTCAATTTCCACACCCCGCCTTCCTACAGCTATATCTTTCTCGCGTTCAATTGTAAACCGACGGGCGCGCGCAAACCGATCCTCGACGACGTGCGTGTGCGCAAGGCGATCTCTCATCTCACCGACATCGAGTCCATCATCGCCAATGTCTATAATGGCTTTGGCAAGCGGCAGGTAGGTCCGATCTCTCCCTTGCACCCTGAGGAGTACCATGCGGCGCTCAAGGGCTATGAATTCGATCCTGAAAAAGCGAAGGCATTGCTCGATGAGGCAGGCTGGATCGATGCCGATGGCAATGGCGTGCGCGAAAAAATGATCAAGGGCAAAAAAATTGAATTGAAGCTGGAAGCGATCATTTCCAACTCTGGCGAGACTGGCCCTCGCATGTTGAGCATGATTGCCGACCAGGCCCAAAAGGTGGGCATGATCATCGAAATCAACAAGATCGATTTTGGGACCCTTTCTGGCCGCTTGCGCAGCCATGACTTTGACATCGCAGGCTTGGGCTTCTCGTCGGCACCCTTGCCGACCGATCTCAAGCAGGTCTGGGAAAGCGCGAGTTGGGCAGAGAATGGATCCAATTATTTTGGATTTGGCGACACAACGACCGATGCGCTCATCGATCAGATCAGGCATACCCTGTCTGCTGAGGAGCGCACCCCGCTCTACCACAGGTTCCAAGAAATCTGGCTGGAGCAACTGCCGATGCTTGTGATCATGTCGCCCACCGAACGTATCTGGATTCACAAGCGATTTCATCACGCCAACCCGTCTTCTATCAGACCGGGCTACAAACCCTATGAATTCTGGGTTCCTGTCGCAGAGCAAAAGTTCAAATAGTCGCATGACTGTCTAGCCTATGCTCAAATACATTGCTCGACGGCTATTGGTGGCGATTCCCACGTTGTTTGCCATCTTGGTCATCTCATTTCTCATCAGCAGAAGTGTGCCTGGTGATCCTGTGTATCGCGAGATGGACAATCAATTTCGGGATGGGGCCAATGTGTCCTTGGAGCGACGCAATTTGGAATATGCACGCATCAGTCATCAAAAGGGTTTGGACTTGCCAGTCTTTTATGTGAGCCTGTCTTCCATCGCTTACCCAGATACCCTACACCGCATCTTGGAATTGCAGGAGCGGGCCAACCTGGCCCATATGGTGAGCATCTATGGCAACTGGCCCGAGATCGGTGCCTACAATGCAGCGGTGCACGAGGCTTGGCGACGCATACGCATGCTGCAAGCGCCGGCTGACCAAAAGGCGCAATTGCTAGATGCGCAGCGGGCATTGGAAGAACTTAAAATGGTGGCCACCGAGACGGAGATCGGTTACCGCATGGAATTGTTGGATTCGCTCCGCGATTCGGTGCCCAGCATGCACGACTCCATGGGCGTGTATTTGGATGCGATCACCACCTCATTTGGAGCGGTGCTGCAATCGACGAGTGCCTGGAAGTTGTATGTGCCCAGTCTTCATTTCCATGGGTTGCAAAATCAATTTCATACATGGTTCATTGCCTTGTTGCACCTGGATTTTGGCCGGTCTTATGTCGATCACCGACCCGTGATTGCCAAGATTCAAGATGCATTGCCATGGACGGTATTCATGGGCTTTTTTAGCTTTCTCGTTTCCTTCATGGTCGCCATTCCGCTCGGCGTGTATGGTGTGCGCAAGCGCAATCATTGGCAAGACCGCACGGTGACGGTGGGCTTGTTCATGCTACACTCCATCCCCACATTTGTAGCAGCGATGCTGGCGATGACTTTTTTGTGCAACCCCGACTACTTGCAGCTATTCCCCACGAGCGGCGTGAATAGCGACGGCGCCGAGCAGTGGCCTCTCGGCTACCGACTGCTCGACTATGCCTACCACCTGACTTTGCCGACGCTCATCTTTGCCTATCACAACATAGCAATTATCAGCAGGCAGCTCAGGGGTGGCATGTTGGAGACCGTGCAGGCCGATTACATCCGTACCGCCCGCGCCAAGGGCCTCCCTGAACGTACTGTGATTTGGTACCATGCTTTGCGCAACTCGATCCTACCGATCATCACCCTCCTGTCGGGCTTGTTCACGACCATGATTTCGGGATCCATCATTACCGAGTTTATTTTTTCGGTGCCCGGCATGGGGCAGCTCACATTGGATGCCTTGAGCAGTTTTGACCATCCGGTGGTGATCGGGGTCTTCACATTGACGGCGATCACCACCCTATTTGGGATTCTATTCACAGATGTATTGTTAGCGCTTGTAGATCCGCGCATTTCATTCTAAGACAAATGAATCAGCCATCCCATAGCCCTGTAGATTTAGAGCAATTTTCTGTGGAGGAGAAAATTGCTGGTCGGCAGATGGCATTTTGGGCATCGGCTTGGGAGCGGTTTCGCAAGAACAAAATTGCGATGATCGCCTTGCGGTTCCTGTTTTTTTTGGTGGTGGTGGGCGTGTTTGCAGATCTGATCGCCTATGACAAACCGCTGATCTGTAGGCGAAATGGGACTTTGGAATTTCCGATTGTAGGCGATTATTTGATCGACC
>JANORP010000332.1:0-19939 GCA_031415375.1 Bacteroidota bacterium | reverse complement strand
GATATGCATTGCATGTGGTGGGATGCTAGCAAACACATGACCAGGGAAACGACCATCGAAATGGGACGGAACCAATATGCCAAAAGCATCATTGAGCTGCAAGACGGCTCGATCGTCTTGGCAGGTCCGACAGGCACGGCCGATGACCCCGCGATCGACAAGCGGGCATTTATCGCCAAGCTGAGTCCCACGGGTGAGTTGTTGTGGCTCAGGACATACTTCTATTGGTATGCCGGATCTAGCATCATCGAGGATTGCGCGCTCGCCCACGATGGTGGCTTCATCCTCACGGGCAGCTCCTGGGACACCACGGGCACTTCACCCTATCAGGACACTTGGATCCTCAAGGTCGATAGTGTGGGCTGCCCATTTCCTGATTGTGGGCCGAGCCTGGTGGCGATTCCCGAGGAGACCGAGGAGCAGCGCCTGGTGACCGCCTATCCAAACCCTGCCTCCGAGCACTTGCACCTGCAAAGCACCGGCCCAGGCCTGCATTCAAAATCGGTCTTGCGCCTCATCGCCCTCGACGGCCGGGTCATCGATGAGGTCGTCATGCCGATGGGTTTTAAGGAAATCGATTTTGACGTGTCGCGCTACCCGGCGGGCATGTACATCTGGGAATACAAGGACGCAACAGGCAAGCACGAGGCCGCTCGCTTTGAGGTGCTGCGCTAGCGCAAAAAAAATCGCAGAAATTTCCCTATCTTCCAACTTATCTGGGAAACAGGCGCTGGACTTGTCCAACCTTGTAAACGGCTTGTATTTTTACAGGTTCTCCAATGGAGGCAATATCGTAAGCTCTGGTAAGCTGCTCCTACAGCACTAAGAAAATGAAGAAACTTGGGTTCATCCTTGTTTTTATAGTCCTATCCTTGCAGGGGTGGGCCCAAGGGCCTTTGCGGTATTTCCATGTCTTGGAAGATTTTCATGGCAAAGGGTTTGCAGACTGGGGAAGGGATGTTATTTCATACAATGACTCTACCTATGCAGTAGCTGGCCTTTCCCAAGATTCTGTTTTCGGATCGGGTGAGCCTTATGTCTATGTGCGTCCCTTCGTAATGTTGGTAGCAGAGAATGGGGTAATCCTGGAGAAACACGACTATAGTCGGCCCTATGAACAGTTAGGCGGGATCATCAACGGTCTTTTCGTAAGGACACCAAATGGAGGCTATGCCCTTGCTGGAGAATGGCAAAGATGGGACTCTACAACTGCTACGAGTTCCTACTACGGTCGCTACCTGCTCAAGCTCGATTCCTTGCTGGACTTTACCTGGATCGCACTTGACTCTGGGAGCAAGGTCTTGAACCAAGGTTTGTCGGTGAGCAAGATGATCGTGGCATCTGATGAGGGTTATGTCTTGTGTGGGAATGACAATCACAACCGCGTGGTGCTCACCAAATTTGATGTGGCGGGAACCTTCCTCTGGAACAAAACCTTGCCCTTCAACGCAACTTATTTTTGGACGATGCAATCCTTGTTGAATGGCAATTTCCTATTGACCGGACAAAAAGGACTCAATAGTTATCTCGTAGAATGTGACTTGGATGGTGCAGTGGTTTGGGACAGTACATTCAACAACGTTGGCCCAGGTTATCAAAATGGGTCCTCGGGCCTCCAGTTATCCAATGGCAGTTATTTTTTCTTTGATGCTGTCCCAGACAACACGGGAGCCGTAGATATGCATTGCATGTGGTGGGATGCTAGCAAACACATGACCAGGGAAACGACCATCGAAATGGGACGGAACCAATATGCCAAAAGCATCATGGAGCTGGAAGACGGCTCGATCGTCTTGGCAGGTCCCACAGGCACGGCCGATGATCCCGCGATCGACAAGCGGGCATTTATCGCCAAGCTGAGTCCCTCGGGTGAGTTGTTGTGGCTCAGGACCTACTTCTATTGGTATGCGGGATCTACACTCATGGAAGAATGCATAAGCGCTCACGATGGTGGCTTCATCCTCACAGGTAGCTCTTGGGACACCACCAGCACCTCTTCTTATACAGATACTTGGATCCTCAAAGTCGATAGCGTGGGCTGCCCTTTTCCTGATTGCGGGCCGAGCCTTGTGGCGATTCCCGAGGAGACCAAAGAGCAGCCCCTCCTGACCGCTTACCCCAACCCTACTGCCGAGCACTTGCACCTGCAAAGCATCGGCCCAGGCCTGCATGCAAAATCTGTGCTGCGCCTCATCGCCCTCGACGGCCGGGTCATGGATGAGGTCATCTTGCCGATGGGGTTCAAGGAAATCGATTTTGACATGTCACGCTACCCGGCGGGCATGTACATCTGGGAGTACAAGGACGCAAATGGCAAGCACGAGGCCGCGAGATTTGAGGTGCTGCGCTAGCATCCATCCACCCCATTTCCCAAAGTCTTGTCGCTTTCCGAAAAATCGTATATTGCCTCTAGGAGACGATCTCGTCTCCTGTATCGCTAAACCAAATTTTGCACCTACTATGAAAGGCAACACTGCCGCTGTGCCGCCAGATGCTCGCATTGAGAATCGGGCGGACTTGATCCAGGCGCTCACTATAGCGTCTCAATTGGAGCATGGGCTCATGCTCATGTACCTCTACGCGGCCTTCTCGATGAAGGCTTTCCCACAGGAATTGCAGGGCTACCCTGAGCCGCCCGATGTGCTGCGCAACAAGTTGCGCAATTGGGAGGCGCAAATCTTGCTCGTTGCACGGCAAGAGATGGAGCACCTGGGCTTTGTCTGCAATTTGCTCTCTGCCATCGGCGGGCCGCAATATTTCGACCGGCCCAATTTTCCTCAGGTGCCCATGTATTGGCCCGTCGATCTACCGATCGAGCTGGAAAGGTTTGGTGTGGGCAGCCTGCTGCGGTTCCTTGCCTATGAGAAGCCCGAGAACCTCGATGACCCAGAGCTCGATGCCTTGCGTTCATCAGGCTTTTCGGGCAAGCAAATCTTGCGTTCGGCGCAGCCGATCGAGCCCAAATTCAAGTCGCTGGGCGACCTGTACATCCAGATTCGCACTGCATTTGAGACCTTTCCCGAATCCGAGCTTTTCATCGTGCCCCCCGACGCCCAGGCCGACCAAGACACCGTCTTTGGTCCCGGCAGCAACGGCACGGTGATCTACAACATGCTGTTGTTCAAAACCTATGACAGGCAGAGTGCGGTCAATGCCATCAATGAGATCATCGAGCAAGGCGAGGGTACGCTGGCACCTGGCAGAGTCACTGTCAAAGACCTCGATCCAGCTTGCCACTATATGCAGTTTCGATCGATCTTGATGCAATACCTCAAGTCCAACGTGAGCTTGGAAGTCGCCTTTGAGGGCGCACGCAACTGTGTGCGCAATCCTGCATTTGAATTGCACCAAGACACGATCACGCGCACGGTGTACAAGGGTGTGGGCGCGCAACCTGCCCTTTCGGTCGCCGTGATCACCCATGTCTGGTCGCGCACGCTCATGGGCGTGTCCAACACAGCTTATGAGGCGCTCATGCAGCTGCTCGTGCGCCTCTATACCTTCAGCAACGACAGCCCCGAGGAGGTAACTGCGATCCGCAACACCGTCTTTTTCCCGATGATGACCATGGTGATACGCCCACTCAGCGAGTTGGTGAGCCTGTTGCCTGCATTTGAGAAGAATGTGGGCGGATATACCGCTGGCCCAGGCTTTGAATACTTTCGCACCATCGGTTTCCTCCCCCACAAGCCCGCTGCCTGGATTGCAATCCATGAGCGCCTGAGCGAGAATGCTGAGAACTTTGCGATAGCGATCGCCGCCATGCCCCCTGAGATCAGAAAATCTCTGCAAGCACAAGGTTATGAGCCCGATGTCGCATTGCCCTTCATCAGCCAGAACCTGACCAGAATCGCCTCCAATTTCAAAACCTACATGAATTTCTAAGCCATGTCAGTCATCACATTGAATTTCGAAGGATACGTCCAATGTCGTCTCGCCACCGACCCCGACCCGACCGATGAGCGCCGGGGTGTGAGTGGTTACACCTTTGCCCTGCCGGGCGAAAAAGACCTCGACTGGACGATTTATACACAGCCAGGGCCAGACATCGTCGCGCGACCTGGGCTTGTAACGCCTCCTGGGGCAGTGACGCCTTCAGGTAGCAAGCTGGTTGCAGGTTCGCCCGATCGCCAGGTCGGCGTGCGGGTCTGCGGCGGATATTGCGGTGACCACCCCATTGTCAATGGCCATCCCTTGTTTCATGCAACCGTAACTCTTGAAGACAAGCCGCGTTTTGAGGAACGCAACTATGTCGTGATCAACCAGCAATTTGGGGTCATTGCCCCTTTCAAATTGCGCGTCAAGGGGGTTGGCATCGAGCTTTACCGTCAAGTGGATTGGTATCCCGGCAAGCCGCAGAATTTTCCGTTGATGGAGATTCCGCAGGCGGTTTTGATGCCTTATACCATGCAGAGCTTCAGTGCTGGGGTACCTGCTTGTGCTGGCTTGCTAGGCGATTCGCTGGATCCCTCGGTTTACCGCGCGCTGCGGCTCAAGAAATTGATGGACATCAAGAAGACATCTCGTCTCACACAAGATGCCCTCGCGGCCATCGACAAGCGCATAGAGCAGTTGCGGATGGACAATCCTGGCGACCGACGCACCTTTCAGTTGGTCAATGCAGCCAACTATAGCTATGCGGTCAATGGCCCTGCCTCCATCAAATTGGGGGATGTGACGACTTGGCTCAATGGGGCGGTCGATACACAATCGCAATGGAATTATTTCCTGCCCGACCGTCCGCTGCTCTCATGGCCTTGCAATTTCTGGATCGGCAACTGGGATGCTGATTCCCTCACATGCTACATTTCGGGCACAATCCAGTATTTTGGACTCGGCGGCGACTTTGAGCAATGGCAGGCGAATGGGGGGAAGGCAAGGTAGATTGTTGGAGATTGGAAGGTGGGAGGTAGCAGTTAGCAGGTAGCAGTTGGCAGTGATGTTGGGGATCGATTTTTGGTTTCCTTTTCTGCGGCGTGCTTGGCTTTGCGCACCTTTGCGGTTTCATCCTCTCAGCAGTGTGTTTGGCTTTGCGAACCTTTGCGGCCTTTGCGGTTCAACCATCAGCAGCGTGTTTGGCTTTGCGAACCTTTGCGTCTTTGCGGTTTTGCCTCTCAGCACTGTGCTTGGCTTTGCGAACCTTTGCGTCCTTTGCGGTTTGCTTTTTCAGCGTCTTGCCTTCTCAGCAGTGTGCTTGGCTTTGCAGTTCAACCCTTCACACTAAAGGTGGCTTTCCATCTCCGTACTTGTTCCGATCAATAGTGGGCGTGGAGCAATAGGATGCGCTCATGGTCATCGCCGTGGGTATCAAAATTGGTACTCCACACGACTCTGCGGGACTGGTCCAGCACGACGACGTTCATGCCACGTTGGTTGAGGCTGTATTCCTGGCCATTGACAGTGATGCTGCTTTGATTGCCTGTAAATAGGCCCTCTGACATCACATGAACTGCTGGGCTGCCAGGCAGGTCATAATCGATGCGGCTTCCGCCAAATTTTTCATACATGACTTTGCCTCCCTTGAGGTGCAGCACATAGCTCTGGCGCAGCTTCACGCTGTCGAGCAGGCTACCGATGCTGCTCATATAACTACGTGTCTCAAGCGCAGGACCTGTGCTACAATCGTCTTTGGCTGAGATCACGATCTCGTATTGGGTGTTGTTGGCGAGGAATTGGCCGAGGCAAAGCCTGTTGCCAGCGGCGCTATCGATCTGCACATTCGGTAGCTGCATCACAGCTGGGAGCTGGGCGCGCATGAAGTAAAATTCACGGTGGCCAGCTGCATGCAATGCATAACTGGAATTGTAGAGCTTTTGACGATGCTGGAAATGGTCCTCGTCATTCCAAGTCGCAAAGACTTCACGTGCCAAGGGATCTGGCTCGCCGAGCAAGACAGCGACATCGTCGGGCAAGCGCAGGAGCACTTGCTGCGCCATGCGCTCCAAATTGTGCTGATCGATCATGTTTTGCCGCATGCGCCACGAGGCCAAAAACTGTGGGTGCTGCCAATCCCAGCGCCTTTCCTTCCATGTCTGGTCGATGTTGGGATTGTCGTTCCAAGCCATGGTCTCGATGTTGTAAAGGCCCTGCAAGGTATGGATATAGATGCCAGCAGCCGACAGCACGACATAAATGCCCAACAAGGCAGATTGCCACCTGCGGTGGAGTGCTTGCATCGGCTCTGCCATCAGCAACAAGACCAAGCCTAGCCCCGGCACCAGTTCCGTAAAGAAACGGGGGCCGTAAGACCAGCCGCCCCACGGCGCTTGGGACCGTGCCAGCATGAAAGTGTGCAAGACAATCCATACCCAAAACAGGATGTGCAAAGGTTGCCAACGCATTTTGCGCAAGGCCCATCCACCAAAAACCAGTATCAAAGCGGGTGTGAAAGCCCATAATCCTCTTGCTGGGCCAAACCATAAGGGCAGCCATTGCCCCCAAAAGCCTGTGCTCGGTTGCCAAGACGTGGGATCATAGTAGCGCGGCAGGAGCCTACCCATCTCCAGCCAAGACCAGAGCACAAATAAGAGCAACAATCCTGCAGAGACCCCGACTGCCCAAGGCAGCGCCTTGCGTTGACGCCAAGCTAGGTATCCAAATACAGGTAGGATCAGTGCAACCGATGTGGGCCGGCACAGATAGGCTGCAAACAAGAGGCCACCAAGCCAAGCACCTCTCACTTGCGCGCGCTTGCCACGTTCCCACTCCGCCAATTCCAGTAAGATCAGGACCACGATCACCGTCTGGAAATTTTGGCTCCAGAGCGCGGTGCCCATGGTGCTCGTGAGCGAGCTACCGAATACAAGGGCCAGGGAAAAAATCAAAGCTGCCCAATCACCGAGGTAGAGATTGGCGAGCCTGAAGAGCAAGAGGAAGAGCATGGCACACAAGATCGCAGCGATCCCGATTTGGAGCGCGGTATCGTCTTCTCGTTGCAGCGGATTCATGCCTAGGAGTCGCCCGATCATCACAAATGGGATCGCCAATACAGGTGTGCCAATCGGGTAGTCATAATAGGCGTGGTTGTCCTTGCCTGCATGTGTGACCATCCAATAATGACCATTGTTGAGTTTTTCAAGGTCCAGCTCCTGCGCGTAGGGGTCGAGCCGCAGGCTGCCATGCTCGATCAGGGCCATGCTCGCAACAAGCGCGTAGCGGCTATCGCCTTCGGTATAACGCACCCGCCCCGATATCACCACCAAAAACACCACAAATGCAGCTATCCACATCGCCCATCGGGCAATCGAGATTTCAAAGCGGTGATCATTGTGTGGCGTATCGGCTTCCATTTCAGAGGTCGGTGGTCGAGCAATCAAGGAAGGGCAATAAAAGCGGCATCAAAGACGACAGCCGATAGTTGTCTCGGGAGATTGTCTCGCGCAATCGCGAAAGCCGTCCTAAAGGCATTATTTTTGATCATTCGTTAAGAAATATCCGTGGCACAAGGGCAGATTGGGGACAGCAACCATCACTGAGTCAGGCCCCAAGATGCTATCGACAGGAATCGGATCAAGCCGCAGCGTTGGCCGGTTTCTTAATTCAAAATACAATGCACGCTCAAACCAGAAGTCCTTGAAGCCAGCTTCCTGGACATCGAGCAGGGTGTTGAAGACAAACTTGCCAGTATGCAAGCGGTCTGTGCGATTCCAAAAATCAAAATAGCCCCATACATCGGGATTCGGTGCGCCCATGAGCAAGGCACCACCTGCGGGCACCTTTGCGAGCAATGCCTGCGCCAAACCTGCAATTTCACGCTCACGCGTATGCTGCCCGATCTGTCGGTAGCTCGCCATAAATTGCGGATAGCGCCAATCCCAGCGCACGCTCGGCCAGTTTTCGTCGATATTGGGTTCGCCATTCCAACTTGAGGTGACAGGGGAATAGGCCCCTTGCCAGGTATGGATATAGATCCCCATGAGCGAAGTCGCCATCGCAACAAAACCCAAAGTCTTGCGCCAACGCAGCGCCCAGCCCTCGGCAGCCTCCAGGGTCATCAACAATAGCCAGGCAAGGCCCGGCAATATCTCCGTGTAAAAACGTGGGCCATAGCACCAGCCGCCCCATGGATTTTTGGACCGCAAGATCACGACCGTGAGCAAGGTGAGCCACAACCAAATCGCCCAAAACAGGGGCTCCTTGCGGAGTTTTGCAAAGGCAAATCCCACAAACAGGAGGCATAGCACAGGCGTGAAAGAAAACAAACCCCGCGCGGGGCCCAGCAAGATCGGCCAAAGTGTATGGATGTAGTCCCCATAGGGTTCCCAGTTGTCGGGCGAATAGTAGCGCGGCAGCATCCGCCCCATCTCGATGCGTGACCAAAGCATGAACAAAAGCATGAGGCCGCCCGAAACCCCTGCTGCCCAAGGTAAAGCCTTGCGATGCTTCCACGCCAAATATCCAAATACCACCACGATCAGCGGCGCCGATGTGGGCCTGCACAGGTAGGCTGCAAAGAGCCAAGCACCCAGCCAGCCACCGCGCACCTGCACGCGCTTGCCTTTGAGGACGTTCGCCAGCTCCAGCAAGGCGAGCAAAATGAAGATCACTTGGAAATTTTGACTCCACAAGGCCGTCCCCAAGGTGCTCATCAGGGAGGTCCCAAATGTGAACATCAACGCAAACAACAGCGCCTCCCAGTCGCCCAAATAGAGCAACGACAGTTGAAAGAGGAGCAAAAACACAAATACCAAGGTTGTGGATGCGATGAGCATCTGCATGTCAGTGTCATCATACTTATTGATCGGTGAGAGACCGACCGCAAGACCCATCGCGACAAACGGCGTCGCAAAAATCGGCGTCCCGACGGGGTAGTCGTAATAGCTATGGCCAGTGGTCGTGTCTTTGAAGATCATCCAAAGCTTACCATCGTTGGCGTCCCAAAGACCGAAACGCTCGTTGTAGGGATCCAAACGCAAACTCCCATGCTCCAAAAGAGCTTGACTAGCCAGCAATGTGAAGCGCGAATCGCCCGCAGTATAACGCACCTTGCTAGACAGCACTACAAAAAACAAAGCCAAGGCTGCCACAAGCGCCATCCAGCGCGATGGATGATAGTTGAATCCCATTCTGCCAAGTTAGCGAACGCATGTGAATGGACAAACCACGCTGTAAGAATAGTCCCTTGATTGCCTCACAGCGTCCCCATGACATTGACCTCGCGGTCGAGGGCGATGCCATATTTGGCCAATACATCGGCGATGAGCGCATCCGACAATGCCAGGATCTCTGCGCCAGTCGCGCCACCATAATTGACCAATACCAGTGCTTGCTGGGCATGCACCCCATAATTGCCTAGGCGCTTGCCTTTCCAACCCGCCTGCTCGATGAGCCAACCTGCGGGGATTTTCATCGTCTCAGCATCGACCACATATCCGGGCATCGTCGGATGCTGTGTTTTGAGCGCTTCAAATTGTGTCCGTGGCACTTCGGGATTCTTGAAAAAACTGCCTGCATTCCCTATCTGTGCTGGATCCGGCAGCTTGCTGCGCCTGATCGCAATCACAGCCTGGCTCACATCTTGCACCGTGTAAACCGATTTGCCGAGCGGTGCCAATTCGTCTTTGATCGCACCGTAGTCCATCTGAAGACTATGGGGCGCTTTGGTAAGCCGGTAGGCGACCTCCGTGATGATGTATTGCCCCCGCAATGCACGCTTGAAAATCGAGTCGCGATAACCAAACTGGCATTCCTCGGCCGTAAATTCCCGCACCTCGCCCGATTGCAAATGCACCGCGCGCAGATGTACAAAGACATCCTTGATCTCGACGCCGTAAGCCCCGATGTTTTGGATCGGCGATGCCCCGACACTGCCAGGTATGAGCGACAGATTTTCCAATCCACCCCAATCATGCGACAAGGTCCACAACACCACATCGTGCCAGCCTTCTCCCCCACCGATCGCTACGATCACCGCATGGTCATCTTCGGCGATCACCCGACGACCCAAAATGCAATTGTGGATCACCAATCCCGCAATATCGCCCACGAGCAACAGGTTGGAGCCGCCACCCAAGATCGACTTGGGCATCGCCTGTACATCCGCTTGCCGCAAAAATCCCTGCAAGGCAGCCTCAGTAGGCACCGCCACAAAGTGCTGGCAGTGCGCCTCCAAACCAAATGTATTCAAGTCCCGCAGCGATACATCGCCGCGCATCTCAAGGGCTAAACTATCCATACCACAAAACAAGAGCAGAATTACCAGAATTGAGCAAAATTATCAGAATTGAGCAGAATTGAGCAGAATTGAGCAGAATTGAGCAGAATTGAGCAGAATTACCAGAATTGAACAGAATTGAACAGAATTGAACAGAATTACCGCACTTGGCCAGCGGTTGCAGATCTCCCGGAATTACGTGCTCAATTCAACCCTATCGTGCATTCAGAAAATTCTGTAAATTCTGCTCATCGAAGCCAAGTGAGCATCCCCTCATAATACGCATCAGCGACCTCACGCACGCGGTTGGGGACGGGCGTGGTCATGCCTACAGGTGTAAAATCTTTGGCATTCAACCGCTTGGCCTCCAAAATATTGTCTTGTAGCAGGCTCTCGCCAAAGCACAACGTGCCGTTGATGAGGCGGGTGAGTTGCAAATTGCGCGCAAAGACCCCTTTTTCTGGGCAGCGCAAGGAGGCGTTTTTCAGGTAGGTCAGGCGATCGTCCCAGATCATGGCAGGGATATGGAGCTGCTGTTCATGGGCTTGCAGCACAGCAGCGCAGAGCGCCTCTGATTGCGGAATGTCCTCGCTCAGCAACTTAGCTGCAAATGCAAGCCGGTCGCCAGGTTCCTTCAATTCGCCTGACATGAAACCGCCGGGGACAAATGCCATGCAATAGTTTTCGGGGAGCGCCTTGCGATAGCCACTCTGCGCCGTTGTATTGTTGGCGCCGACATTGTAGTGAATGATAAAGGTGAGGTGCGGATGAAACCCATTGATCTTGCGGGCGCGCTCCACAAATTCTGCCTTGAGAAAGGCGATGCGATGTATCTGGGCCACGCTCGCCTTTTCACGCCAGAAATCGGCGTCTTTGCGTTCGATATGGAAGTCGCGCACGTAGTTGGCGCCAGCACAGCGCAGCCGCCAAGTATCGGGCGCTGTGCGCACGATGGGCTCACTATGCGCACTGAGCCACTGCTCGTGGCGCAGTACCTCACGGTCCAGCCATTGCTCAAAGGTCATGTCAAAGGCATTGAGGCCCTCGATCTCGCGGGTGAGCATCACCTCTGCGCCTTGCGCCCGCAGCCGCTCGGCCAGCACGAGCGCGGTCCCCAAAGCCAGATTGCCTTCACAGAAGCCGATCTCTTCAGTGTAACCATTGTCTGCGTCGGGCAGGATGCGCACAAATTTTTCTTCCATGAATTGTGCATAATCCATTTGCCCACCCACATGGCCAGGGTCCAAAGCCACACGCAGTCCCTTGAGGGGCTGATCGGCCTTGGGACGATAGACAAAAGGGGCAGGTGGCCCTTGCAATGGCCCAAATTGTGCGGCATCCCAGCGGTGGTCACCCTTGGATTGGTAAACTTGGAGCAAGGAATCGGTGGGCAAGGCATACAAGAGCTTGCGAAACAGCGGCACTTCCTCCCAATAGATGACGGCCTCGGGCAAGCGATCTGGCTTGCTCGTGTCGGCGTCAAACAGCTCGAGGCCGCGCCCTGTGATCTCAAACTGCGCAAACAGGCTGCTGTCCTTGACCAAATAAGTTTCAGCACGGGCGATCGCTTGGCGCTCTTGCGCGCTCGGGATGTGCTTGCAGGCAAAGGCTAGCGTGAGCGCCGCCACGACCAGCCCGAGTGCAGCGAAGGAAAGGCGATGCCGAGAAAAAGGATTCATAGTGCGGATTTACGTACTTTGCAGGGAGATGGCAAGTGGCAATCATCCACCGACGCGCAGCAGATGGAAAAAATCGCGCATTTTTCTGGGCATTTGCCTTGGGACCTTGCTGCTGTCTGCCGTGCTGCATAGGCCCATACTGCGTGGGATCGGCCATTTCCTCATCATGCAAGATGCCTTGCAAAAGACTCCTGCCATTTTTGTACTCTCGGGAAACTCATTGGACCGTGGCAAGGAGGCTGCAAAACTTTATCAGCAAGGCTGGGCGCCGCGCATTGTCTGCCTCGGTGGCGAGCCGCACTCGACACTGGAACTCTATGGCATCCACGATTTGGGATTTGAAATGACCAAGCGTGTGTTGCTGGAGGAAGGTGTCCCCAATAGCGCCATCGACAGCCTGCCTGAGGGAACGAGCACATTTGAAGAATTTGTCGCCATCGAGCGGTATTGCAAGCAACACCGATTGCAGCAGATCACCGTCGTATCCAGCCTGTTCCATACCCGTCGCATCGATGAATTTTTCAGGTTGCGCCTGCACTTGCAAGGCATCGAAATGGTGTTGCGCGGAGCCGATGAAAGCATGTTTGAGGAAGATGCTTGGTGGAAAGCCGAGCCAGGACTGTTGTTTGTGAACAGTGAATACATCAAACTCTTGTATTACTGGACACGGTATTGATCGGTCAAATAGCTTGTAAAGCAGGCGTCGATGGCTTAATTTTGGAAAATGTCTGGACACACCACGCACCTTGAGCATCTGCTACGCTCCCACGATATCCGCAACACCGATGGGCGGATGGCGATATTAATGCATTTTGACGGTGCTGGGCATGCATTGTCACAACCCGACCTGGAAAAAGCGCTGGGTGAGCTCTATGACCGTGTCACGATTTACCGCACACTCACCCTCTACTTGGAAAAAGGGATTTTGCACAAGGTGCTCGATGATTCTGGTGCCATGAAATATGCCCTCTGTCCCGATGCATGTCACTCCCATGACCATCGGCACGACCATGTGCATTTCAAATGCCTGCGTTGTGGAAATACAAGTTGCATCGAAGACTTGGAAGTCCCCCGACTTGTGCTACCCAATGGTTACACGCTCACTGAGGCCAATTTTCTCCTCAGTGGTGTCTGCAAATCCTGCAATGGCATTCTCCACTGAGGATCGGCAGCCCAGACTCAGTTGAGGCTGGGATCGACCGGATAATTGGCCATTGCCTTGTACTTGCCGCCCATTGTTTTGAGGATCTCGCCCCACAGGGACTCACCGCTCTCATTGAACGCAAATTTGTCGGTGTCCTTGCTCAGGATCCAAGACTTCATCTGCATTTCATCCTTGAGCTGATTGGGAGCCCAGCCCGAGTAGCCGACAAAAAAACGGATGTCGTCGGGCTGCACGATACCAAGCCGAATCATGCGTTTGAGTTTCTCAAAATTACCCCCCCAATAGACGCCAGGCGCGACCTCATCCCCATCCTCGGCGAGCGCCTCGATGCGGTGTATGAAGTGCAGGGCGTCTCGTTGCACAGGGCCACCGAGATAGACCAACGCATCAAATTCAGGAAAATCGCTTACGATTTCATGAATCTTATGCGTAATGGGTTTATTGAGAATGAACCCGATCGAGCCATCGTCGTTGTGCTCTGTGAGCAAAACGACCGACCGCGCAAAATTGGGATCTCTCAAAAAAGGTTCCGAAAGCAAGATGCTGCCTTTGACGGGTTTTTTCATATCTGCTGCCATCAAATCCAAGAATACCAAGTTTTTCTGCAAAAATCAAGGATATTCTATCAATTGAGTGGAATAGTCTGGTCAAATGCTGCAGAACTGTCGGCTAGACGGCGCAAAACTATGTTTTGAAGGTCTTCTGAGCGACATTGACCGTCGCCACGCTTGATGCCTTCGCTTCTACTTTCGTGAACGCTCAGCGATCCACTCCGCTTGAAATTCATCCGAAAAAAAGACGTGGTTTGGAAATCAATATGGTAATTTTGAAGAATTCTGCCATCCCATTGGGGGTAGGCGACGTGAAGGTTGTTTTATGAGTCGATGGTGGTTGATTGCCCCCGAAAAAATTGAGGATGATGCGGATGAGAATTTGGAGTTGGATAGCACTTGTGCTTGTGATGATTGGGATGACGAGCTGTTGTAGTTCGCCCAAAGAATACCATTACCCTTTGCAACCGCAGACAATGCTCCTCACCCAATATGGGTTTACATCCAAATTTAGAATGCTACACTCGACCGGAAGGGTCGAATCCTTCTCAGTGCTCGACGAGCGCCATGAGGAGGTCCAATCGGGTAGTTGCAGCAACTGCTGCTCGCAAGAATTCAAAGATGTATATTTCGTGATGCTCAAGGCTGAGACCTTGCCCCTCCAAATCAAAATCGAATTGTCCCAGACAGGGATCCAAGGCACCTATGACCCTGCCAAGATAGGCATCACGATCAACGACAATGGCGTCTTTTATGCCGACCTTGCATTGGATGGAATGTGTGCCAACCAGCCTGGCCTGCAATGCCACGATACGATGACCATCGCCAATAACCTCTATTACGGCGTCTTTGAGTTTGCAAACCAAGGCACTAGCCAAGCCACAGACCTGCCGCAAGACCTCTTTTTCAACGCCTCAGTCGGCATGCTCGCATTCACGACCAGCGACGGTGCCAATTGGAAATTGCTGAGGTAATCCGATTTGTCGTCTGTTGCTGACCTACCATTCCGCAAGGAATTGGAAGATGCACAATCCTTTTTTTCCCTGATGCAGCGTCGCGATTTCCAAACTTGTGGGCCCATATCGTTCGTCGGCCCACAAACAAGCCTTTGGGGACCGTGTGCGCCAAGGCGTGAGGGCGAACGTACAGGCGATTTCCCGTGCTTGCGGGATCTTGTCATATCCCCAATGAAAACTTGATCGTCCCACAAAGCCTTCAATTTTCCTATCTTGCCTCAAAATCGATCAGAAAATGGCCAACGGAAAAGGGTTTGCACTCGTGACAGGCGCGAGCAAAGGAATCGGCAAGGAAATCGCGCTCCAATTGGCGGCGCAAGGTTGGTCCTTGCTGCTCGTCGCACGGTCAAGCGACTTGCTCGAATCCCTGAAACAAGAGGTTGAAACGCAGCACAAAGTGGTTGTAGAGATCTTTGCGGCCGACCTCGCGCAGCCCGAGGTCCCTGCCCATCTCCTCGCCTTTTGCACTGCCAAGGGCCTAGCCATCCAAATCTTGGTCAACAATGCTGGGTTTGGCGTCTGGGACAAATTTGAAAATGCCGACCTCGCCGAACTGGAGGGTATGAATGCCCTCAACGTCTCAGCCTTGGTGCGCATGTGCCATTTGTTCATTCCACTTTTGCGCCAGCAACCAAAATCTTACCTCTTGAATGTGAGCAGCTTGGGGGCCTATCAGCCCATTCCCTACATGGCCTTGTATGGCGCAGGCAAGGCCTATGTGCGCTCCTTTTCCTACGCGCTGCGCGACGAGCTACGCGATTCACCGATCTCGGTGACCTGCCTCAGTCCTGGCGGTGTGCACACTGCATTTCCCGACCGCGCTGGCAGCCAATTGGTTGTAGAGCGCAATGGCCGCATGGTCATGGCCGCAGACCGCTGCGCGCGCATCACCCTCAGCGCCATGTTTCGCGGCAAGGCCGAGGTCATCCCCGGCTGGTACAATGTCTTGGCGATGGCATTTACAAAACTATTGCCGACTGCATGGACGGCCGCGATGGCACGCAAAATCATGGCCAAGCCAGAATAATCCCGATTTCAGCTGGCCATGGCGCAAACCGCTACTCAAAAAAACGCCCCTCCACCACAGCCCAATTCCAAAGGGATTTGGCGCAACGTGGGATGGCTGCAATTTTTTGCGCCAGTCGATGGCGCTAGCATCGCCCTCTTGCGCATCGCATTGGGCCTAATCCTGCTCTGGGAAGTGCTCCACTATTTCCAGACCGACTGGATCGCAACCTATTGGATCAAGCCCCGCTACCATTTCGGCTATTGGCCGTTGGAGTTTCTGCGGCCTTTGCCTGGCGCGGGCATGTACCTGCTTTTCGCGGTACTAGGACTCTTGGCACTGTGCATCGCCATGGGCTGCCTGTATCGCCTGAGTATGGCCCTGTTTTGGCTCGGATTCACCTATACAACTTTACTGGAGCAAACCCGCTACCTCAACCATTTTTACCTCGTAAGTCTGCTCTGCTTTGTCATGGTCTTTGTGCCTGCACATCGACGATGGTCGGTCGATAGCCTGCTTTTTCCACGCATCCGATCGGCGACGGTGCCAGCATGGTCGCTGTGGTGGTTGCGCTTCACGATCGCATTGCCCTATTTCTTTGGAGGAATCGCAAAGCTCAATGCCGATTGGTTGCAAGGCGAGCCGATGCAGATGTGGATGGCAGGCAAGACCAATACGATGATCATTGGTCCATTTTTGGCAAATGAACATTTCGTTTTGGCGATGGCTTGGGGGGGCATGTTGCTCGATCTCTTGGTCGTGCCCGCATTGCTGTGGCGGCGTTCCCGTTGGCTAGGCCTCATCTTGGTCGCGATTTTTCATTTGCTGAATGCGCTATTGTTCGAAATCGGGATCTTCCCTTGGCTGATGTTGTGCGCAACCACTTTGTATTTGCCGCCCACCTGGCCGCTGGACCTTTGGCAGCGGTTGCAGGGCGGCCGAGGCAAGCCCACGCAGGCGACGATCATCGCAACGCCCAAAATCCAATTGAGGCATCGCTTGCTAGTAGCCATCATTGTATCCTTTTTAGTGGTGCAAATCTTCCTGCCGCTTCGCCATCTTTTCATTCCCGGCAATGTCCACTGGACTGAGGAGGGGCATCGCTATGCCTGGCAGATGAAGTTGCGCAGCAAAAGCGGCTACGGTTTTTTCACCCTCCGCGAAGGGGATGGCACGGTGGGAATCACCGCCTCCCCCAGCCAATATTTGGAAGATTGGCAACTGGAAAATATGCTCGGCAAGCCCATTTTGATCTGGCAATTTGCCCAGATCCTGAAGCAGGAGGCTGCCGCCCAAGGACGGAAGGTCCAAGTCTATGCCGACATCCACCTCTCCCTCAATGGCCGCGCCTATCAACCTTTCATCGATTCCAAAGTCGATCTTGCCGCCGCCCCACGGCCGCTATGGCCGCCGACGGCTTGGATTCTCCCCCTCACAACGCCACTGCATCCACCTGAGCATTAAATCGGCTTGCGCACCAGCAGGTTGCTGCTCGCCTGGGCCGTGCACGTTATATTGATGTCGTTGATACAGATATGGGCTGGCTGACTGGCCGCAAACCAAATCATTTCAGCGATATCGGCGCCCGTGAGTGGGTCGATGCCCTGATAGACCGCATCGGCCTTGGCCGCGTCGCCTTTGAAGCGCACGACAGAAAACTCCGTTTCGACCAAACCTGGGCTGATTGTTGTGACTTTGACATTGTGCTGGGCCACGTCGAGCCGCAGCGCGCGGCTCAGCCCCTCGATTGCAAATTTGCTCGCGCAATACACGTTGCCACCAGGATAGACCTCACGCCCAGCGACTGAACCCATATTGATCACGTGCCCACGTTGGGCAGCCACCATCTCGGGCAGCACCAGCCGCGTCACATACAACAGTCCCTTTACATTGGTATCGATCATCGCATCCCAATCATCGGGATCACCCTCCTGCAGCGGTTCGCGGCCCGCAGCAAGCCCAGCATTGTTCACGAGAATCTCCACCTTGCGCCAGTCTGCCGACAGACTATCCCAAGCAGCTTGCACATCTGCGCGATTGCGCACATCAAAGGCCAATATCTGGACCTCCACGCCGTCTGCCTCCCTGAGCGCCTGCGCGAGCTCCTCCAAGCGATCTGCGCGCCGACCAGTGAGGATGAGATCATAGCCTTGACCTGCAAACTTGCGGGCCGTCGCCTCGCCGATGCCGGCAGTCGCTCCTGTGATCATCGTGATATGCTTCATGCGTTTTCTTGATTTTGGGCGAAGATAGGGAAGCTAGATGGATCACGACACGGAAATTCGGGAAACGGACATTGCAGCCCTTTTCCTGATCAAGTAGCAACCATCCTCAGCCCAGAAACGAAACCACCACGACCGTTCCTGCGCCTTTTTCACTTTCTACCCAGACCTTGCCTCCTAGGCGCTCCATCGCCTTGCCGACGATAAACAGCCCCAATCCGCTGCCGCGTGACCGCTCGGTGCCCCGCGCAAACATCTTGAAGAGTTGCGGAATTACCACGGCATCGATACCGATTCCATTGTCGGCAATGCGCACTTCCCAGCCCTGTGCGACCACCGTGCAGGTGATTGTGACGGCATGCGAAACATCATTTCGCACGTAGAATACCGCATTTTCCATGAGTTTCTTTAGCACGATGCGCAAAAGCGTCGCGTCGGTCTGGATGCGCATGCCGCTTGGAATTTCCTTCGCAAAGTCGATCTCTGGCGCAGCATGCTGCTCGATGAGCTTGTCGATTTCCAGCTCCATCAATACCCGATCTTGTGTCAATTGCCGTTGATAGACCTCGGAAACCAGCATGAGGTCCTGCAACATTTTGTCCATGTTGTGGGCGGTGTAGCTGATCAGGTGCATGAATTGCGCCTTTTCAGCAGGGTCGAGTTCGTCTTCCAGCAGACTCAACAAGCCCACGATGCGCACGAGTGGGCGGCGCAAGGCATGCGAAGACTCATACAAAAACGTATCCAATTCCTCATTTGCAGCCAATAGACCCTCCGTTCGTTTGGCGACCGTTGCTTCGAGGTCATGGTTGATGACGGTGATCTGCTCATTTTTATGCTCTACATCGTCCTTGACTTTGCGCAGGTCGGCAAGCAACCGGGCCTTGCCAAGGTCATTGTTGAGCAAAATGAGCACAATGTAACCGATGAGCCCAAGTAGCGAAGTCACATTGACCAAGGGAATACTGCCGGCAGATACATAGACAGGCAATGGGAGGTTGAAGACATCTATGAGAAACAAGCCGATCGCGAGCACCACAGCTGCCAGCGACCAAAATATGCCCGATCGAATGCCCACCAGCAAAAATGCTGAAATCGGCACCATGATGACCCAAGGGGAAATGAGCGTGCCAAAACCATCGGTCGTGAGCGTAAATGCAGCAACGATCACAAAACTGGTGAAGGCGAAAAAATTTCCCGAGAACTTAAAATTGCCGCGCCTACGAAAATCCCAGACGCCAAAACTTGCGCCTACGAAGCCATAAGCTGCATAGCACATTCCCCAATAATGCCCCAGCCAGAGATATTGGCCAGCATAAAATGCCATCAAGGGCATCACGAGCAAAAATGATTGCACCATCAGGCGGCCTTTCAAGTGCAAATCAGGATGTTGTTGGATACTGGAAGGGATCCAATTATCCAACGATTGGGTGAGGTATTTGAGCATACAAATCGTGTGGGCCAAGCGCCCGGTTGTGGTTCTTGAGAATAGGCCGCAAAACGCATTGGTTTTGGAACCAATGAACAGCAATATAGGCAAAATCAGAATTTTCAATCCGATTCAGATGCAATTCCGAATGCAATCGCCCAAGAACGCAATCCGTTTCAAAATTTGATTCCAGCTTGAAAGCCAGACACGTGGGCAGCCACGGCTCTGAGACAATGCGAGCGCTGCAAAACCTCCCGTCTCATACGCTAGTGGGGGTAGGTCATGGTTACTTTTCGCGGGTAGGCGAATTTGAACATGCCTTCACCAGAAAAATGGTTGTGAAACGAAAAATTGATCGCTTGGCTGAAGCATTGATGCTTGCACCAAAGTTTGCAACAAAGAACCTGGTTACCCAGGTTCTTCAGGTTCCATCATCGCTTCCATCAGATCGATCAGGACATGCTGTGTTTGGATGAGTGCACACCTCAGGTTCGATTTGGGATCGACGAGCTTGTCCAGGATTCGCTCAGATTCTGCTTTGAGGGTTCTTAATTTTTCGTTTCGCAGGTGTTTTTCTGGTGGATTCATATTCCCGCTCACCCCGGGGATGTTGGCCGGTGGCTGAGCGGGGCAAGTCCTGGGTGCTTTTCGGGGGTAGGCGATAAAATTTTGGGCAACGTCCAGCATTCGCCCGGAATCGACTGATGAAGGGCGGATG
>JANORP010000331.1:0-11461 GCA_031415375.1 Bacteroidota bacterium | reverse complement strand
CGTTTCTACGGTTGATCACTGGCTGTATTGAAGCGACTGGGTTTGCTGCTGCCAATTCTGTCACCAGTGGTGACAGAATTGTAAAGTGTTGTTAATCAACATTTATGGGCGTTTCTACGGTTGATCACTGGCTGTAATCTAAGCGACTCAGTTTGCTGCTGCCAATTCTGTCACCAGTGGTGACAGAATTGTAAAGTGCTGTTGTTCAGTATTTATGGGTAATTCTACGGTTGATCACTGCTTTTTTCGAGGATACTCCGTTTCCGCCTGCCAATTCTGTCACCACTGGTGACAGAATTGTAAAGTGCTGTTGTTCAGTATTTATGGGCAATTCTACGGTTGATGACTGCTTTTTCGAGGGCACTGGGTTTGCTGCTGCCAATTCTGTCACCAGTGGTGACAGAATTGTAAAGTGTTGTTGTTCAGTATTTATGAATATTTCTACGGTTGATGGCTGTTTTTTCGAGGGCACTCGGTTTGCTGCTGCCAATTCTGTCACCAGTGGTGACAGAATTGTAAAGCGTTGTTGTTCAGTATTTATGAGTATTTCTACGGTTGATGGCTGTTTTTTCGAGGACACACGGTTTGCAGCTGCCAATTCTGTCACCACTGGTGACAGAATTGTAAAGTGTTGTTGTTCAGTATTTATGGGCAATTCTACGGTTGATGACTGCTTTTTTCGAGGGCACTCGGTTTGCTGCTGCCAATTCTGTCACCAGTGGTGACGGAATTGTAAAGTGCTGCTGTTCAGTATTTGTGGATGTAATTGCTATTCGTGGCAGGCTGAATCGAAGCGACTCGGTTTCCCTCCGCCAATTCTGTCACCACTGGTGACAGAATTGTAAGCAATTGAAAATCAATTAATAATATATTCTTTCTCCTATTGATGTGTGGATTTTAGGAGGGTTCCGCTCCCCGTTGCTAATTCTGTCGCCACTGGTGACAGAATTGTAAGATGTTGCTGGTCAGTCTATATGGATTTTTCCCCCAATTATTGAGTGATTTTTTGAAAAAAGTGAACTTTTCGCCGCCAATCCTGCCACCACTGTTGACTGAATTGGGAAATATTGATAATCAGTTCGTGATTGATTTTCAAGAAGAGTGGCTGTTGGTCATTTCCGGGACTCATCAGCGTGAAATGTAAATATTATTAGATATACTTAAAATATACCTGTTTATATTAGAATTATGTGTATATTTGTATCATGAAAGTGGAGCACGGATTTGCGGAGGTTCATCGACTGATAGAAGTAGCGCGAGAGCGTGCATTTCAGGCAGTCAATTCGGAGTTAATTAAGCTCTATTGGGAGATCGGTAGATATATAGATGACAAGGTGTCAACCGAATTGTGGGGGCAAGGTGTGGTCGATGCCTTGGCGGAATTCATCATGGAACGTGAACCAACGATCAAGGGCTTTTCAACGCGAAATTTGTGGCGAATGCGTCAATTTTACGAAGCGTATAGAGATTTACCGATTCTCACCCCTTTAGTGACGGAACTTTCGTGGACCAACAATTTGGTCATTTTGGCTCGCAGTAAGAGTGCCGAGGAGCGGGAATTTTATCTACGATTGTCGATCGATAAGAAGTTTTCGAAGCGAGAATTGGAAAGATCCATCACCACTTCAACTTTTGAACTCATGATACTTACCGAGAAGAGAGCGGCTGTTGTTCCGAAATCAAATCAGATAAGGCCCGAAGAGCACTTCAAGGACACCTATATTTTGGATTTTCTCAATTTGCCGAAATCTTATGATGAGAAATGCCTGAGGAAGGCGATTATTCAGAACTTGAGGGAATTCATCATGGAGTTGGGAGGGGATTTTACGTTTATCGCAGAGGAGTATCGCGTGCAAATTGGGAATACGGACTATTTCATCGATTTATTGTTTTACCACCGTAGCTTGAGATGTCTCGTCCCGATCGAACTCAAAGTGGGAAAGTTCCAACCGGAATTCGTCGCGAAAATGAGCTTTTACCTGGAGGCACTCGATCGAAACGTCAAGAAGGAACATGAAAATCCAAGCGTCGGAATTATTCTGTGTAAGGACAGGGACAAGGAAATTGTAGAATATGCGCTCAGCCGAGATATGTCACCAATGCTCGTCGCTGAATATGAGTTGCAACTCATTGAAAAGATCCGCATCCAAGCAAAAATGCGTGGGCTATTTAGGTTACAAGAACGATGTGCCTAGTCATTAGATGCGTAGTTCTCTACCCCAAGATGCAATTGGGATTTGCGCTTGGGGCGCAACGTGGAAGTCCAGGATCAAGTACGCCGCATCTTGTAAATCGTAAAAGGAAAGGTGGGGCGCTGGAACCCGGCTAGGCTTGAAGAGAGTTCCATTTGCATCGACTTTGGCTTTCGAGGATATGGAAATGCACCCTAGATCCTGAAATTGAAGGGAATTAGCTGAAGAAGGAGCTTATTTGGCGTCCAAGTCAGTGGGCAGGCTGGCAGATGTGAGTCGAGCATCGGAGCTAAAGAAGCCAAATCCAGTTGATATTTTTCATCAGTGTCTGCCGTGAATATTTCCTCCCTAGCACTTCTAATCGGTCGCGCTCGACGGTCGCGCACGAAACAATTCGCAGTATTTTGCTTGTGCTCTCCGCAGATTTTCAGACCTTCGCGGCGGCAAGTTGCATGATGATGTGGCCGGCTGGATGACCGATGGCTAAAACGCCGCAAAACTTGATTTGGGAAGCGATCAATTGACAATAGCTGAAGCCGATGGCGAATTGCAACTGCATTGGCGAAATCTGTTGTGGGTTCTGTTGGGCTATACTTTGATGACTGCACTTTTTACGCAGCCACTCGCTTGGAAGACGGGTGACGGTTATGTCGCCAATCTCGCGGCGAATGCAGATGGATCCTACATTTTCAACCCTTACCACCTCAAGAATTGCTTGAGTGAAGGGATTAACTGCACGCATACCGATTTACAATGCTTCCCTATTGGTAACAGTTTGGCACTGAATACCAATATGCCCATACCTTCGCTTTTGGCGCAGTTCTGGGCTGATACGACGCAGGGACTCAATGTCGTTTTGCTGCTCAATTGCCTTTTGATGGCCTTTGGAGGCTATTTGTTTGCGCGGCTGTGGCTACGCAGCGATGTGCTCGCATTTGTAGCTGGAGCGATTTTTTCATTTTGGATGGGGCGGTCTGCACATCTTTGGTATGGGCATGCCAACCTGATGTTTGCCGCGCCATTGCCGTTTGCTCTTTACGCATTGCACCGTACACTTCCGAACGTTTTTGCCTCCGATCGACCGCTTGCCCGATTTCGGCTCTCCTGGGGAGCAGTGTTTCTGTGCCTCCTGGCAGTCACTGCATTGCATGACCTGATCCTTGCAGGTTTCATCGTGATTTATGCTGGTCTCGTCACACTTTTGATCGCCTATCGCACCGTGCTGTCGCCTCGCAAATGGTATTGGCAACTCTTGGCGGTGGTTGTATTGGTTGTGTTGATCGATCAGTGGGCCCAATGGATGCTAAAATGGGGCTTCCAAGACAATGGGGCTTTTTACTTCAGCGGCTCTCTCAAGAATCTATTCTACCCGCACCCTGTGTCAGCTTTCTACAGCAGGTTCAAATTTGATGCCGATATCGGCGCAGAGACGCGGTCTGGGTTTGACATGGGGCGCGTGATGTTTGGCGGAATCTTGTTCATGGCATTTGCCTTGGTATTGACGCTTGGTCGCTTGTGGCAACGCAAGGGCCTCGCCTTGCCTTGGATGCTTGTACTGTTGGCGCTTGGCTTGCTTTATACGATGCCCCTGATACGTTGGGGTAATGGAAGGTGGTTGTATGGCCCCTTTTCAGTCACGCATTTTATCCCGATGTGGAATGAGAACAGGTGCCCCACACGATTTGCGGATGTGCTCATGCTCTTGGGCCCCGTCTGGGCGATGGTGAATCTCGAACGCACGCAAGGATGGGAACGCCTTCGTATTCCTGCGCGTGTGATCGTCGGCATCGCGCTCACGATAGGCTTACTGGCCGAGCATGTGCCACAGCGGTTCTTTTTTGTCGATTTTGACCAGCGGCCTAGCATTTACAAAGCATTGGAAAATAGCCCAGAGCCTAGCGTGATGTTTGTACCATTTGGTTTGGTCGATGGCAAAAAATCATTTGGTAAAATGTGGCTAGAACCATTTGCCTACCAACCACAGCATGGTCGTAAAATGCACAATGGCTTCTTGTCGCGCATCGATGACGAGTGCTATGCCTTGTTTGAAAATGATACGTTCACAAGGCGGCTTGTGCGGCATGAGTGGCTGGAAGAAGACCTCAAGAATCAAAAATTTAAGTTTGATCCCAGCCTCTACGCAGTGCCAGATTCGGCATCTACATTGGCCTCCTTGCGCAAGCTACAGTTGCGGCAACTTGTGGTCAAGCCCGATGTGCGTGATTTGGCCGTGACGCGCTATTTGGACAAGGCTTTACGACCATTTGTGCTACGCGATACGACGTTTGCCGAAGGGCATCGATGGATACTGCTGAAATGGTAGCCATCATCAGATCGCAGTTGACTTGTGCAGGCATCCTCAGAAATCCAAGGTTCAAAGCCGAGGCATTTTGACCTGCAGATAGGCTTTCCACATCTCCAAATCCTGTTGTTTTCCATACAATTTCCATTCATTGGGGCCAGCAATGAACCATGCAGGAATGTCCTGCTGTGTCAATGAATACAAGATAAGGCTCGTCGCAAAATCAGTTGTATTGCCTTCTAGATGCGCGATCCAGTCGGCCTTGGCCCACTTGTTGAGTAGGACACGTTGATCGGCCGAGAGGGAGAGTTGGGCGAAATGGGGTGCTTGGAGCTCCTTTTCAGAAGCCGTTGCATAGTTGGTTCCTGTCATTGGCAAGATTTTGAATCGCAACGAGTCATTCTCTAGCCAAGCATAGCTTTTGTGAAAGGCAAAGGTCACGGTGGGAGCGCCCATTGGACCTCCATAGGCGAGATTGTACTCAATCTGTAGCTGATCCCTTGCCACGATGCTGTCAGGCGCAAATAGGCGCTTGATCGCATCAATCCGATGTTGTCTGAGCTCGATCAGTCTGGATGCATCAATGGCTGGAAATTCAGCTTTGTGGCTGCGAATGGTAACGAGCAGTTCGGCAAACTCCTTGCACTCAAAGTGATCCTCGACATCTCTTATGATTGTCGCCACAAAGGTGGGATCTTTGAACTCAGCTGTGCCAGGAATGAATTCCAGCACATTCAATTGCGCAGTGAAGCGCTGCAAAACCAATTGATTGCCTTGCATCTCATACGCGTATGCTGGGCAACCGTCCTCATGGATATTTAAGACGTTGAGGGTAGGAGACAGGGAGCTGTAGCTGCCTGCCAATGGCCAATAGGCTTGCGAAGATGTTGCTGTAGAGTCTCCGTTTCGACCAGAGGTGTACACCAAATCCACGCCACCATCGTGAAAACTCATTTCCGAAAAGGCAAATCGACCTTTGCCGAGGCTTCGCAAGTCTTCTTGGGGCTGTTGTGCGAGGACGATTGTCTGGTGGTCGAGCGTGACTGCCTCATGATTCAGTACATGCCAAAATCCAGATGTTGGTAGATTTTGGGCCATTGAGACGGCTGGCATGCTTAGCAATAGACAACCAAATAGGTAAAGACGCTTGGCTCTTGGAAAAGCGGAAACGCTTTGGCTGCTTTGGGAGAATTTGGTATCTGTAAACATTGTAGCGGGATTGAGATGAATTTTGTTTGAAGGACAGGTCAAAGTCCCAAGGGTTGCATGGTCTTGAAATCCATTGTTCGGAATCAACAGAAGAAGTTGCCTCCTTCTTGACGGCTACTCATCCGAGCAAGTCGATCGGCGGTTTTTGGAATGTGGTACAAAAATCGGAAATCATCTAAAACATGCATCCAGTGTCCATCGCTTGCAGTGTCGGTCCATCGCAGTATATTCGCCCCATGACGGGGACAGAAAAATGGTCGAGGCCCATGGCCTTGATCGATAAGTTGGAAGGGCATGTACCTTGGGTCATGGCGATCTTGGTCGGCACCTTGTATTTCTTCACGATGGGACCCACCGTGGGGCACACCGATGCCGGTGAACTCTCGGCGGTTGCCTATAGTTTTGGGGTGGCGCACCCGACAGGCTATCCCCTTTTTACGCTGTTGGGATGGCTTTTTACCCGTATTCCTATAGGCTCAGTTGCTTGGCGGCTCAATTTTATGTGTTTGTTGTTGGTGACAGCGAGCGTATATGCATGGGCGCGATTTTTGCGTGAATTTTTTATCCAGATGCGCACCAGCGTCAAAAAGGGCGATAGCAGCTACGCCATTCGCATCAAGCTCGCCAACCTGCTCGCTACAATTGTCGGCACCTCCATGCTCTGTTTTGGCCGCACTTGGTGGACGCAGGCCACTGGGACAGAGGTTTATGCCCTGCAATGTCTGTTGCTAGTGCTCATGCTCTGGGCCTTGTTGCGGGCTTGGTGGGCCAAGGAAAGCATCTTTTTGCGCTGGGGTATCTTTATTGTTGCCTTGGCAATGTGCTTTACCAATCACCTCACTGCCATTGTCTTGCTGCCTGGCGTTTTGTACATCTATTTTGCGCGTTTCAAATTCAGTGTAGCCAGCATCAAGCAAGGGCTGGGACTCGCAGGAATAGGCCTGGGTGTCCTAGTACTGTTTTATGGCATGCTCATGCTGGTGGCGCAGTCCAATCCAGCTTACAACTGGGGCAATCCGGAGGATTGGACCCGACTTTGGCACCACATCAGCGGTCGGCAATTTAGTGTGTACATGTTTCTTGGCCCCAAGGCCTTTGGAGTGAACCTGGTAGGTTACCTCAATCGCCTCCCCAATGAACTTGGTTGGGATCTGATATGGCCAAAGATTCCAATTTGGATCGGGCTAGGTTTGATGGTCTTTCAAGGCACGAGTTATGCCTTTGAACGCCGCCGAGAATGGACGATTTTTTTCGCTTTGGGCTTCTTCTCCAATATCTTTTGGGGTGCCAACTATAGCATCAAGGATCCAGAACCCTATTTCTTGTTTAGTTTTTTGGTCATCGCATTTCTGGGTGCCATGTTGTTGCGCTGGGCTTGGATTGGGTATAAGAAATTTGCGCCCTACTTCACAGGTGCCTTTCTCATCGTGATCGGATTCCAGATTTTTTGGAATTTTGGCGCTGTCAACCAGCAAGGAGTGCGTCAATATGAGGACTATGCACGCGCAGCACTCGAGAGTCTGCCACCCGATGCGATTGTAATTTCCAAGACTTGGGACGTGTTCATCGGGCCAGCTTGTTATGTACAAGCCTGCGAGGGTGTGCGCAAAGACGTGACAGTTGTGGACTATTCCTTGCTCCACGACAGACACTGGTATGCAACGCAATTGCGTGCACAGGACCCTAAATTGGCGACGGCGCTTGGGGTCAAGCTCGACGACTGGGACAAAGCAGTTTCTGACTTTGACCTGCGAGGCAAGGTCAATCCCGCGATTTTGCAACCCCGATTTGATGCCGTTTATAACGGTATCCTTTCGCAGTTGGCGACGCGCCCAGTTTTCATAGGGCCTGAGATTTTTGATGCCATCACGCGCAAGGAAATATCGACGCCACCAAATGGTGTTTTGCCCGTACCGGATGCATTTTTCATCCGATTGCAGGTGGCTGATGTCGCCCAAGTCTATCAACCTGTATCCTTGCCCACGACTGAGATTCACTTCGGTGGCGACCTTGAGGAATATGAAAGCAAGCTTCTGAGGCAGCAACTCACCCAGGTCTGGACCATGCGTGCAGACTATGAGGAGCGTGGTGGCCATGCCACCGAGGCAGCCGCGTGGCGCAAAAAGGTCGCTGATTTGCCCAAATAACGCTTTGCGACGCAGTAAGTCAGGATCGATTGCCTGCGCCATACGCATAAAAAGCCCCGCTGAGCAGCACTTAGCGGGGCTTTTTATAGGGTATCCAGCACAATTACATCAAGACAATGCGCACAATCTTGGCGTTGTCGGGGATGTCGGCCATGGTATATTCGGTCTTGCCAGCTTGCAGGATGCCCTCCTGAGGTACGTGAAAAATCATTTTGGTGCGATGGTAGGGGACGATGATCTCCATCACCTTGAATTCTTCAAACGGCACGACGTAGGCTTCCATCGTAAATGCTTTGAGGTCCTTACCGCTACTGCCGACGCGCAGACCTGAGATGTGGTGGTAGCGCCCAGATTCGATGCGAATGCGTCCCAGTCGCTGACCCGTCTCGAAATCGGCATCCAGAATGATCATCCCGTCTGGAAACCGCACGAGTTTTGCAAACCAAGAAACGGTATCGTCTCCCGTTTTACCATGGCTAATTTCAGTAAAAACGGTGTCTTTCATCACCGCGTCGGGCAGGGTCGGTTGGATATGATTGTTCCAAGCCAATGAATCCCCCAGCAGGAGGAAATCAAGACCTTGAGCGCAAAATTGTCCAGGTTTCAGATCGCCGCATTCCGAGTCAGCAATGCGGATATCTACCGTGTCGATCGGGGTGACGATGGAATCGTTGGTGGCGTTGCTGCCTGGCTTCTGGGATTCGCAGCTCACGAGGAGCAATAGCGATAGCAGCGCAATTGCGGAGAATGGATGCTTTTTCATGACGGTAATTACGTTTTAGAGCATAATGCAGCTTGACCACAAAGATACAGAAAATGTGAAGCCATGCTTTGGTAGCCCGAGCATCCTCCTGAGATCATCACATCGCTGGTGTTGCCGCCGATTACAGCACGGGGTGCGCATTTGCCAATTCGCGAATCTCGTCTTGGGTTTCTTCCACAAAGAAGATCTTCCCATTGCTCATCAAGACTTTGGAGGCACCAGGTTCACGCTGATGGGAGTGCTCTATCATCATGATATGAAAGGCATTCAAGGTAATTTCCGAGCCAGAATCGGTCTCGCCGTTGGGGCCGTGGGCACGTGTAAGCAGGAGCAAATTTGCCATCTCAAAAGGGATTAAGGGGGTACAAGGATAAGGTACGACTTTTGAACGAATTGCCAAGGTTTCTTTCAAGGGCAACGCTAAAAAACCTTGATGCTGCTTTGCACCGTTTTTTTGATTGCCTCATTTGCAGCAGGAAATCTCGGCTCAAACACACGAAGCGACTTGCCTGGTGAGTTTTTAGAGATGCTATGGAGCGATCGTTTGTCCTGATTAGATCAAAGGCCAAGGTATCCAAAATCTTCGGAGCGGGACGCAGAGGTATGGCAGAGGCGATTCCTGCTCGTCATGAACAGCCCTGCCCTCACTTGGAGGTATTCAGCCGTCAATTGATTGCTGGTGTGCTCAAGAAAGATTGCGACAGTGACAGACATCGATGCGCAACTAAGCTTTATGGAGGCAAAAACGCTATTCGCCGAAGGGCGACATAGGATTCCATAAAAAAGGCTTAATTTCCCTGTCTTGAATTAGGTCTTGAGAATAATCGAAATGAGAAATCTGTACAAATTGCAATTTTTAATTGTTGTAGGTCTTCTGTTTTGCGGAGGTGCTGCAACGGCACAGCAACAAGAGGCTGGCCCCGATCCCAATGTCATACGCACCCAGTTGGGATCCATCGAGCGGCTTGGCGTTGTGGATATGCGTGAGGAAACTGAAGACTGGGATCCATTCTTCAAAACCGTGCAAAAAATACACGTACCTGGCCTGGACGCAAACAAGGATCGGGTGAAGGCGCTTAAGGATGAAGCCAATCTCGTGCACGATGCCTTGATTGCTGCTGGTTTGCAGGGGGATAATGCATCCAAAATCACGACGGGCACAGCCCCAACATTGGGTGCCAATTTCTTTGGCAACTCCTACGGTGGGGGAGACCCTGCCGACAATGCGCTCGCAGTTTCAGCTGGCGGATTAATGATCTCTGGCAACAACAGCCGTTTTCATACCTATGATGCGGCGGGTCTGCAGACAAGTTCCAAGAGTTTCACGCAGTTTGCGACAGCGGGCGGCGTGAGCACCAACTTCACATTTGACCCCAAGTGTATCTACGATCCCAATGAGGACCGTTTCATTGTCGCCTTCCTCAATGGGGGCTCAGCCTCCTCTACCAAGGTCGTGATTGCATTTTCCCAAACCAACGATCCAGCTGGTTTGTGGAATGTCTATGCCATCAATGGCAACGTGAACAATCTCGGTGTCTGGACCGACTTTGTGCAGATCGGCATGAATGAGCTTGAATTGTTTGTCGCGGGCAATCCGTTTACAGATGCTGGCAGCTCCAGAGGCGCCGTGATCTGGCAGATCACCAAGGCCAATGGGTATGCAGGAACTGCTCTCAATCCCGTGCAACACTATGAAGCTAGCGCGTTTTCCTTGCATCCTGTACAAGGAGGCACGCGGCTCTACGGTCCCAATATGTACTTTTTGCAAAGCGAGCAAGGTGGCTCTGCCAACATCAGCCTCTGGCAGATCACCAATACCATCGGCAACAACGGCGTGCTCAACAGCCCCGTTTCCTTCACGATGGACAATGGCTACAACGTACCCCCAAGTGCAGACCAGCGTGGCACCACGATCAACCTCAAAACCAATGATACGCGTGTGCAGTCGGCCTATTACCAGAATGGACGCGTAGAGTTTGTTTTGAACTCATCGGTCAATGGCATGGCTGGCGTTTTTCATGGCACGGGTGTCATTTCCCCCTTCTTGCTGTCATTTTCCCAATTTACCTCTCACCTGATCGGTTACACAACCCTCGACATCGCCTATCCATCGATTGCATACGCGAGTAACTATGACAGCCTCAACACAGGCATCAACCACAGTTACATCGCCTTCAACACCTCGGGTCCCAACAATTTCCCCGGCATGGCTGCCATCTATTGGGACGAAACAGGGGTCAGCCCCAAAGTCGTCATCAAAGAAGGTGTGAATTTCATCAACTCAGCCGATGACCGCTGGGGTGACTATGCCGATGTCTGTGAACGCAAAGGCCATCCTGGCGAGGTCTGGGCTGTCGGCACCGTTGGCAATACCGCCCAGCAGCAGCGCACTTATATCGGGCAATTGCTGCCGCCGGTCGCTGTCGCCGTCGCGCCAATTGTGGACGCGGGCACCAAAATGTCGGTTTTCCCAAATCCGACAACGGAGATGGTAAAGTTTGAATTTCCTGTCGAGGTTGCTGCCGAATACAAGGTTCTCGTGCGTGATCTCCAAGGCAGGCTCGTGAAGCTGGTCGTCCAAGATTGGCTTGTGCCAGGCAAGGCCCGATTGACCTTCAATGCTGCGCCTTTGGCTGCGGGGACCTATATCGTCTCTGTTGAAAATGATAGCCACAAGCTCTTCACAGAGAAGTTGATTGTGAACCATTGATCATCTGATCAATCCTACATTGAAACAGGGCGTGCCGAGGAGACCTCGGCACGCCCGGTTTGTTGTGCGCCCAGCATGGGCGGCTACTCTAGGGTGAAAGTCCCGAATGCGCCCTGATAGTGGGAAGCATTAGCCAAT
>JANORP010000330.1:0-34482 GCA_031415375.1 Bacteroidota bacterium | reverse complement strand
AAAAATGGTGGCATGAGGTCCATCATCCGCCGGAAAATAGGAATGGCCAGGCGGATGACGGACGATGCCCCAATTTTTTAGGCCTACCCCCGAAAAGCACCCAATGACCCGCCCCGCTCAGCCACCGGACAACATCCCCGGAGCGAGCGGAAAAATGCATCCACCAGAAAAATACCCGCGAAACGAAAAATTGAAGTCCCTCAAGGCGCAAGCCGAACTGCTCCTGGACGTCCTGATGCAGGAAATGGATTCAAATGCCGCCATCATCCAAATCTTGCTCCTGATCATCGAACTCATGGAGGCTGAGGAGGATCCCGAGGATCCTGGGTGATGGATTTTCAGGTTTCTTTGGTTTCATGCGATCGCCCTAGGGTTTTGCATTCGACATTTCGCATTTCTTCAAATTTTGCGCAGCTTACCGTTCCAAAAACAATTTGCATGCTCGGTCGTCTCTTGCAAGCTTGTATCAATCGCTGGATCGCCCTCACGGGAAAGCGGATTTCCTTGGCTGAGATGCCTTGGCTCGATGGCCCCACTGCGGAGAATGACGTCGTGGGCGAAGCCTTTTATGAGGATTTTGCAAGACGTGCTGGACTCAACATTCGACGAGACACTTCGCTCGGTCTCTTGGATGATTTCTCAGTGCTGCTAGATCGCAACGATGCGCTATCGCACAAACTCAATCCCAAAGTCGCTGCCTTTTATGAGCAAACGGGGCGCTACAAATTGGATGTCTGGTCGCAATGGTACAGCTTTATGCGCCCATTTGCACGCATGCTCATACAACTTGTGAGCACACGCATGAACCAGCTCAACATTCCGCTCGACCCATTGGAAACGAGTCGCGGCATGGGCAGCGATATCATTCGCTTGAGCTCTGCCGATGGGGCGATCTCGCTCACTTGTTGGCTGCGCAAGACGCTCAAAACCAACCGGGTTGTGTATGCTGGATTTTATTCTGCGGTTTGGATTCCAGCCTTGGACCGGCATTTTGTGCGGGTTGTATTTCCTTTGCCCAAGGGCAGCGTCACGGTGATCTTGCGGGCAGATATGCAACCTGACGGCTCGATCAAGCTCGTGTCCCACGGCAACAAGATTGGTGAACCTGGCTATTACCGCCTCAGGAAATCAAAACCTGGTTTTGTAAGGGTCAAATACCTGCCTCTCAAGGAAATCATCCATGTCTTTGAAGACGAGTTGGGCACGATGCGCACTGACCACACGTTTTATTTTTGGGGCATCAAGCTGCTGCATTTGCATTACAAGATTATGGAGAAATAGCGGTTAGCAAGTAGCAGTTAGAAGGTAGCAGTTAGCAGTTCGTAATTAGCGGGGGGACAAATTTGGCAGCTATTCAATTCGCGAGCTCCCGCTCTCCGATCGCCGCGTCCCGCTCAACGAGCGGGGGGACAGGCACGGCTCACGATTCCGTGATCCGCCAATGCGGACAGAGGCTCCTGCTTCGATTGCTGATTTGTTGTATGCCCGTTGGCAGTTAGCAAGCAGCAGTTAGAAGGTAGCAGTTAGCAGCCCTGGGCGGCGATACCATCCCAAAACTGCTACTTGCTAACTGCTAACTGCTACCTCTTTTCCACCCAATCTTTGATTTCCCACAAAACGTTGATTATCAAATGCCTACTGGGTGCCACGTGGTCTTGACCTCTTGGGCTTCTGAGAGGAGGTAGGGGCTTTGGGCGGCGTCGGCGTACCAGTCTTGGGTTTTGTTGACGAGGATGCGCTTGACGTTGTGGGTGGCATTTTTTTGCAGGGTGGCGATCATCGCGCTGTCGTTGCCGGCATAGACCATGGCGTTCACGTCCATGTGGGTCGAGAAATGGTCTTTCAATTCAGATTGATAGCCTGTGAGCACGTTCACGACGCCTCCAGGGACATCGCTGCTGTGGATGACCTCGGCAAATGTGATGGCGCTGAGCGGGAACTTCTCGCTGGCCAAGGCGATGGCGACGTTGCCGCCAGCGATGAGGGGCGCGACGACCGATACCATGCCGAGCAGGCCAGTGTCTTGCGGTGCAAAGACCGCGATCACGCCCATCGGCTCCAGCATCGAGAAGTCGAAGTGGCTGGAAGAGACGGCGTTGACGGAGCTGAAGACTTGCTGGTACTTGTCGCACCAGCCAGCATAATAAACCATGCGGTCGATGGCGGCTGTGACCTCTGTCTCTGCAGCAACGGCGCTCTGTCCTTGGTCTATGAGCTCCGCGACAAACTGGGCGCGACGGCCTTCCAGCATCTCGGCGATGCGGTAGAGGATTTGACCACGGTTGAAGTGGGTGCGGCTGGCCCAGCCATCAAATGCCTTGCGTGCTGCTACTACCGCATTGCGGAAGTCCTTGCGCGAGCCTCGGCAATAGTTGGCGATGAGGTTGCCATTGACGCCTTTGAAGCCGATGAAGCGCCCCGACTCGGTGCGCGGGAATGCGCCGCCGATATAGAGCTTGTAGGTCTTTTGGACGTTTAAGCGAATGTCTTTTGCGGGGGCGCTGTTGACATTTTCGACAGCAATCGGCGGCTTTGTGGTCGGAGCCGTTTTGGCTTTGGGCACGACCGCAGTCTTGGTGCTCACAGGCGCAGCCTTGGCGACCGGGGCGCTTTTGGTAGCGTGCTTGGCCGCAGCCTTGGGCGACCTGGCTATTGGGGCAGCCTTGGCAGCCGTCTCAGGCAAGGCTGCAGCTTTGCCGTTTGACTTTGCCGCTGGGGCCTTTGGGGCGGGAGTTTTCGTTTTTGCCATTTTACTTATGCATGTGCCACTTGGGCGAATTCTTGAATCTCTTTGATTTTGGGGTGGCTGCGCATGGCTGCGAGGAGCTGGGCATTGTCGAGCAATTGGATCGGGAGTTTCCGGTGACCTGTCGTTTTTTCCAGTTTCTTCAACAATGCATCAAGTGTAGCTTTTGGGGCAGAAACTCCGATATCCCATATCATATCGTTGATCTCTTCGCCCAAGGCATTGGAGAGTGCTGACTTGTCGGCAAAAAACAGCGATTCGATCTCTGGAATCATCTTTACCAGTTTGAAATTTTCCCCGTCTCTTCCGACCAATTCTCTGATAAACTCCTCGTCCGAATTGTTGCGATCTCCATCTGCGTCGATCACCATGACTACATTTTGGTGAACGGCATTCCGCAAGGTTCCTGCCATCGTAATTGCCTCATTGATGCTTTCGGCTGCATCTACTTTGAAAAAATAACCGTGGAATGGTTGAAGCAGGTGCAAAAGCAATTTTGCATCTGCCTTGCCCTCAACGACGATATTTATGATTGGGATCTTTTCTTTCATCGATTCGTTCTTTCAAAGTGAAATTTCAGGTCGAGGTTGGTGATCCCTTCCTTCAAGGCAAACCTGTATTTGATTTCCATCGCTTGTACAAAATACGCATGTTCGAAACAAAAATCAATGTCTCGCCGAGACCAAAGCAGAATTGTCTGGGGAAACAAGAAATGCGAGAGCAACTTGGCAGGATTGGTATAATCGCTTTTGGAAAAGAAACACCCAATGATGTTGGAAGGGCGACGGGCCAATTGGCTCCTCAACTTATAAATGGGTGTAATCGAGACATTGTCGAGTTGATCTTTGGATTCAGCCATCGCGTAGATACCGCTCCCTGGGACACTGATAAACCCGTCGATTTGTTCGACGACCTGTTCATCGAATAAGCTGACGGTATAGGGGTACTCCACGGTAGCTCTTTTTTCGCCGTCAAGTTCAAAAGCTCGCAATACCATGTATTCAAAGGCCTTTCCCGACGGCAAGCCATTGGGCTCTAGCGCTTTGATTTTGAACCAAAGTCCTTTTAGGCTTTCCAGATCCTCGAAGGCTCGAATCCAATCCTTGTATTTTTCATCCGCTTCCATCCCTCAAAACCGCAGATACGCCGCCAACCCGTGCAGGCCACCTTCACGGCCGAAGCCGCTTTCCTTGTAGCCACCGAAGGGCGACGCGGGGTCAAACTTGTTGAAGGTATTTCCCCAGATCACGCCGGCTCTGAGCTTGCTGCTCACTTGGAAAATCTTGCTGCCCTTGTCGGTCCAGACCCCGGCGCTGAGGCCGTAATTGGTATTGTTGGCCTTTTCGATGACCTCATCGACCGTGCGGAAGGTCTGCACGGCTAGCACTGGGCCAAAAATTTCCTCTTGCACGATGCGGTGGCTTTGTGAGGCGCCCAAAAAGAGCGTCGGGCGGCACCAATAGCCTTTTTGGGGCAATGCACAGGCGTTTTGGAACATTTCGGCTCCCTCGACCTGCCCGATGCGGATGTATTCTTGGATGGTTTTGAGCTGACTTG
The DNA here is from genome assembly GCA_031415375.1 of Bacteroidota bacterium. Classification (GTDB taxonomy): domain Bacteria; phylum Bacteroidota; class Bacteroidia; order J057; family JADKCL01; genus JADKCL01. The sequence continues at coordinate 30,179 of JANORP010000330.1, read as the reverse complement.
CGCTGTTGATCGCGCCCACGTCCGTGTTTTTGTCGAGCGGATCGCCCACGATCAGGGTTTCCATGCGGTCCTTGAGCTTGCGCACGACGGTGTCATACACGCCTTCCTGCACAAATAGGCGCGAGCCCGCGCAGCACACGTGACCTTGGTTGAAGTAGATGCCGTTGATGATGCCCTCGACGGCTTGGTCCAATGCAGCGTCCTCAAAGATGATGTTGGCGGCTTTGCCGCCCAGCTCCAAGGTCACCTTTTTGTGGGTGCCCGCGATCGCGCGCTGGATGATCTTGCCCACGTCGGTCGAACCCGTAAAGGCGATCTTATCGACATCGGGATGGTTCACCAACTCGGCGCCTGTCGCGCCAAACCCGGTGATGATATTGACGACGCCAGGTGGCAGGTCGGCCTCCTGGATCAATTCGGCGAGTTTCAAGGCGGTGAGGGAGGTCGTCTCGGCGGGCTTCAGCACCACGCAGTTCCCGGTCGCCAATGCAGGCGCGATTTTCCAAGCTGCCATGAGCAATGGGAAATTCCAGGGGATGATCTGCCCAGCGACGCCAAGCGGCTCTGGACGCCGATTCGGGAATGCATATTCCAGCTTATCTGCCCAGCCAGCATAATAAAAGAAGTGGTTGGCGGCCAACGGCACATCGACATCGCGCGACTCGCGGATCGGCTTGCCGCCGTCCATGGTCTCGATCACCGCAAATTCGCGGGCCTTCTCTTGAAGCATCCTGGCGATGCGAAAGAGGTATTTGCCACGGTCCTTGGGCGACATGTTTTTCCAATACTTGTCGTAGGCGTTGCGGGCTGCCCTTACTGCTTTATCGACATCGGCCTTGCTGGCCTCGGCGATGCGGGCGATCTTTTCCTCGGTCGCGGGATTGATCGTGTCGAAGTATTTGCCCGACTCAGGCTTCACCCATTGGCCCCCGATGAAGAGCTCGTATTGCGCTTTGAGCTGGATGTGGTCGCGGCTCTCTGGGCTGGGCGCGTATTGCCAATCGGTATCGAATTGCAAGCCGATTGCGGCTGGTTTTTTATCCTTGGCCATGTTCTTAGTCGATGGAGAAGTAATCTTGTGATTGGTAAATGCCCGTCTGTTCCTTCACGAGCTGCATCAAAATATCGTTGGCGAGTACCGAGGCACCAAAGCGGAACCACTCATTGCTCATCCAGGCTTGGCCCAGGGTTTCACGAAGCATCACCAAGTAATGCAGCGCTTGCTTGGACTCGCGGATGCCGCCGGCCGGCTTCATCCCGATCATTTTGCCGGTCGCGTAGTAGAAGTCGCGAATGGCCTCCAGCATCACCAGCGTCACCTCCATGGTGGCCGCAGGTTGCACCTTGCCCGTGGAGGTCTTGATGAAGTCGCCGCCTGCATGCATGGCGATCTCGCTCGCAATGCGCACGTTGTCGAGCGTACAGAGTTCGCCGGTCTCTAGGATCACCTTGAGGTGAGCCTTGCCGCAAGCCTCCTTGATGGCAGCGATTTCGTCAAAGACAAAGTTGTAATTGCCCTTGAGAAATTCGCCACGGCTGATCACCATGTCGATCTCGTCGGCGCCCTCGTCCACCGCAAAGCGAGTGTCGTCGAGCTTGACTTGCAAGGGTGCTTGGCCCGATGGGAATGCCGTGGAGACCGAGGCGACCTGGACCTTGGAGCCTTCGAGCGCCTTTTTGGCCACGCGCACCATGCTCGGATACACGCAGATGGCCGCGACCGTGGGGATGCCTGGCAGCGCGTCATGCGGATGCATGGCCTTGAAACAGAGCTGCCTGACCTTGCCCTCGGTGTCTTTGCCTTCGAGCGTCGTGAGGTCGATCATGTTGAGGGCCAGCTTGAGGGCGGCCACTTTGCTTTCCTTCTTGATCGAGCGCGTCTTGAACTTGGCGACACGCTCCTCCACGCCGACCTGATCGATCGTGACGACATGGCGAGGATTAAAGGTAGAAATCATCTTGGATGCTGACATGGGGCTAAGATACGGGTTTTTGGGAATTGCGTACATTGTCGCTGTGAGATTGAGAATAGGTAGCAGTTAGCAGTTAGTAGGTAGCAGTTAGCAGTTGATGGGGCTGTGGGCGCATTGGCGACGCAGCGGCCTCTGGCCGATTCGATGGACTGAACGCTTTGAAGGCGTTTGGAGTGAGGTTGGGATCTTGATCGGAATCTGTTAAATTTGAATCATGCGTTCAGAAGAAAAGAACAAGAAGTTCAGTCTTGAGGATTACCTTGCTTACGACGACGCACGCGAGGGGAAGTCAGAATTCTATGACGGCGAAATTTTCGACATGGCAGGTGGGTCCTATCTACACGGAGTCATTTGCAGCAATATTAGTGGTGCACTTTTCAACGCCTTGAAAGGAACTGCCTGTCGTCCTAACGACAGCGGTGTCAAAGTTCATATCCACGCGTCAAAGTCCATATCCTATCCTGATCTTTCAGTTGTTTGTGGCGAACCTGAATACTTTTGGCCAAGGGTGGACATTATTAAGAATCCTACGGTGATCATCGAGGTGTTGTCACCGAGCACAGAGGGCTTTGACCGTGGCGGTAAATTTCGGAAGTACAAGCAGTTGAAAAGTTTAAGAGAATATGTCTTGGTGGAGCAAGAATCCGCAAATGTGGATGTTTTTTTCTTGAACGACGCGGGGGAGTGGGTGAATGATACTTATGCTGGGTTGGAGGGAGAAATGGTGTTGCGGTCATTGGGGGTGAATTTGGCTCTGATGGATGTGTATCGGGATGTGGGGTTTGGGATCCCAGAATAAGTGCAAGAGGTGGTATTCTTTAGAACCGCAATATTCGAGACGATTTGCTTGTAAGTCATTCACAGATAGCCGAAAATGCTCGTCCAAGCCATCCCGAATAATCCGCATCATGGTTGACAATCGAATATCGCTCGCATCATTTTCAATCCACGAGATAATTCCCGACCTCAGGACAAGTTCGTCTTCAGTATGATGTTGCAGTTTTTTATCTTCTCGGCATACTTGGAGTCAGGGTGGTCCTCTCAGGAAAAGAAGCTATTTTTTCTGTCTTGATCATTGAATTTCTTCCTTTCTCAAATTGCAACCCTACTCCACCAAAACCTTCCTCCTCATCGTTGCATTCCCATCCACCAAAACCTCCACAAAATAAATGCCCGATGCCAAATGTAAGCCGTTGAGATCCACAGTCACGCTGCTGCTTTTTGTGCTCATCTGATAGACTTCTACGCCCATCATATTGTGCACGATCACATTGCGAATCGGCTTGGAAGCCTTGATTTCCAAGAGATCGCCTCGCTGCAAGGGGTTGGGCGAAATACTGATTTGCCCTTGGATGGGTTCTTCGACGGCGACGCCACCCACGGTCACACTTGCGTCGCAAGTGGTATTCGAATTGGAATTGAAAATTGTGAGTTCGGGTGCATAAGTGCCGGAATTGTCATACTGCTTGAAGCCCCAGCGGCGGGTGATTGTGTGGCCTGCGCCACTGTTGTAGGAATAGGAATTGGCACCAACAGAGAGGCACCAGAAATAGGTGATGAGGGGTGCATTGCCGGTGGCATTAGTCACAAACATTTTACAATGCAAATCTGTATTTTGATTGCTTTGCCAGCTATGAGAAGTAAAGCTATATCCTCCCTGCTTCTGACCACTTGAGGTAATCCAAAATACGGTACCATCCGTTATAATTAAGTTGGTACCTCCAGAAAGCGACAAAGATCCCGTAATCCATTGGCTTTGATCATGGTCATAGGCCATAGCGCCCACCGCACCAGAATTTGACATGTATGCAATTACGCCGTTTGAATTTGCTAAGAAATTTCCTGAGTTGACCGTCAAATTCGTTGATTTCCAAAGGTTCTGAGCAGGATCATAAACCGCTCCGCTTACACTCCCTGCACTAGATGCCCAAGCAACCACTCCATCAATGTTCATGAATTGGTCGGCATCGTTAACTGAAAATGAAGTGGATTTCCAAAGATGCTGGCCTGGGTCAAAAACAGCACCATTGAGTGCTCCTGAGTTCGAGCCAGTAACAACCACGCCGTCCCTGTTGTCCAGGAAGTCTATTCCATTGACACCCAGGGATGTGGTTTTCCAAAGTTGCTCTGCTGGATCATAGACTGCTGCGCCTGCGCCGTTGGAGCTAGTTTGCCAACTGATCGTTCCATTCTTGTTTTGGATCGTGGTACCGCCGTTCACAGCGAAAGTATATGGCTTCCAAATTCCTTGATTGATATCATAAATCAGGCCTCCAATTTCCCCTGAAGTGGTTCGGTATGCCAAATTTCCATCTTGATTTAAATACACGTTGACTGAAGATACAGTAGTTGTTCGAGTAGTACCCAAAAACGGATCAAACGTTGAACAGTTCAACGTCGTCCCATTTTGGCTGATGGTGATCGCTGGTCCCCAACCCCAATTGGGGTATTGGGCAAAGATGCTGGAGGCCAATATGCTCAAAAGGACAAAAAAATTAAGTTTTTTCATGATCAAAGCTGTTATTTGAATTTGTAGGCGAACCTGATTGCAAACGAAGATACCTATATTATCGTGCCGTTTCAAATAAATTGCACCTTGCGGAGCCGCACTTTGATGACTTCATTCATGACCTTGCATTGCTAATCACCCCTTGCACATCCTTCAAAAATTGCCGATCATGCACCTTGTTCCCAAAGCGTACGTTTTGACATGAAAGAAATGGTCCTTTTTCCTCGCCTTGCTAGGCTCCTGATGGTGCTGTCGTGTGTGTTCTATGGCTACACCACCGCCCATGCCCAGACCTTCACCGGGGGCAGCGGCCCCATTCAAGACTTGACCTCGATCGACATCCCGCTCACCGTCACAGGATTAAATCCAGCCAACATCGACACGATCGGCTTTGGCTTGGAGACGGTCTGCATCGATTTGGTGCATACCTACAACTCAGATTTGGAAATCTGGCTCGTGTCGCCCGATGGTACCGCTAGCCCGCTCATCTCTCGGCAGGGAGGGGGCGACGACAATTTTACCAATACCTGCCTCAACCAAAATGCAGCGCTCACCATTGCGCAGGGAACGGCACCCTTCACGGGAACTTTCAAGGCCCCTGGCCAAATGGGCTTGGTAAACAACTTGCAAGACGGGAATGGGACATGGTTCCTACGCGTGACGGATGTGGCTGGCGCCGACACGGGCTTCGTCTTCAGTTGGTCCATTACCTTTGGCAATCAACCTGCGACCTATTTCTCCGTTTCCGCCACCGATTTGCCGCTCGTGATCTTGAACACCAATGGGCAAACCATCCCCAATGATCCCAAAATCATGGCCCGCATGGGCATCATCGACAATGGTCCCGGCAACCTGAACCATCCCACCGACCCCTTCAATGCCTATGACGGATGGATCGGGATCGAATTGCGCGGGAACAGTTCGCAGAGTTTTGCACAGAAACAATACCGGTTTGAGACGCGGGACTCATTTGGGTCCAATCTCGATGCAAGCCTCCTAGGATTGCCAGTCGAGCACGATTGGATTTTGTATGCGCCCTACAGCGACAAAGCCTGCATGCGCAATCACCTTGCGTATGAGCTGAGCCGCGACATGGGTCAGTATGCCGTGCGCGGGCGCTATTGTGAGGTGATCTTGGATGGTTCGTACCAAGGCATCTATGAAATCACCGAATCGATCAAGCGTGACTCCAACCGCGTTGATATCGCCAAGATCACCTCCAATGACCTGAGTGGCGACCAGCTCACGGGTGGCTATATCGTCAAGATCGACTGGATCGGTGGCGACTATTGGCAATCCAATTACCCCCCCGATCAGACGGCGCCCTACAACAATGTCGTCAACTTCCAATGTATCGAGCCCAAGAATGCTAGCATTCAGCCGGCCCAGCAAAACTATATTCAGTTGTATGTCGATAGTTTTGAGACGGCTTTGTTTGGCCCGTCATTTGCCGACACAGCCTCTGGTTGGCGGCAGTTTGCAGACGAACCCTCCTTTATTGACTATTTCATCCTCAATGAATTGGCCAAGAATGTGGATGCCTATTGGCTCTCCACATATTTTTCCAAAGACCGCGACAGCAAAGGCGGCAAACTCAAGATGGGACCCTCTTGGGATTTTAATGGCGGCTGGCGTGGGGCCGACTATTGCAATGCGCCCGACGTAGCTGACTGGCATTACAACGAGCCCGATTATTGCGATGTCGATATGCCCTATTGGTGGAAGCGCTTATTGCAAGACACGACCTATACCAACAATTTGCAGTGCCGCTGGCAGGACCTGCGCACGACCGTTCTCGACACGACGCATATCTTTAGGGAGATGGATTCCATCGCTTTGCTGTTGCAGGCTGGCACCGACCGCCATTTCAGGCAATGGCCGATTTTGGGCACCTATGTCTGGCCCAATCCTGCGCCGCTTGCCAATACCTACGCCGAGGAGGTCGCTACGACCAAGCTGTGGATCATCGATCGCTTGGCTTGGATCGATGACAACTTGCCTGGCTATTGCTATCCACCTGTAGTCGGGGTCGCCGCCACACTTTCAGCACCCATCTCTGTCTATCCCAATCCTAGTCAAGGGCAATTCAGGGTCGTGAGTGCCTCGGCCATTGATGCGCTCACGGTCACCGACCTGCTCGGCAAGGTCGTGTACACCGCCACCCCCAATGCAGCTATTTGCAAAGTAGAATTGCCCCAAGCGGGCGTCTATCTGGTGCAGGTTTATACCGATGGTGGGCTGCAAACGAAAAAAATCACTGTTGTGAGGTAAGCCTAGCTACCGCAGGACTTTGAATGCTGGGCGATCGCTGTGCTATTGGAGCGTGCCGCTTCGTTGGTCATAGCTCCCGATATCCAGGCGGGCCATGGCCTTCCTGAATGCGCGCGTGAGCCGTGGATACAGCACTACAATTTTCCCTTGCGTGTTCATATACCAGCTCTTGCAGCCCGAGATCCATACTGTGCCTTTGAAACGTGCTTGCAGTTCGGCGTTGTAGGTCGCTTGTGCCTCAGGTTTCACATCCAAAAACCCGTCGGGGCCAAGTGCATCCAATACGTCGAGGTATTGGAGAATGTAGGGCATTTGGGACTCCATGATATGGAGGACCGAGCTGTGGCCGAGACCTGTATTGGGGCCTAGGACGTATGTGAGATTGGGATAGCCAGAAAAGGTGGTGCTGCGATGCGCCTCCATGCCCGATTTTGCCCATTGCGTGAACAATTCACGGCCACCGAGGCCGATGATCTGCGCGTCGGTATGGATCTCTGATGTCTCAAAGCCAGTACCATAGATGATCACGTCTGCGACATGTAATTGGCCATCGGCCGTGCGCAGGCCCGTGGGGAGAATTTCAGTGATGGCATCTGTGACGAGCTGCACATTTTCCCTGTTGAAGCTTGGCAAGTAATCGTCGGAGGCCAAAATGCGTTTGCAGCCCAGTTTGTAGGTCGGTGTGAGTTTGCTGCGTGTTTCGGGATCATGCACCTCACGCGCGAGCTTTTTGAGGGATTGTCGGGTGACGAAGCTGTGGAGGAATTGGTTACCGATGAAAAGGCGACCGCGAAATTCCATCACTTCGTAGATGGCATGACGCAAGAGCCGTTGCAAGCCAGGAAAGCGCTTGAATCGAAGCCTTTGACCCGCCGAGACCGCATGGTCATTGCGAGCGCTGATCCACGCGGCAGTGCGTTGAAACACGGTGAGTTGCCCGACCATCGGGGCGATGGCGGGCACGACTTGGGCCACACTCGCACCCGTGCCGATGACCGCCACGCGTTTGCCGCGCAGGTCGCAATGGTGGTCCCATTGCGATGTATGGAAAGCTGCACCTTGAAATTGATCGATGCCAGCGATGGCTGGCATCTTGGGCCGATTGAGTGGGCCGAGCGCCGCGACCACAGCCTTCACGGTCGTGAGGCGTCCTTGGCGATCTGTGAGTTTCCAGTAGCCACCAGCCTCGACAAACTCGGCATGCACGATGTCGGCGTCATAGCGAATATGAGCCTCCAAACCATGGTTTTGCACAACTCCTTGCATGTAAGCCAAGATTTCGGCTTGTGGCGAATACATGCGTGACCAATCTGGATTGGGTGCATCTGCGATGGAATAGACATAGGAGGGCACGTCGCAGGCGCAACCAGGATAGGTATTGTCGCGCCAGGTACCGCCAATGGCATCGGCCCGCTCAAAGATGATAAAGTCTTGGCGACCGCTGCGTTGCAGATGCATCGCAGCGATAATGCCCGCAAACCCGGCACCAATGATGCCGATCGCATACTGTGGCCGATCGAGAGGAGATTCCATTTCTATGCGTGGCACGTGTCGCTTGCAGCAATCGGGCAAAAGGAGATGGGGATGTAAAGTAGGAGAATTAGCCTTTTTGAAGCTCTTCTCTGACCCGCATCAAGATCTTTCCGAGCTTGTTGAGCCCTTTGCCGTCGCCGCCATCGCCCCAATAGGCATCGTTTTCAGTGTGCTCGACGATCTTGGCGTCGCCCGTGGCGATCAACATCGCTTTGAGGTCGGCATGCTGCGTGAACTTTGCGCGCGTGGCTTCATGCATCACATTGTCCTTGACATTGTCCCAGTTGGGGCGAATGCGGATTTTGCGGTTGCGGCCCATCTCTGCAGCCTTGATCGGGCTCACAGCATTTTGGATGGCAGTCTCTTGCGAAGTGCCAGCAAATTTTTGCGCCTGAAAGTAATGTTCAGTCGATGGCCAGATCTTGCCCTTGAGCTTGATCGGGTATATAGCGAAGTTGGAAAACTCGCCGTAGGCAGCGCCTACACTGTAAAATTTAATTTCTTCCATGATGGATATGCACAGGATAACCCCAAAAGCTAAGTCTTAATTACGGATTCCCCAAAAAACACTATAAACTCCCGCCGTCTGGCCAATTTTTCCAATGCGTATTTGCGGGCTGAGAAGGCTCATAGAAGCTTGAATCGCCCATTGCAATGACTTTGGACAGCTGCCAAAAAGTTTCTGACTTGCTGGGCATTTGGCCGATGGCAAGGTTGGGATGGTACCATTCATCGATGGTCAGCAAGACCGGCAGGTCTTGTGGGAGACGGTGCGCCATGTCCTCGGCGCTCACCCAAAATCGGTGGGCATTCTCAGGCACGAGGCCCCTCAGGAATTGCCAAGGAGCGACCTGCTGATCGGTCTTCAAAGCGATTCCTTTGGTTGCGTAACGCGCTGGATCCAAGGTGACATTCAAAGGAGCGCCTTTGACTTGGATCGTCTTGATCGCAGGATTCAAGTAAGTGAGCCCAAACTTGTCTTCCAAAAAAGTATCTGGCTCAGCTTCGCTGGCAAATTGGAAGAAACTGGGTTCAGGATCTTCGGCACTGTTCGCCAACAAACAATTCCCAAATGCATAAGCAACAGTAAAAATCCCATCGAGGTCATACTCGTGGTTATTGTATTGTAACAGCTCGATGAGCATCGCCCAGCGGTGCATGTCACGGTAAACCGTGAGTTTTTGTGCCGCATGGTAGTAATACCCATCGTCGAGCATCGGGAATTGGAAGGCTTCTGCTGCCTGGTCCCATTGATTTCGAATCGCTTGGAGGTCAAACCACATGGTCGCTGAACGGTTGGAGTTTTCGAGGTTGAGCTTTTGAGCTTGTCGCGGCGATAGCCGCCGATGTAGCAGGGTACTTATTTTTCACCGAAGCAGTAGCCCACAATCTCATGAAATGTATTGTGCAGCCCCACGAGGGATTTCTTGATCGTTTCGTCAGATGCTTTTTTCAGCACGAGATCATTCAATTTTTTGCTGTCGAGCGTCAATTTTTTGATGCTTTTGAGCATTTCGGGCTTGTTGAAGTCCTTGGGGATGACACTTGCCGCAAGCGCATCGGCCTTTTGCATCAGCTCGCTGCTGCGGGCCTTGATGGGTGCCAGATTGCCCTCTTCGCTTGGGTGAAAGGTCTCCGAGATCGCCTGGTGAAAGTCTTTCAAGGCTGGCCACACATCAAATTTAGATTTCTTGGCCACCACTTTAAAGTAGCGGTTGCTCACTTCTTCCCAATTGACGACGTTCCAGATCGCAGCGAGGTAGTCGGCACGCTTATTTTGATATTTGAGGTAATAGGCGTGCTCCCAGACGTCGATGCCCAGGATCGGGTATCCCTTGATTGGGGAGGCATCCATGAGCGGATTGTCTTGGTTGGGTGAGCTGCCGATGGCGAGCTTGCCCTCTGGGGTGACATAGAGCCAAGCCCAGCCCGAGCCAAACCGTGTAGCCGCTGCCTTGTTCAGCAGCACCTTCATGCTATCGACACTGGTCCAGGTGGCCTTGATCGCCTCCTCAAGTTGCGGGTGCAAAGCCGTCTTTTTGTCGGTGAGGATCGTCCAAAACAAGCTGTGGTTGTAGTGCCCACCTGCATTGTTGCGCACTGCATCGCTGTATTTGGAGACTTTGGCAAAAATCTCTTCGAGCGTTGCAAAGGCAATGTCGGTGCCCGCAACCGCTGCATTCAAGTTCTTGATATAGGCCGTGTGGTGCTTGGAAAAGTGGATTTCCATGGTCTGCGCATCGATATAGGGCTCGAGTGCAGCATACGAGTAGAGGAGCGGGACTTGGGTGAATTGCGCAACGGCCAATTTTGCACTCAAAAGGCAGCTGGCAACGACTAAAAAGAGGAACTTTTTCATAAAAATCGTTTAAAACGACAAGGCAAAGGAAGAAAGTCCTTCCAAAGTGCAAATATAATGAAACCCATGCAATGACAGGGAATGAATTCCGAGATGTCTGAGGCCACAATGGCGGCCCATAGTGACTTCTTAAACCCTAACGCGGCGCAAAGTCCACATGGTAGTGGTTGTCGTGCAACTGGTTGATGAGCGGCTCCAATCCCGTGGGGAAATAGAGCTTGCTAGCCCGCAGCGCAACGCCATGGGCAGAGGCAAACAGGTCGTCGAGCAATTCTTTTTGGAAGAGAATCTTGGAGATCTTGAGGCCCTGGGCGGCCGCCCTTTTTTGCAATGCAAGCAGATGGACTGCAACGATATCGAAATCGATCTTCACATCCGGCTGGCCCGAAATGCTGCCGTCGGGATTGTATTCCAAGAGGTAATGCTGGAATCCCAGCGTGTCCAGTCCATAAAAGGCCGCTGATCCTTGCGACATGGGCACCATAAAATCGATGCTCATGCCGTTTTGGTGCGTGCGGTGCGGCCAGATTTTGCCACCCGCTTGTTTGGAGCACTCCATGATCGTAAAGCGGCGCTCGGGAAAGACGACGGCCATGTCTTGGTAAGCGGCCAAGACGGTCCTATGCACCTTGTCATGCACAAATGCGCGGTCGTCGAGGTAGCTGATGGTGTCGTAGTAGTCAAAGTTGTAGCCTTGAAAGGGAATCAATTTCCCATGGACCAGCGTGCCTTGGAAGACCGTGCCGATCGATGTACTGGCAGTCCCGTCGTCTATGTGACTGCCCACATAGCGCGTGAGCGCAGCACGGTTGTCGCTGGCAGGCGCGGCCGCGCCCAAGGCTGCCGACAGTGAGTCTGCGAGGCTTTGCTGCGCCTGGCTAGCACAAGGCAAGATGGCGATCATTAGCGCCATCCTGCAAATGCAGAGCGAGAGTTGTTTCATGGGGCATGTGGCGTGCTGTAAGTGACCGCCTTGTCCAAAGATAGGGCAAGGCAAGCTGGACAGCTTATCCCTGAACGTTAAAGAAACCTAATGTCGCCTCCGTTCTGGATGAAAATCATTGGATGCAGAATTGACGTGAATACCCAGTAGGAAATGTACACCCCATGGATGTGCTTTTGTAGCGTGGAGGCAACGCATTTCCAGGCGCACAATCGACCAAACGCGCCCATCTAAGCAAGCCTGAATTCCTGCTATGCCCAACCCCTAAGACCTTGTCGTCGCTTATTCCCCGACGGTGAGTTTGAGCTGCTTGAGGGCCGTTTCGATGGGCAGGGCGAAGCCCACACCCTCGATGCCGTCTCCGATGAGCTTGCGCTGGATGATGCCAATGATATGTCCCTTGTTGTTGAGCAGCGGCCCACCGCTGTTGCCCGGGCTCACCGCGACATCGGTCTGGATGTACACGATCTCCTCGTGCTTGCGCTTGCCGCTCAAGATGCCTTTGGAAATGCTTTGCCCCAGCTCCAGATCGCCTGGCGTACCGATTGTATAAACTTCTTCACCGAGGCCCGTCGTGAGGCCCACGCCGATGGGCAGCGCCTTGTATTTGTTGCCTGGGACGTCCAGTAAGGCGATGTCATATTGTGTATCGAGCGAGATGAGCTTCGCGTCGAGCTCGACGCCATTGGAAAATACCACACTGATGCGGTTCACGCCCTCGATCACATGAGCAGCCGTGATTATGTAGCCGTCTTCACTCACCAAGACACCGCTGCCGTGGCCAGCGTCGGTGGCGATCGTGACCGCAGCTTGGGTGGCATATTGGACCATCTCTGGGTTGGACTCAAATTGCTCGATTTTGACCTTGGGGATGCTGGTCTTGGTTGCCGTCTGCGTGTCGTCGCCGCTGGGGAGATTGGACACCGAGGCAGTCCCTGCCGACTGGATCAATTCAAACAGCTTGCCTTGGGCGATAAATGCCGTGAGGGCATCGCCATAGGCATTGACCAAGACGCCATCGCTGGGATCGCCATTGAAGCGTTGCTTGATACTTGCAGCACTGCTGCCACGCAGCACAACCTGATTGATGGTGCGGTCAAACACTTGCCACTCCACCGTGAGACGCACTTTGGAGTCATAGACCTCTTCATAATAGCCAATGACGATTTTGTTCATATCGACCCATAGGTCGGTGACCTTGGCCCCCAAGAGGAAGCGTGGGCTTTTGCGTGCGCGTTTCTCGGTGGAAAACAATTGATTGGACTCGCTCATGGGTGTATTGAACCCTGTGCTGCCGAGCACATCGTAAGTCTTGAGGCCGATGGGGTCGCCTCCCAGCCTGGAAAAACCTTCCCAGGTGAGTTTGGTGATGCTCGATCCCCGCTTGATCTCACCGATCTGCTTGCCCGAGGGAAACTCAGCGAGCAATTTGTCAAACTCGATCAATGCGCTGGCAGAATCTAGTTGGAAGTGCGGCAACCATTTCTCCAGTTTCATCTTCTTCCAGCTTTTGATGACGCGGGGTTTTTCATTCACCCTAAACTCGGCATCCAGATAGCCCTCATGTTTCAATCGAAAGACGAGCCCCGAGTCGGGAACATTTTTCCATTCAAATTTGACTTTGATGGGCGTCTTTCCCTCCAAAACGCCATTCATATAGACCTCTGCGGAGTCGGGAGTGGATTCGATCTCGTAGGTGAATTGTGCGCTGCCGATGGCAGGGAGCACCATGATCCACAAAATGGCGAAGATATAGGTCTTGAGTTTCATGTTTGCGTCTGTATAGAAGTGGATTATAGTTTCACGCCGAGGCCCATCAAGGCACCACCGATCACATTTGTGCCTTGGTAGGGCTTAAAGGTGGCGAGACCTCCATCGTAAACGCCGAACCTGCCAAAGGTCAGGACAGGTGGCTCCGTGGTTTGTATGCCGAGTCGGCCCTGTAGGGTGAAATAGAGCAGTTTGTCAAGATTCAAAATGAAACCCGTCTCCAAATTCAATCTCACAAATGGACTCTTGATGCGGTAATCGAGATAGACCGCAGGGATATCATTGATGTTGTTTGGTTGATCAGCGTATTGGCGGTCGGCAAAAAATGTCTCACGTACCAAGCCCATTTGTAGGCTTGTGCCGACGAAAAAGGAGTTGTCGATGAACAGGCGATACCGTCCACCAATATAGGGCAGCGCCGAGCGTTTCCAGAGGAGCTGTGCATCATACGCAGTCGTTGTAAGATCGTCGAACGCAGCTCCGGGATTGGATTGGAGGAAGATCGGCAGGCCGATCTCCAAACCAAAACCATGGTGAGCGCTCACCTGCTTCATCCAGTCCACCGAAGGCACAATTTGTGATCCACCGGCTGGTGCACCCACGATTTGGGCATTGAGGCCAAAATATGTGAATTGCGCATGGGCACAGGGCATCAAGAAAAAAAGGAAAATGAGTAAAACGATCGAGAATCTAGTTCGCCCCATGGAGTCGTCTTTGCGGTTTCGGCTAAGGTACGAACTTGTCTTTGAGACACCAAGGTATTTTTGCAGAGACTGCCCCTTTTGCGCTGCAAGTGAATGGAAATCATCTTGGAGGTCGTATCTTTCCGCCATGACCAAGACCACATTTCAAAAGTTCTACCTTTTTGCAACGTTGATCGTGATCGCGTGTACTGCCTGCAAGCGAGAGAATGAGCCGCCGATCTTGAGACTGAACGGCGCTACGAGCATTGAAACCTTGCGCGGCACTGCCGTGAAGCTCCCCACCGCGATCGCGTTTGACAAGGAGGATTTCGACTTGACATCCGAAATCGTCGTCACAGGGACTTACGACAAAAATCGTGTAGGGTACTACCCTATCACCTACACGGTCACTGACCATGATGGTAGCACAGCCGAGGCAACTGTGACCGTTCACGTCTATCACGGATCCAATAACCTTGGAGGAACCTTTCGGTCGAGCAATGATTGTGGAAACGGCTGCCCTAGCAGCGGCCAAGCTACGATCGGCTACGAAGGTGTCTATTACAGACTGAAGATCACACCAGCATTTGGAACAATAGGTACGTCGGGTATAGACTTGCTACGATTCGACTATACCAAGGATGGTGAGCTCAGGCTTGTTTCTGGGCAATTGCCTTGCAACTATACACCATACGGGGCGAGTGGCCGCATTTCTCCTGCAGCCGATACAATTTCCGTCGATCTCACATTGAGGGATTTCGGAAGCGGTGTACTCTCCGATTGCCGGCTAATGTATGTGAGACAATGAGCCTAGTCGCGCGCGACAAGCACAGCTTGCACGGCCCTATACACGTTTCAAATAGGCAGGCCAGGCGGTAAACCGAAAACTGCTGCCATTGCCATTTTCGTCGGCATACGACTTTGGATGATGTTACCAAAACGTTACATTCGGCTTTGGGTTTGGATTTCCCAGCTGTCAATGTCTATGAAAAAACTGCTTTACACGCTTCTTTTTGTGCTGTGTGCCGCGCCTTTGATGGCGCAGACCTTTAGTGTCACGCACACCGATACCATTCCCGACGACAATTCCGTCGTGTCATTTGACGTGGTCGTCAGTGGCTTGCCCTCGGTCATTGACACCAATTTTGGTTTGGAGCTGGCTTGCATCAACATGTTGCATACCTATTGCTCAGACATGGAGGTGAAATTAGAGGCGCCCGATGGCACGACCGTCCTGCTCTTTTCTGGGATCGGTGGCGGCGACGACGATTTTATCAATACCTGCATGGGTGGCACAGGCACCCCGATTACCCAAGCCAATGCGCCATTTACCGGGACCTTCAAGGCGCAAGGACCCATCGGGAGTGTGAACAATGGCCAGAATCCCAATGGAACCTGGCACTTGCTCTGCCGTGACATGGCAGGTGCGGATATCGGGATCTTGAGCTTTTGGAGCATTAGATTTGGCACCGATCCTGCATTTCCCTTCATCTTCAGTTCCAGCAATCTGCCGATCGTGAAGCTGACCACGGTGGGTGCAGCGATCGGCGACGATCCCAAGGTGCCCGTATTGATGCAGATCATCGACAATGGCCCTGGCATGCGCAACTATACCAACCAAACCAACTACGCCTATGTCGGCACGATCATGGCCGAGTGGCAAGGATTCAGCGGCCCAGCCTATCCCAAGAAAAATTTTGACTTTGAATCCGTCGATGGCCTCGGGCAAAACCTGGACACGACCCTGCTCGGGCAACCGCGCGAGCACGATTGGATCTTCAAGGCCGAATACCTCGACCACACGCTCATCAAAAATATGCTCACCTATGAGATGGCCCGGCGAATGGGCGGTTACGCCGCGCGCACCAGCCCTTGTGAGATCATCTTGGACGGCGAATACATCGGCTACTACTCGCTCACCGAGAAGATGAAACGCGACACCAACCGCATCGACATCGCCAAGCTCACTGGCGCCGATCTCTCGGGAGTGAACCTCACAGGCGGCTACATCGTGGAAATGAACATCACGGGCGATCCCGGATCTTGGAACTCCAACTATCCCCCGATCAACAATGCGACTTGCGGGCTGCCCGTAGAGTTCAAGTATGTCTATCCAAGGGCCAATGTGATTGCACCCGTGCAGGGCAATTACATTCATGCCTACATCGACTCGTTTGAAAACGTGATGCAGAGCCCCAATTTTGACGATCCCGTAAATGGCTACCGCAAATTTGTGAACATTGAGACCTTCATGGATTTTTTGATCGTCAATGAATTTTCAGTCAACTATGACAGCTATGGGCGCAGCACTTTCATGTACAAGGAAAAGGCCACTGATGGCGGCAAACTCAAGATCGGCCCACCTTGGGACTATGACCGGGCACTGGATTATGACGATCCAGGACGCACAAGCGGTTGGGTCTGGGAGATTACACACCAGGGTTGGCCATTCCCCTTTTGGTGGTCCAAGTGGTGGACAGAAGATGACTATCGCCATCAACTCGCCTGTCGATGGACTTCCTTGCGCCAATCGACCTTGAGCAACAATTCATTTTTGGTACTGATCGACAGCCTATCCAATCAGATCCATGAAGCTGCCGAGCGCAATTTTACCATCTGGAATGAGCTCGGTGGCGCATCTTACGACGACCAAATTGACTCATTGCGCTCCTACCTCACGCGGCGCTTGGCTTGGATGGATGCCGAATTTGCCTTGGAAAATATCGCTCAGCCTATCTTTTACCTGCCGACCGACACCACAGTATGTGCAGGCGCCGTCTATGACGCTGGTTTCAACGGGCCTCAATACAATTACAATTGGCAGCCGGGACCCGACAGCGCCTTAATTACCCTCCTTCAATCGGGGCCAGTGACCCTTGAGGTGACCGATGATTTCGGTTGCCAAAGCCACAAGGAAATGGACGTGACCATTTCCCAGCCCAACCCTGCATTTGTAGCCAATCAAGTCGCCAATGGCCTGAGTTGGTCGTTTGTGCCAGCCAATCAGCAGGCGCAGAGTTATGCATGGGATTTTGGCGATGGCGGTACCTCTACCTTGTCCAATCCCTCGCATACCTACGCGAGCGGCGGCACCTATACTGTGCAACTCGCGATCGTGGACTCCATCGGCTGCACAGATGCAGGCACACAAAATATCCAATTTGTCTATGTCGGCAGTGAAGATATGGCCAGCCTGAATGGGGAGATTTATCCCAATCCATTTACAGATCGACTCGATATTGCGCTTGCATTGCCCGCCAAAACCAAGGTCGAGTTGGCGTTGCACAATGAGCTCGGGCAGGTGCTCCTCGCCAAAACCTATCCCGCAGGTACGCGCACGATCGCCTTGACGACGACCGACTTGCCAGCAGGCATCTACCTGCTGCGCGTGAGCATCGGCGATCGCACAGCGGTGCGCAAGGTGGTGAAATGGTAACACAATAACCCGAGCCCGCGGCCTCCGGCCGCAGGGCTATCGACCATTTGCCTCTGGCGCAAACGGCTCAATATCAATGACTATGAGCCGCAACTGTCGTGGGCTCCCCTAAAGTGTTACATACCCAAATGGTAACACAATAACCTCAGCGCAAGCGATACACGCGTATGGATCCAAAGCGCCCGATCTCGGCGCTGAGCATCGCTTGTAGCTCGGGTCGGCTATCGTAGGTACGGTCATCGCAATAGAGATATTGCGCCCCGAGATCGCGCCAGGCTTGCAATTGTAGCGCTCCAAAATCTTGGTTTTCGTCCCAGACCCAACCTTTTTTGTGGATGTAGTAGGGAAATATATTGTGGGACACATCGGGCCCCGCGACCACCAGCGCATCGTCGGGCACAGCCTGTCGCAGCGCAGTTTGGTACAGGAGCAGGTCGCGGTTGAACTCAGCATTTTCTGGACGCCAGCGCGGCTGAATGCGGCGGTGCGTCATGTAGGGAATGAGTGCCAGCAACAAGACGGTAATCCCGATCGAGACCGCATGTTTTTGCTCCAACAGATGGCTAGCGCCCAAAGCGATCCCAAGGACCAAGAAAGGCACGATCGGCAAAAGATAGTAGTCATGGATCGTGCCGATAATCATGATTTCGTGGAGGCTGAATGCCATGATGGCCAGCATGACACTGCCAGCCACAAGGTGCTTGCCACCTGCACGCAATGCATTGCGTTGCACCCACAATTGATAATATCCCCATATAAGAAGCGGCACTGCAACGATGCTCATCAAGGTGCGGGGATACATCTCGGTCATGTGATAGCGGATGATGGCCCACAATGCTGGCCATTCCCAGTCCGAAGTGAACAGTCCGCCGACAGCGCCCGATGCACCCCAGGTCGGCATCACCCATAGATACCAAGCTGTGGCGGGCAGCATCGCCATCGCCGCAATCAAGCCAGCCTTGGCAAGCCCCGCAATTCCGATGCGCTTGCTGCGAAAGGCGATCGCCGCAGCGACCAATGGACCCACGAGAAACATGGCATAAGGAAGCTTGAGCAAGGTGGCCATCGCAGCCAAGGCCATGCCCAGTGACCACATTTTGAAGGAAAAGCGATCGATATTGCGCAGCAGTACCGCGAGGCTCCACAACGCACTCGTGAAGGCCAGCATATCGGGCAATGGGGTCACTGCATAATAAAAAAATGCTGGAGCGAAGGCCATCAAATAGGCAGCCAAGAGGGCCGTCAGGCGGTTGTGCAGCCACGCCAGCAACAAGGCATGCATTCCCCAAATGGCCACGCAGCTGAGCAAAAACGTGAATATGCGGCTCAGCAAGACCGTATTGCCGACAAGCTTGCCCAGTGCAGCGATCAACCATTGGTAAAGCGGGAATTCAAGGCGGGCGATGCCATCGCCCGCGCCCCGCGCCAATTGTCGTGGGTTCAAAATACAAAAATCCTCCTCGACAAAACTGTCGATCGTCTGCTGCGTCTGTGACTGCCGCCACACATGTGGCCCCGTGAGCGAGAGATTCCAGGCACTGTAGTGCATCACCAGCGAGAGCAGCGGGATGCCCACCCAGAGCAGCCAACGGTCATAGCGTAGCAACAATGCCAGTATTTTCTGAACCTTCATCGGCGCTAAGATAGGGAAATCATCTGCCCTGCACAGTGCAATGTGAATGGGATTGTTGGCAAGTAGAGGTCAAGGCGCTCATTGCGTGGCGCCGAGCACCTCGCGGTACACGGCTTGCCCAGCGGCGCTGAGGTAAGGGTACAAGAGGCGGTTCACATAATGCACATACGCGGCCTCCAAACCTGGGCGTTGCAGGTCTCCATTGCCAAATTGCATGAAAAAGAATGTGCGCATGGCTCCGCTCAGTTCCATGAGATAATCGATGTCGGCATCTTGGAGTTCGGGGCGCAAGAGACCTTGCGCTCTCAGGTCGATGAGCATCGCACGCAAGCCTTGCTTGCGCGCAGTGTTGGAGACTGTGATGGATGCGGCGAGTTTGGGGTAGCTGCGCACCACATCCAGGTAGTCTCGAAAGAGAAATAGATAGCGCAAGGAAATTGCAAATGTCTGCTCGGGGGCCTTGAGAATTTGTACCAATGGGTCTTGTGCCGATGTGAGCGCGGTTGAAATCGCGCCAAGGGCTTGTACCATATCTCCGTAAAGCGATTCGACCAGGGCTTCCTTGCTGCTATAGTGGTAGGTGAGATTGCCATAGCTGCGGTCCATCACGAGGGCGATGTCGCGCAGCGTAACTGCTGATAGCCCGCGCAAGTTAAATAGCGTACACGCCTGCTGCTTGATCGCCTCCTTGGTATCCATTCCTCAAATCTAATACAAAAATATTTTAGGCCAAATGGCCTAGGTTTGAATTTTTGCTTTATCTTTGTCCCGTTGTAAGCCGCAAGGCATCGGTTTCACCTTTACCCCAGCATTATCATCATGGCTACGCCACCTACGATCTACAAAAGCCCGGCCGTCAAAGCCGAAATCATGGCGCTCTACGATGCCAAGCTGCAGGCTTGTAAGCTGGTGTATGAGGAGCGCGACGTCGCTACATCTGCAGGCAACACGCATGTGATCGTATGTGGCCCCGCCGACAAGCCGCCCGTGGTCTTGCTCCATGGCATCAATGCAGGTGCGCCCCTCGCGCTGGAGGCGATGCGCGACCTCACTGACCGCTATCGCATCTATGCCGTCGATACCGTGGGGCAGACCACCAAAAGCGCCGAGACACGTCCGTCGGTCAAGGACAACAGTTATGGCAAGTGGTTGGCTGAGGTGATGGAGGGCTTGGAGCTGCCGCAAGCAGCCGTGATCGGGGTATCCTATGGTGCCTTTCTGCTCCAACGGCTCATGGCACATGCGCCAACGCGGGTGCAAAAAGCCATCTTTGTCGTCCCTGGCGGATTTGTGAACGGCGGCGGATGGGACTCGCTGAAAAAGCTGTTTTTCCCATTGCTCAAATTCAACATGACCAAAAAAGAGGCGCACTTGCTGCATTTCATGGATGCCTTTTACATTACCAAAGACGCGCATTCGGTCGCTTTTCAAAAAGCGGTGCTGCTAGGCGTAAAGATGGACTATCGCAAGCCACCCTTGGCCACAGCAGCCGAGATGGCCGCTTTCCAAGCGCCCGTCTATGCCATGGTCGCAGAAAACGACGTCTTTTTCCCTGGCGACAAGGCGCTCGCCCGCTGCAAAGAAATCTTCAAAAACTTGAAAGGCGTGACCGTGCTCCAAGGCTCCAAGCACATCCCTGACATTGCAGATTACCCAGAGATTGCGCGGCAGTTGGGCAAGTGGCTCGCAGAATGATGGAGCTGCCACGCTTCTTGGAAGTCTGAATCCGAGGCCTCCGGCCGAAGGATTACCGACCCTTTGCCTCTGGCAAGTCGAGTCGATTTCCATTTGCCATCGGCAAATGGTCGAGCGTTACCTCACCGCGCCCCTGAACTTGCCTGAATCCGAGGCCTCCGGCCGAAGGATTACTGACCCTTTGCCTCCGGCAAGTCGAGTCGATTTCCATTTGTCATCGGCAAATGGTCGGGCATTACGCCCCCGAGTCCTCGCGCCCTCGGACGCGTCATTGCGATTTGCCTCCGGCAAGTCGAGTCCATTTCCGTTCGCCGGAGGCAAATGGTCGAGCGTCCTTCGGCCAGAGGCCTCGGACTCGTGCTTGCCTGAATCCGAGGCCTCCGGCCGAAGGATTACCGACCCTTTGCCTCTGGCAAGTCGAGTCGATTTACATTTGCCATCGGCAAATGGTCGAGCATTACGCCCCCGAGTCCTCGGACGCGTCATTGCGATTAGCCTTCGGCAAGTCGAGTCCATTTCCGTTCGCCGGAGGCAAAGGGTCGAGCGTCCTTCGGCCAGAGGCCTCGGACTCGTCATTGCGATTTCCCTGGCCTTCAAAATCTGCCTGAATCCAATCTTCCCCTTTGGCCCAAACTTTGCTATCTTCAAACCCTGAACGTGGAGTCCAGAACCCACATAAAAAAAACGGGGCCGAAGTTCGGTCATTCATCTCAGCTCAATCGACTTTAGGATATGAAGACTCCTCCGCAACTACGTTGGCTCACACAGCTCGGTCTATTGCTTGCGCTGTTGATGGTGAGCACTTTGGCCCAAGCCCAAGTCAAAGACTTCAAGGTCAAGAATAGCACCAACACCGCTGAACGCACGGTGATGATCGACCTGCTCCGCAACAAAATGAAGGCAGAATTCAAATTAGAATTCAAGTATGTCGTGAACCACTTCAAGGTGAGCGGCAATTTTGCTTGGTTCAAAGGCGATGCGCAGCGCAAAGATGGCAAGGCCCTAGCGCTCGACGACATGCAAGACTGCTGTCATGTGGAGTGTCTCTTCAAGAAAGTCAACAACAAGTGGACGATTTTGGAATATGGCGCCTTCTCGACCGATGTCTGGTACGAGGGCATCGGCGAACGGCTAGCTGCGCCAGCTGCGATTTTCTGACGCTTACTTGCATCAGCTATTCCTTCAAGGCACGAAGCAGAGTGAATCCTGCTTCGTGCCTTTGTTTTGGTGAAACATGCCATGTCTGGGTGTTATTTGCAGGACGATTGTGTTTTGGGTTGAAATTTTGATCCGAATTGTTGCATTGTAACTTAAAAATGCCTATCGTTGGTAGTCATTTTATGTAAATTAAATCCATCAATTGCCTTATGAAAACATTTTTTGCAGTTCTATTGCTCACAGTCGGCCTGTCCATGTCAGCGATGGCCCAGTGTGGGACCTACACCTTGCTGAGCGGATGCGTCGGTGCCTGCGGTACAAGCTATTCGGCTAGCTATACCGTTACGGCTTCCGACGTGGGTCCTTCTGGGGTAGGTGTCTTTTGTCTTGGCGCGACGAGCAATTCCTTGTGCCCCACCGACAATGCCTATGCAACCCTCACCCGCAATGGCGTATCCTCGCAGAGCGGTAATCTCAACCTCGGCGATGTTTTGGCGATGAAAGCGCGTGTCAATGACGTCTTTACGATTACGGTGACCGACGTGTTTGTGAGCCCAAGCGTCGACTGCTTCTGGCAGGGCGAAACCCAATTCAGCTTCATGCGCTAGATGTAGCGCGATTTGCACAAAAGCCGTCTCTCCAGTCTTGGGGAGGCGGCTTTTGAGTTGATAGGAGTGAGGCTGCGCGCAGGTGATGGGCAGTGGCATTTGAGGTCATCGGTTTCTCCAAGACAGCAATATAGGCTTTCAGGAATGTTTAATTTGGGGCGCAGCGAAAATGATCGCGGTTTTATTGATCTCGGCTGGAATGCAGAGGTTTTGTCTGGCAACATAATATGCCATCTCAGGAGATGATTGATCGAATGCTAGTTTTAAAGGTGACTTCAGTCCCGAAACCAAGTCAGTAGCTGCTGAGGCAAATCGGATCTCGTAGGCAGCTTCGCTGTTTCCACCATTGCTTTCCCCTCCATCCACCCCCACATCCCATTCCCCACCTCCAAAATCGGCTGATTTGGGAAGTGATGGTCGCGACAATAGCCAAAATATTGGAATGTTTTGAGGCTATTGAACCAGCGGTAAAACCGCTTTTCAAATGCCGCTGCGTTGCTGGTATAGCGCTGGATTTCTGAGATGGTTTTGAGGAATGCATGGGCCTCCATAAATTCCTTGAAGCCCGTGGGAAATTGCGCCCACGCAGCCGATAAATCGGCAGTGTCGAGCGCATACCAGCTTGGCACGTCGCGCAGGCCCAGGGCCAGCGCCTGGAAACTCTCCAACGCAAACACCAAAAAGGGTGCTCCTGTTGCTGTACAATATTGCGCGACACGTTGGCCGATCCCATTGGGCTTGCGCATCGAGATGCGCCCCGATGGGTACACGACCGCATCTGTACAGCTCCCATGCACACCCAATTCAATGAATTTTTGCAAGAAATCGAAGTCTTCGCCAGTCTTGCGCCTGTTCATGCCCGCTTGTGCCTGATAGGCCCCCACGCGCAGGGCCATGGCCGCGCCCAGTGTGTGAAAGGCATACGGGTGCCCACACGTGCGCAGGCCCGCGACCAGCATGCGCTCGGCAAGCTCGATGCATACAATCGCCTCGGCTGCCAGCGGCTCCCCATCAGGCGCAGCCCGAAATTCAAATGCCAGTGAACAGCTGTCGCGCTTGCGGTGCGCCTCAAAATACTGCTCAAGCGCCCGCAAGTAGTTGCCGTCACACACCGTGTCGGCATCCAAACTCACGATGACGCCCCTCGGGTTGTCGGCCAATGCGAAGCGGTGTACGGCCTCGTCCATGCCGATCTTGCGGGTGAGGCCCACGCCCGCATGTTTGGACGGCAGCGCGGGAAAATGCAGGCAATGGACTTGTAAATGCGGGTTGCTGTGGGCCAGCGCCCAGGCCTGCACTTGTGCCAGTGTGGCAATGTTTTGCGCCATTACTTGGGCAGTATCGGCGAGATTGCCGCTCACGACCACGATCACTTCGACCGCGCAGGCAGGCGGCGCGCAAGCCGCAAGGCTGTCGAGCGTAGGCAATAGATCGGGTTCGTCATGACAGGGTATGACCACCACGATGCCGAGGTGCGCCGATGGTGCCACCGCAATCTGCGGCAGACAAAACGCATGCTTCTGCAAGTAGTTGAGGTGGGAATCTATCGGCAAGGAATGGGTAATCGATGAAGGATTGTAAACATTAACGCTTGTATATCAAGGGGCAAGGCGCTCGATGATCCAATCTTGGCCCTGCTTGCGGTAGCGGATGCGGTCATGCAGGCGACTAGGGCGACCTTGCCAAAACTCGATGCTGCTCGGGGCGATCACATAGCCCCCCCAGTGGGCGGGGCGGTCGAGGGGCATCGTGTTGAAGCGGTCGTATTGCGCCTGCACCAGCCCTTCCAATGCCTGTCGATCGGGCAAGACTTGGCTTTGCGGGGAGGCCCAGGCGCCGATGCGGCTCTCGCGGGGGCGGCTGTGGAAATAAGCGTCTGACTCGGCAAGCGGCAGCTTGGTCACACTGCCCTCGATGCGTACCTGCCGCTCGAGTTCCTGCCAAAAAAAGCAGAGTGCAGCCTTGTCATTGGCGGCCAGGTTTTGGGCTTTGTGGCTCTCGTAGTTGGAAAAAAAGACGAACCCACGCGCGTCAAACCCACGCAGCAGCACGATGCGTGCGCTGGGTTGCCCAGCGGCATCACAGGTGGCGAGCGTCATGGCATGAGGCTCCACGATGCCGCCTTGGATCGCTTGCTCCATCCAGATGCGGAACTCCTCCATCGGGTCTGCCTGCACACTGACCTCATCGAGTGCGCCTTTGGCATACTCCATGCGCAGTTGTTGTATCTTGTCCGTGATCTTATTCATTTTGTAAATTAACAGTGGATTTGAATCTCTTGTTTTGACTTTGGTCATTCATTTTGGAAAATACAGTGAAATGGAAGCACTTTTTGTCTATGTGACCTGCCAAGACCGCGCTGAGGCACTGCGTGTGGGCCAGGCAGTCGTCGAGGCACGCCTTGCAGCCTGTGCCAACGTGATCGATGGCATGGCGTCGATCTATTGGTGGGAAGGGAAATTGGAGACTGGAGCGGAGACGGTCCTGGTTTTCAAATCACGGGATGCGCTTTTGGAGCCGCTCACAGCGCTCGTGAAGCAACACCATAGCTATTCCGTGCCTTGTGTGGTGGCGCTACCGATCATAGGCGGCAATCCCGACTATTTGGCTTGGCTGCTGCGCGAGACAAATGCTTGACGCGGGCCATTGCGCCTGAAGATGAGCATCCACAGCGTGAGCAAAATGAGGCCCAAGCAACCGCCCATCGTGTCGATGGCGACATCCAAGATGTCGCCCACACGGCCAGGAATGAACAATTGGTGGATTTCATCTGAGCTGGCATAGAGCAATACGCCCAATGCCGCCCACCAGCGTGCCTTCTGCCAAGGGATCCTGCTAGTAAGCGCGAAGTGCAGCAAAAAATACAGGATCATGTATTCCGTGAAATGCGCGCATTTGCGCAAGACCCAGACCGCATCGGCACCAAACCAGGCTTGGAAATCGATGCCCACCTCTGCAAGGTAAGACATGATGAGTTTGCTCAATGCCCCGCTGCCACCTCCCGGTTGGTTGGAAAACAAAAAAATCATCAGCATCCAAATCGATGCTGGCAACCAACGCAAAACCGTTTTTAACTTGGGATTCATTCCGGAATGTACTCAACGAGCACGCGTGCGTTTTGTTCACGCACCTTTTCCCACATCTCCCCTGGTTTGAGCAAATCTTGTGGCCCAGTCGGCTCACAATAGACAAATCGCCTGTTTTGGTATTTGTAGAAATCGCCATCCACGCCTTCCAAGACCACCGCGACGCCCACATGCGTTTCGAAATCCAGCACGATCGCTGGCAGGTGGATGAGCTTGCGGCACAAGTAAAAGAACAGCGCAGAGCGGTCTTCGCAGTCGCTGTAGCTATGGTACAGCGTCTCCTCGGGTGTCATCGGTTTTTCCTTGCCATAGCGGCCGTAGTCGTCTTTGTAGAAAAAGGCAGTGCGTGTAAAGGAGAGCAGCAATTGCACCTTTTCCACGTCGGTCTTGTACTCCAGCAGCTTGGAGAGCGCCGGCAGCAATGAACTCTCGGCCTCGCGGCTCATGCCCAACTCAAAATAGTTGCGTTGGTTGTAATAAGGATAGGTATCCATGAGGTCGAGCCAAGACTTGTTGAGATTGACCCGCAAGGCATGTTTCACGCCTTTGTGCACAAATTCGATGAGCCGCTCGATGGTGTCTGAGACCGCTAGTCGCGGCAATTGCGTGAGTTTCATCGCAAATGGCATCGTCGCCGAATCCATCAGGATCGAGGGCATCGTGGCTGTAAGGTTTTCCAATTTGAGGTTTTCGCGACGGGCAGTGAGATTGGCATACTTGCGGCCATCTTGCTCGATGAGGTAAAAGCCAAAATCGATATCTTCGGAGCGGGCATTGAGATAGACCTCTGTCGCTGTGAAAAAGAGACGCGCATCGATCCCCGATTTGCGCAGTATGAACCATTGGAACAGCACTTGGAAATTGCGGTTGCTTTTGGGGAATACCTGCTGGGCATAACGTGCGATGATATCATAGTAATGCCAATCGCTCAGGTTCATGCCGCGACGATAGTCGCCAACCTTTTTGAGCAGCGGATAAAATTCGGTGGATTCAAAATGGGCATAGACTTGCCTGAACCCTTTTTCTGTGAGCGGAGCTGGCATGTCGATGTACATCTCGGGCATGCTGGGGAGTGTGAGGTTATCTGAGAAAAACTTGACATTCACATAAGCACCGTCTTTGGCAACTGCTGTTGAAGATGTGAACCATATCCCCAATGTCACCAACAACCAAGGCAAGGCTTGCATGAGCCTATATCCTTGAACTTGCCGGGTGCATCCTGGTCGGTACATCGCGTTTTTTGAGGGGCGTGCAGCATTGCTGCTAGTTTTAGGGGAAAATCTTCTCTGTAGCCTTAGCGCCAATACAAGATCGAAGTTACAGAAAAAAAAGATGCATCAGCGTAGCCAAGCCGACTTTGGCGCATGAAAATACACTTTGGATGCATCAGCCGACAGCCAGCCTCCACCAAATCGCAAAGTCCAAGGCACCGCCAGAGTCCAAGGCCTCTGGCCGAAGGACCACCGACCCTTTGCCTCCGGCAAACCGAAGAACCCAATGCGCCCGAGTCCAAGGCCTCTGGCCGAAGGACCACCGACCCTTTGTCTCCGGCAAACCGAAGAACCCAATGCGCCCGAGAGTCCAAGGCCTCCAGCCAAAGGCCCCCCGACCCTTCGCCCCCAGCAAACCGAAATCTACGCAACCATCTAAAGCTGCAGCTCCCCATCCAAGTACACGACCCGCTGTCCCAGCAGATCCGTTCCCACAAGGGGCATCACCGCGCTCGGTTTCTTGAGTTCGCGCAGCAAAGTGGCGCCATGGCTCAGGCGGCCGCCCGTGCGGGCGATCACGGCCTTGGCCTTTTTGTAGTCCTCATAATGCCCAGGTTCCAGCGCATCCACGATCAAAATTTCCTCACCCACGATGCCCTCGGCGCGACCGGGATAGATCACAAAGCCATGGGATTGTGTCATCACGGCTCCGCCATCCTGCCAAAAGGCACCCGATTTCTCGCGAATGCCAGGGTAGGGGAGTAGCCAATCCGATCCGCGCAGCGCAATATGCAGCTGGTGAAACAGCCGCATATTGTTGTCGCGAAACCACTCGCGCACCTCAAAATATTTGCCGCCTAGCCCTGGCGCACCGAGGCGGTGCAACAAATGGATCGCCTGCGACCATCGGGGAAATGGCTCCAAAGGCATCACTTCGTCAGATGTGCGGATGCTCGCCGGGTCGCTTTCAAATTTCAAGCGATGCGGATATTGACCAGCTTGCATCTGCCCATAGACCGTCTTGCGACGCGCCCAAAAACTCCCCATTGCCGACGACAAGCAGGCATTGATCACCATGTTTTGCCGCACGATGAAGACGTAGTAGCGCACAAACCAACCCACTAGAGCAGAAGGATCAGAATTTTCGGAATTTTTAGAATCATCTGGGGGGCTTGAATTTGGTGTGCTGAGTTTACGTTGCTGGACGGCTAGGATTTGGTGAAGTTCTTGTTCGAAGTCTTGGAGGATGTTGGCGGTTTGGAGGATTTCTTTGCGGGTGCGGCGTTGCATTCTGAGGAATAGCGGGATGCTTTTCAGGAATTTGAGGAGCTTGAACCCGAATGCGGGGACAGCGCCGCCGATCTCGTTGGCGAGGAGCTGACTTGGGAGTCCCCAATCTCGGAAGCGGCTCAGGAACAGGTCGCTGTTGATATAGGAGGCGTCGAGGTGCGGGACGGTGAACGGTTCACTGTCTTGCAGCGTGCGCGGGTCCCACAAGGCGTAGAGTCGGCTGATGCTCAGGGATGCTTGCCGTTGGGCATGCTCCATGAGCCGACTCACTTGCCGGGGCAAGATCTCGTCGAGGTTGGCGCTACTGAGCGAGCGCCGCCAATCGCTGCCGGTCACGGGTCTGATCTGCAGCATATGAAACTGCTGCCCGTCCCATGCCCATTCGATGTCGGAGTGCGCGTAGTGAAATGCGCGGATGCACTGCTTCAAAAAAGCATGCAATCCTGCCAGCGGAAATCCCGCAGGCAGATCTGCTGGCAACAATTCCCAATCGCCGCCCATTTTGGAGAGCACAAACCGTGTCGGGGTCACGGTTCCGCTCACCAATTCCTCAAGATGGCCCTCCACCAGCTCGACCTCGGCGGCGATCCAACGCACAAAGGCGACCCCCGAGACGCGTGGCTCCACAAACTCTTGGATCACAGCCGTCTCCAAACCCATGTCGAGCAATTCCTGGGCGCGCTTGGCGACCTCTGCAAGCGGCACCCGCAAAAATGTCGTGTGGATGCCGGCATTGCTGTGGTCGATATGGTCTTCTTGTGCGCCCGAGGAGCGCACAGCATAAGTTTTCTGTGCCGACAATCGCGGGATCGCCGCTGCAATCTCGCTTGCGTTGCCCACGCCCACCTGTGCGGGCACAGGCAGGCCCGCGAGGGTGCCCAGCTGCAGGCGTCCAGCCTTGGTGTGGGCAAAAAACCCACGCGGATCGCTTTCCATAAAGGCTGCAAATTCGACAGGATCATCGATGTAGGGATAGTGTTCCCAATCTGTTTTTACGATCACCTCCATCTGTGTGCGTGGCAAGATGCCGTCCCAAGCTGCGACTTGCCCGGCGTCGAGCACGCGGTCACCCGTGCCCCAAATGAGGGTGATAGGGTCGGTGATCCACTCAAACAAGTCGAGTGCATTCCAGCCCTGCACAAAGTCAAAATAGGCTTCAAAGGCCCTGCATTGGGCGTAGCCATCACCCATGCGCGCATATTGGGCGGCGGTCCAGCTGCGGCTGGAGAATTTGCGGGCGAAGAGTTTGGGGAAACGTGCCAGCAGGAAGTGGCTGAATTTGGCCATGAGCGGCCCACGCATCATGCGCACAAAGGGGCGCTCTTCCAAAAAAGCACCCACAGGCGCGAGGAGATAGGCTTTGGAGAAATGCCCAGGCTGCTTCACGAGGGCATGCAAGACCACGAGGGCATTGATGCCGACGGCAAAGATCTTGTGGCCGGGTTCAGTCATCGCGAGGAGGGCGTCGGCAAGCTGGCCCAGGCTTTGATATTGGTCCGATGGATTGGTGCCGTATCCGGGCAATTCCAGCGGGAGCGGCTCCATATATTGGAAATGAGGGAGGCAATCTGCCCACCAAGCCTTGATGCTGCCATTGCCGCTCAAAAGGTAGAGTTTCGGAATATTCACGGAGACGAAACTAGCTAGAATGGCGCGATGTTCTTCCATTTCCCAAAAAGATCGACCCTGGGATGCGCATCAAAATCGATTTTCGGGCCTAATTTTTATACATATAAAATGGAGACCCGTTCGTTGGGCCTCCCCAGAACTGCCGGGAAGGCCCGACGAACGGATTTCACCCGCTGTCATAGGCCCGACGAACGGATTTCACCGGCTGTCATAGGCCCGACGAACGGATTTCACCCGCTGTCATAGGCCCCGACGAACGGATTTCACCCGCTGTCATAGGCCCGACGAACGGATTTCACCGGCTGTCATAGGCCCCGACGAACGGAGTTCACCCGCTGTCATAGGCCCGGCGCACGGCTTTGGCGCGCGGGCCGGGGGCGGGGCGGGCGGGG
>JANORP010000329.1:0-10624 GCA_031415375.1 Bacteroidota bacterium | reverse complement strand
TATCGTGAGGCGCTAGATTTCTCCGCTACGTCTTGGTGCATTTGCTTCGGCTCCTTCAGAGCCTTGCAAATCCCCCAAGACTTCGGTCGAAATGACATGGCTTTTTTTGCTACTGTCAAAGTTCCGGATACTCATATTTTTATTTTATTCAAAAACTGCATGCTGGGTAAAAAGCGACATGTCCTCTATTTGTATCCATAACGAAGTAAGACATGCCTACGACACCAGCCGCAATATTTTTTGATTCAAATGTCAAGGTACGGTAGGCTTTGGGGCGGCGCGCGGCCGCCCCTGTTGCCATTGTCAGATATGAATGGCTTGGATGTACTCCACTGCCGTCACGCCATTGCCGAAGGCCGCGATCAGGTCAAAGAGCTTCTCGCTCCAGCCCGCCAAGGTCACCACGCCTTCTTTGAAGAGCGTATTGCCGAGGCCGCGCAGGTCGATGCTGTAGGTCATCACGCTTGGATTCATGCCACGGTATTGCTGAAACAGCTTGTCAAAGTCGGAACCCTTGTTGCCGCGGGTGTCATACCAATTGCAGCCTGTACCGATCTGGCAGTCAGAGAAGATGATGATGTGATCGACCATGATTTTGTCCTTGATCAATTGCTCCATCATATCAAAGATGCCACGCTCGGTGCCTGGGCCACATGTACTGCCCATTTCGTTCAGGGTTTTGAAGTTTTCAAACACGCCTTTTGCACGGTCCATGCTGGGCATGAGCAGTCGATCCCCAAACAAGCCTACCATGGTGTCCTTGGCGCGGGTCCAGTAGAGCACCGAAAATAGGTTCGCAATATCGGCCGAGCTGCGCTTGCTCATCGCGCTCACAGCCGAGCTGCCACCGCTATCGCCACGCATCGAGCCCGAGTTGTCGGTGAGGATCAAGGTGCGACCTGCAATGTAAGGGATGTTGTCGGCCGACATCTCGACTGCCGTGGCAATCGCCTTTTCGGCTTGTACGACCTTTTTGCGGGTGCTTTCAAACAGGCTGTCCTCCATTGCGATCTTGCTTACTTCCTCGTAAGCCGACAGGAAACGGAAAGGCAATTGCTTGGACTTGCGCACGGCCTCGCGGCTGCTCAGTTGTGTCAATGCCAGCTCCAGCGCTGTGTCGGAACCTTTGAGGATGATATTGCGCAGGTTGCGCAAGGTCGCCATATAACCCATTTTGTTGCTCACAACCAAATTTTCCCAAGCTTGTGCAACGGCGTTTTGGCGTGCTTTCTCATTGGTGAAGGTCTGCTGACCGAGGACCGAAAGCTCCGTTTCCCAGGTGAATGGCACAGCCAGATTTTCCGTAGCGATCTTGTCGAAGAGCGCTTGCTGTGCCTCATCCTTGGCCTTGGGGTGCGTCAAGAAGAGTACGTCGCGCAGACGCACCTCAGACTTGCGGTCATATTTGGCAAATTGGTATTCGTCAAACTTATTCATGGCTGCAGCCAGGCCCTTTTGCAATTGCTTGGGTAGCTTGTGCAGGCGCTTGGTACCGGTGCGCGTCTCGGCAGCTTGGAAATAAGCGAGCACCTCCATCAATTCGTCGGCACGCTGCACAACGCGCTCCACGGTACGGGCGACAAGGTCGTCGCCACGGTGCACACGTGACAGCTCGACGACGAGCACCAGCGGCATCGCACGCAATTTCATGTCTTCTCGTGCATACACTGCGAGCTTGGCCACAAACTCAGGGGACACTTGCGCAATGCAGGCACGGATGCGGAGGATGCGTTCGTTCACTTTCTCGTAGTAGCTGTTATCGACGAAAGAAGTCACTGCGGCCGTGTAGAGTTCCATCTCTGGCGTCAATGCGTAGGACTTGCCGCCCATGTAGTTGGTGGTCGGCTGTGGGGCGGTGGTTTTGCGATTAAATTTCATAGTGTACTCCTTTCGGTCTTTCATTCGGAATCCATTTCCGATCGACGATTCAAAACAAAAGCAGTACTGCGCAGCCTATTTGCGTAGCAGAATTTATTTTAGGAGATTTGTGAAAGAAATATATAAACCACTGTTTTTCAGACACATAATTTTATGCCGATCAATCGCAACGCCCTTATCCGCTACCGCACCATCGACCGATGTCTGCAAAACCATTACCGTAAGTGGACTTTGGAGGACCTCATCGACGCTTGCTCGGAGGCTTTGTACGAATTTGAGGGCATGGCCAAGGGCATCAGCAAACGAAGTGTGCAGTTGGATATCCAAGCGATGCGCAGCGACAAGCTAGGCTACAATGCGCCGATCGTGGTGACCGACAAAAAGTATTATGCTTATGCGGAACCTGGTTACTCGATCACACAGATTCCGCTCAGCGAGCAAGACCTGAATACCTTGGAGGAGGTCGTGAAAATCTTGGAGCAGTTCAAGGGCTTCAGCCACTTTGCGGATATCGGTGGCATGTTGCGCAAGTTTGAGGACAAGATCCATGTCGAGCGCTCGCATTCGGCACCCGCCATCCATTTCGAGAAAAACGAGGATCTGCGGGGCTTGGAATATCTGGACACCTTGTACAAAGCCGTGGTACAGCAGGAAGCCGTGCGCATCGATTACCAGAGTTTCAAGGCGGCAAGCGGACAGCGCTTTGTATTTCATCCTTGCCTGCTCAAGGAGTTTCGCAACCGTTGGTTTGTTTTGGGGATGCGGGGGGATGAGCAGCTGCTCACGACCTTGGCGCTCGATCGGATGCAAGCTTTGGTTGCCGCTCCTGATGTGCCTTTTCGTTATTTGGCGGGATTTGATGGCGAGACGCACTTTAGCGACATCATCGGGGTGACCAAAAACACGGGTGATGCCGTCGCTGAAGTCATGTTGCAAGTAAATGCAGTGAATGCACCCTACGTGGAGACCAAGCCGCTGCACAGCAGCCAAGAGGTGGTCGCGCGGCAAGAGGATGGCAGCATCGTGGTCTCCATCCACGTGCGGCCCAACTATGAGCTCGAGCGCGACATCCTCGGTTTTGGTGAGACCATGCAGGTGCTCGCGCCCGCAAGCCTGCGGGCTCGCCTCGCGAAACGCGCGGCAGCAATGGCAGCCATGTATGCACGCGCGTAAGATTTTGAAGCGTTGCTCAAATCCTTTTTCCAAGCCCTTATCTTTGCATCTCGAAATTGTCCTCACCCACACTGATTTTTAGCCTCGAACGTCATGACCCCATTGTTCAAAAAACTCAACTTCAAGGATCAGTCACACATTCTTGTCCTCAATGCGCCTGCCTCATTGGATGCTGAACTTGCCGCAATGGCCAGCTTTACTGAAGTCGCGCAAGATCTTGCGCAAGCTACTGCAGTCACATTTGCCATCGGCTTTGTGATGACGCAAGCGCAGATCGATACGGTCATGCAGGCACTCGCCCCCAAGCTCAAAGGTGACGCGACCATTTGGCTATGTTATCCCAAAGGCAGTTCCAAGAAGTACAAATGTGACTTCAACCGCGACAATGGCTGGGCCAGCCTCGCCCAGTACAATCTGGAGCCTGTGCGGCAAGTCGCCGTCGATGAGGATTGGAGCGCTTTGAGGTTTCGCAGCGTCGAGTTCATCAAAACCATCACACGCAAAGAGAGCTTTGCCTTGACCGAAGCAGCCAAGCAGCGCACAACACAAAAAGGGAAATGAGCAGAATTTTCAGAATTTATAGAATCGTACTTGGGGTTGAATTTAGCCGAGCTGCGGAGCAGAATTCAACACGAAATGTGATTCGAAAAATTTTGTCCATTCTGCTAAAATAAACTAGGGGACTCAACCAACATGTGGGAGTCCCCTAATCCTTGCTCTTGCTTGATGTAAAGATGCAGCTATCATTTCGGGTACACAAGGGTGATCTTACGGCCTTCTTACTTGGCAAGATGGTCAATATTGATCCCTAGGTAGCATCTAAATCGTTTTCGGTTAAAAATATCTTACGCACTCAGGAATTTTATTGCATTTGAATGACCTGAAGGCTGCATTTGGAACATGTTGCTGGACGCCAATGACCCAGCGGATTGGGCACAAAAAAGTGCACAGCATACAATTCTTCCTCATCTTCGCTTGATGCATCGCCTTGGAATCAGAATTTTCATCGTTGCCCTCCTTGGGGTCTTCTTGGGCAGGCTGCCTAGCCACGCCCAATCATCCACAGCCTTGTGGGACGACAGCCGCGTCTCGGCCATCTACATCAACATCGCCGCAGATTCTCTGGCTGCGATCTACACCGATATCTATGGCACACATTATTACATCGCCGACATGATGTATGACGATGGCCTCGTGCGCGACACCATCACACAGATAGGCTTGCGCCTGCGCGGGAATACCTCCCGCAACGCCGCCAAGAAATCCTTCAAAATCAGCTTCAATGAATTTGCGCCAGGCCGTCGCTACCAAGGCACCAAAAAACTGAACCTCAATGGGCAGCACAACGATCCCACGATGATCCGGGAAAAGCTGTTTTATGAGGTCTGGAACCAAAGTGGAATGCCCCCACGCCGCACGACCTTTGTCCAGCTCTATATCAACGGCATCGAATATGGCCTCTACACTTGCCTGGAGGAGCTGGACAAACAATGGCTCGACCAAGTATTTGCAGAGAATGCAGGCAATCTCTACAAATGCACCTATCCGGCCGACATGGTCTATCAGGGCACCAACCAACAGAACTACAAAAACATCGCGAGCGCCAGCGCGACAGGTGGGCGCGCCTATGACCTCCAAACCAACGATTCGCTCGACGACTACAGCGACTTGGTCGCACTCATCACCCAACTCAACCGCAATCCCGACGCCGCATTTGCGGCCGACATGCCGCTCTACCTCGACGTGCAAGGCTTCCTCAAAGCCCTGGCCATCGACGTAGCCACCGGCAATTGGGACGACTATGGTTACAACAAAAACAATTATTACCTGTACAACCGTCAGCCAAACGGCCCCATGGAGTTCATCACCTACGATACCGACAATACATTTGGCGTCGATTGGGTGCAGCGCGACTGGGCGACGCGCGATTGTCGCGATTGGCTCACCCATAGCGAACCGCGGCCCCTCGCCTCCAAGTTGCTGGCAGTACCTGCCTTTGAAAGTTATTATTACAGCATACTGGACTCCGTGACCCGCTACATCACGCGGCCCGACTCGATATTCCCACGGATCGATTTCCTGCGCAACCTCATCACGCCCGCAGCTGTGACCGACACCTTTCGCAGCCTCGACTACGGCTATACCTTTGCCGACTTTCAGCTTGGCTTCACAGGCACCGTCGATGGCCACACGCCTTACGGCATCAAGCCGTTTCTCGAGACACGCTACACCAGTACCCTCTCCCAGCTGCCAGCGGTCACCGCAGATGCGCCACAGGATTTTGCCCAGACAATTTCAGCATTTCCAAACCCTGTCGGCAAGGGGCAAGTGCTCCACCTCAGGACTACCAAAGCGTCTCCACAGGCACTAAAGGTGATCATCATCGATGCAATGGGCAGACAGATGGGCGCATGGGAATGGCCAGCCTTTGCAGAGGTATTGCAGCTAGACATCAGTACTTTCCCAGCAGGACACTATCTTTTGCGGCTTCAAGGCAAGGAGGTCTTTAGCAGTTTGGCGATTTTGCGAATGTGAACCATGAACTAGCCCGACATGGTCGCAGCGGCAATGCATGCAACCACTTTGTCTGGATCGCAACCATTCAAGCCAGCGCCCCATGCTGAATTGAATTCCATCACCCACCAACCCAATTGTGCATCGTAACCCGCATCCACGACGTATGCGCTAGGCAATGCCGCCAAGTGTTCCTTGGCAAAGCTGCCAAGGAATTCAAACACCGCGCCCACATCGCCCAAGCCCTCATAAACTGCCACAGCCTGTACCGCTCCATCCAATACAAAGGCCCGCGCCTCGGCCTCCAGGCCTAAGATTTCGGAAACCATGACAGCTTCGGTCGGGGCAAGATCGCAGGTTTCGCCTTCCAAATCTGCCAGTGAGGCATACACTTGCGCCTTGAATTGCTTAGGGATGACAGGCTTCACAAAACAGGGAAAATGCGTGACCGCCAATTCGCCAAGAAGCAGCTGCACCACGCGGCGACGCGTCCACACCTCGGCAAGCCGCGTGATCAAGGCATCGTCAGGCGTCGCCAAATCAACACCCACGACCTGTGCCAATACCAAGGCAAAGGTATCGTTGCCGTAAATCGCAACGGGCGCTTGGGCCGCGATTTCTGGCCGCTCCCAAAAGCGATCTACGCGCAAGACCTTGCCGCCAGCCCGTTCCCAAGCTTGTGCGACTGCAGCACGTTCGGTATCTGACTTTAAGGGAATGAGCAACGTCTTCATCTCCATTTCATTCGGGGAGCACCTGCCCGAGCGGCCGCGCTTGCTTGATGTACAACTTGAATTGATGGGGTTCCTGCACGATCTTGAATTCGATATCGACGCCGTAGGCCGTCTTGGCATCATGGGGATACATCGCCGTGAATGCCTCATGGACCTGCATGGTGAGCGCTTTCAGCTTGAGCAGCAAAGGTGCGAGATTGTTTTCAAGGAAAATATCGTGGATGCTGGATTTGGACTCGGTTGTGAAGACATCGCTCAAGGCAGATTTGAACAAGATGGCTTCGGGCACCTGCCCGCTTTCGGGATTGGTCACCGCCGAGTCGCCCCATTGGGTGTTGATGGCGATGGCGTAGCCATTTTTGTCAGGGATCGTGAGCACAACCCCATTGGCATATTCGTCGCTGTAGGCCTCGTTGATGAGGATGGCCATCATGGCCTTGTTGTGGTCGATGCCATAGTATTCCCGCTCCGCAAATGCGGTGGGCGTCCATAGGCTGGCATAGACCTCCAAGATCTTTTGCGCCAACTTGGCATTGCTTTCGCCAGGATCGAAGCCCTTGCTCAGGTACAAGCCCGCGCCGTTGAAGCCGGGCAGGTCCTCGCAGTTGGTGGAGCTGCGCAAACGGATGCGCTTGCCGGGGAAGTGGTCTCTGGCCACTTGCTGCACGGCATCGAGCAAGCTCGGCGCCACGTGACTCGCTTGGATGGCCTTGCGAATCTCGGCAAGCCGCGTCTCTGTTTCAGCAGCGCTGAGACCTTGCGATGTACCGACCAGTGAGGAGATCATCGCATCGGCGCCTGCCTGCTGAATGCAGTTTTGATAGTAGAAAAACGGAATGGCCAAGCCAGGCCTCACGTTGGCGGGAAGGAGGTGTTGCAGGCGGCCATAGTTGGCGGCCTTGGCACCGACGAGGCTGGCGGTGAGCCGGGCAGGATCGACCGTGGCGAGGTCTAGGATCTCGACCTCAGAGGTGATGGCCGCCAGGATCACAACTTTGGTCACATGCGCGTCCCAGTAGCTTTTGGCCTGCTGCTCTGTGGCGGGGCGGATGGTAATGCGCTGATCGGCACACTCCATCTTGACCAATTTCCCGAGGTGGGCATGCAGGCCGGGCAAGCTTGCTGTATCGGCTGCATAGAGGTTGAACGTGCCTCTGTTCTTGGCCAAGAGATTCACATGCGAAAGGGGCGTTTGCGGCTCCAGCGTGATGATCCCATTCACGGGCGGCACGCGGGCCGGCATGCGGGCATAGACCACGATGTCTTGGCCATTTGCCTTAAAAAGTGCCTCTTCCCCAGCAGGCACATAACGCAGGTAGCCGTAGCCTGTGCCCGTGTTGAGCACATGCACCGTCTTGCCGCCCATGAGTGTAAGCAGCTGATTTACTGTGCGGTTGGGGTAGCCAGCCTGGTTGAGTGCGGGCGCGATGCCTACATTGGGCTGGCTCTCCAGGTTGGTCGAGAGCACGATGATCCCATGGGTGGCCTTGCCAGTCGCGCTGCGGATGTAGTCGGTGACCGCGCTCAACAAACGTAGGGTCGTTTGCGTCATTTGTTGCACATTGTCCTGATAGGCATAGTCCTCGATGCGCAAGGCCCAGGTGCAGGTCTTGCCGTCGATGACGGGTGGTTTTTTGCGCAGGTCGAAGAGGAAAAAGGGCATGTATTTGCGCTTGGCGGGGTAACGCACCTGTTCCTTGAACTGGGCGAATGTGATCCCTGTCTTGAGTGCTACTGAAATGTACTGGGCATGGCCTTTGTATTGCTGACTGTCATAAAGGTGCAGCTGTGCCTGCTCCTTGTTCCAGTCGGTCGCAACGGCCGTCCATGTCGGGATCGCCTCAAAGGACAGAAATTGGTACAGTTTCTCGGAATAAACGTTTTGTGCGGGCAGTCGGCTGGCCCACAAAATGGCGATCGCGAAGGCCATGAGCCCGCAAAGTCGTTTCATTCTTTGAGCAATTTCAGGCTGCTGCTGCCTTCAGCGGTGTGTGCGGTCACGAAGTACAAGCCCTTGGGGCCGTCGAGGTGCAAGGATTGGCCATTTTCATAGTCGCCTTGCCAGACCAGCTTGCCGAGGGCGTCGTGGATTTCCACTTGAACCGTCCCCAAAGATTCACCTACGACAATCCTGAAATCACGCTGGGTGGGGTTTGGCAGGATGGAAATGAGATTCCCCAAGCCATCCTCGAGATGATCAAGCGTAATCAGGTAACAATTGGAGGTGTCTATGCATCCATTCTGGGTGATTTGGACGGCGAAAGAGGAAGCATAGTTGGGGAAAAAGGAGGCCGTATTGCCGTTGGGCACGGGTGAAAATGCGTTGTAGCAATCCAGCCATTGAAACGTGCCGAAGTTTGTATTGGCGACAATGTAGAAGGCAGAAAATGAGACCGATGTATCCACCGTATTGACTGTAAGCGCGAGCGTTAGCACACTGTCACATCCCGTTGCATTGGCGAGCGTCTGCACGTATGTGCCGCTGCTGTCATAGTTGAACCCATTCAAGGTGTACTCGAAACAAGCGGTATCGATGATACTGCTGGAGGTGGTCTGCCCAATGCTGAGCTGCAAGGTGAGCGTGCTGTCGCAACCAGTGGCGTTGGTGAGGGTCTGGGTGAATGTGCCGCTGGTGTAAAAAGTTTGTGCATTCACCTGCAGGCTATCGCATCCGGCTAAGGTCATGGACGCATTGCTGGGCGCACATTGCTTGAGTTGATGCACAAAAATATCGGCCGCACCGCTGGTACTCAGATTATACACGCCTGCCTCGGTGTCAAAATCGACTTGCTGTCCGTAACAACCCGTGGTGAGGACATGCCCATTGCCATCAGCGGCCAACCCAAATCCATATTCGATATCCCCACCCCCGATCGAGCGCGCCCAGATAAAGTTCCCAGCGGTGTCCATCCGCTCGATGTACATGTCAAAGGTGTTGTTGAAAGACGTGATGTTGTAGGTCGCCGACGGACTCGGGTCAAAATCGACGGTCGCACCATAGCCGCCCGTGAAATAAACCTCGTTGCTGGGCGTCACATCGATGGCATAGCCATAGTCGTCGCCCAATCCGCCAAATGTCCAGGCACCATGATAGCCGCCATCGGCGTCGAGCTTTTGCACAAAGACATCGTAGGCATTGCTGGTTTTGAGATTGGTGCCCCCACTGGGGTCGAAGTCCATATTGGTGCCGTTGAATCCGCCGGTGATGAACAATGCACCGCTGTTGCTGGTCGAGACGGCGTACCCAATGCAATAATCGGCTGCACCAATGGGACGTACCCAACGATAGACGCCTGCGGTATCTAGGCTGAGCACATAAGCCGAGGTGGCACCGACGCCGGTCGTGAGGTTGCTCACCCCGACGTCAGGATCAAAATCAGTCGTGCCTTGATAACAGCCCGTCGCAAAGACATGGCCATTGAGACCCACTGTGATCCCAAATCCGTAGTCGAGCCCATCGGCCCCAAAACGCTTGCCCCATACATAATCACCGTTGTCATCGAGCCGCTGGATAAAGATATCAAAGGTGCCCATCGTGGAGACCACGAGCTCGCTTCCCGCAGTAGGATCGATGTCCATCGTGCCTTGGAAATAGCCGATGGTATAGACCCCACTCGCATCCACCGTCAATGCAGTACCTTCGTCAGAACCTGCCGCCCCCATTTGCCGAAACCAGACAAAGTTGCCGTTGACATCGAGCTTTAGGATAAAAACATCCGCAAACCCGACGGAAACAGCCATCGCTGTGGTGGAACCCGGATCAAAATCGACGGTTCCAGAAAAGCGGCCCGTAACATAGACATTGCCAGCGGCGTCTAGCGCGATGCCCTTGCCCTCATCGACAGTTGCGCCACCGATGCGGCGCGCCCAGAGCAGGCTGCCAGCCGCGTCGAGCTTTTGGACAAAGACATCATTGTCGCCCGCCGAGGTGAGCATGCTGATGCCCGCGCCCGGATCAAAATCTGCGGAGCCTTGAAAAAAGCCCGTCACATGCGCATTCCCCTGCGCATCCAAGGCGACTGCTCGCCCGATGTCAAAGCCTGTGCCGCCTACCGAGGCCGCCCAGTCGAGGTAAATGTTTTGGGCCGATGCAGTGCAGCCAAGACCGCACAACATTACCAGTAGGCAAGAAAAAAGACGCGATCGCTTCATCGTAATAGCTTTGATGCAATTTACTCGGATTTCAGCCACCGCCAATGCCGTCACTGCGCGAAAAGTTGAACCTTGCAGGTCAATGGTATAGGCGCTTGCGGTTACGGGTCATGGATGTGCGGAACCAAACAAAGACGGGTGCCCACAAACCATACCCCGCAATAAAAAAATTT
>JANORP010000328.1:0-15048 GCA_031415375.1 Bacteroidota bacterium | reverse complement strand
CGTGCAACGGGCGTCGATATTGCAGGCAAGATCATCCAATACAT
Source organism: Bacteroidota bacterium (assembly GCA_031415375.1). Lineage (GTDB taxonomy): Bacteria > Bacteroidota > Bacteroidia > J057 > JADKCL01 > JADKCL01. Next base: position 15,004 of record JANORP010000328.1, on the reverse strand, counting down.
CGAGCGCAACGCCAAAAATAACTTGAACCGTGACACCATTGGGTATTGAAATATGACGAGACCCTTGGTAATTCAGGACTATGAGTTTGCCCCCGGCGAACGCAAAGAAATCTCACTCACGATCGCCCGCCTGCCCACGCATACGGAGATTCAGCTGCCGGTCTATGTCTTCAGGGGCGTAGAAGATGGCCCCGTACTGCTCGTGACATCGGGCCTGCATGGCGACGAGGTCAATGGCACCGAGACCCTGCGCAGGATGATCCGCAACGGATCACTCATGCCACAGGCCGGTTCCATCATCGCGATGCCCATCGTGAACGTCTATGGCTTCCTACACCAATCGCGTGATTTGCCAGACGGCAAGGACCTCAACCGCTCCTTTCCAGGCAGTCAGTCAGGCTCGCTTGCGCGGCGATTGGCTTATATCTTGCTCAATGAGGTCGTGGTGCATGCCGACTATGGAATCGATCTGCACACCGGTGGCGCGAGCCGCACCAACTATCCGCAAGTGCGCTGCGACTTTGAGCGTGAGGCTTCCTTGGAAATGGCCCATGCATTTGGTGGTCCATTTATCCTGAATTCCAAGGAAATCCCAGGGTCGTTCAGGCGGGCTGCCACCAATGCTGGTAAGACGATGATCGTCTTTGAGGGCGGCGAATCCCAGCGCTTCGACGAGCGATCCATCAACGAGGCCATGGACGGGATTCATCGGGTGATGGCCCATTTGCAAATGGTCGAGCGCAAGATCGCGCCCCGAGAATCGTTGGTCTTGCGGCGCAGCACATGGCTGCGTGCCAAGATGTCGGGCATGTTTGTGCCTTTTGTGCATGCAGGCGATGGCGTGATCGAGGGACAAGTGATGGCCCATGTCGGCGATCCTTTTGGTGAGATGGTCATGGAGGTCAAGGCGCCTTTTGACGGTTACCTCATCGGCCTCAACAACCAACCCGTCATCAACGAGGGCGATGCCCTCATCCACATCGGCACAGAAAATCCCAACTTGGAGACCTTCCAAGAGGACGATGGATCGAGTGATGCGTCGAGCTAATGCGGGCTGCTAGCCGAGCTGGTTCTGGCTGCACCGCCTTGCATCCATGCTGCATGAAATCATAGTTTTCAGAAAGCCATCAATCCTTGTTGGCATAGATTAGGCCCTCTTTCTGGTCCAGGCGATAGACCTTATGAAGGTCCACAAAGCTCGTGCAAGAGACTTTGAGGTCTTGAATGATGCCATCTTGGATGTCATAAACCCAGCCATGGATATGCAAGGGTTGCGCTTGGGCCCAAGCATTTTGCACGATCGAGGTCTTGCCCAAGTCATTCACCTGCTCGATCACATTGAGTTCGACCAACCTTTTTGCCCTTTGCTGCTCATCTTGGATTACATCCAACTCGACATGGTGCAAGCGATAGACATCTTTGATGTGGCGCAGCCAATTGTCGATGAGGCCATATTGTTGATTGCCCATCGCTGCCAACACGCCTCCGCAACCATAGTGACCGCATACAATCACATGCTTCACTTTGAGTACCTCGACAGCGTAGGAGAGGACACTCAGCAAGTTCATATCGCTGTGGACCACCATATTGGCGATGTTTCTATGCACAAACATCTCGCCAGGCTTGGTGCCCGTGATTTCATTGGCGGGCACGCGGCTGTCCGAGCAACCTATCCACAGATATTCTGGCGTTTGACCACTTGCCAAGTCGCTAAAGAAACTCGGGTTGATTTCGTTCTGCTCGGCTACCCAAATCTTATTGTTTTCGAGTAGCTTGAGATATGATTTTTTCATTTTTATAAAGTAGTTATAGAACTGAATAAGCGATTCTAGATGATAAAATGTGCGCAAAACTGGAGGCGGTCATTTTGGAGATGGATGCGCAGCGCAAGCCAAATGTTGTTTTCACGATGGCGAAGCAGCAGTCTTGGGCTGCTTTGCAAGTTGTTTTCTGAGGTTAGTCGTGGGATTTTTGGCCAATTCGGAATGGTCCAAGGTTCCGATGAGCTGATAGTCCACGCCGCGATTGGTAGCTCCATGTGCGAAATCCTCCAAGACCTCTACGATATCGGGGTCGATGAATCCCGTTGCGGATGCGTCGATGATCACCCTCGACCCCGGTGGGATCATTTCCAAAGTTTTGATGATGACGCCCTTGTTAAAGAACCCAATGATGCTAGCCAGCTTGATCTTCAAAACGTGATGACCATCGGTCTCTAGGAGATAGTAGGTAAAGGGTGCCCTGAAGCTGCGCCTCAGGATGAAAAAGAGCGCGCAAACGATCCCCACACCGACACCGATCATCAAATCTGTAAACAAAACAGCCAAAATGGTGATGGCGAAGGGGATGAATTGTCCCCATCCTTTGCGATAGTATTTGAGGACCAGGGAGGGTTTTGCAAGGTTGTAGCCCACGAGGAGCAAGATTGCCGCCAAGCTTGCCATCGGTATTTCATTGATCACAAAGGGAATGGTTACGATAGAAATGAGGATCAACAGGCCATGGACGATTGCCGAAAGCCGTGTCTGGCCACCCGCCTGCACGTTGGCAGAGCTACGCACGATTACCTGCGTGACTGGGAGGCCGCCGACGAGACCTGCCAGTACGTTGCCGACCCCTTGCGCCAGCAATTCTCGGTTCTTATTGGCTACCCGCAATTGGGGATCTATCTTATCGGTGGCTTCTGCACATAGCAGCGACTCCACGCTTGCGATCAGGCCGATCACCAAGGCATAGACCCAGATATCTGGGTTGCCGATAGCCGAGAAATCGGGCAGTGATACCCACTCCACGGGATTATTGGATGCGGTGATCTGCACCAGGTGCTCAGGTGCTAGTGCCAGCGACGATCCTGTCTTTTCAAAAAAGATTTGCAAGCCTATGCCTATGCCTACGGCAAGCAATGGGCCTGGTATCAAGCTCAAAACCTTGTTTTTCTTGATGACGGGCAAGTTCCAAACGATCATGATCGCTAAGCCGAGCACAGCGATCAGCAATGCGCCTGGCGTGAGTGCATCAAACAGGTAGCCCAGTTCAGACAAGGTCGTGTGGCCGTCATTTTGAATAAAATCCAGATCACCCTCATAGTCAGAGTCCAGTCCTACCAAGTGAGGGATTTGCTTTAAAATGATGATGATGCCGATTGCTGCTAGCATGCCCTTGATCACACTGGTGGGGAAGTATGCGGCCAAAGCGCCTGCTTTGAAAAACCCCAAGATGATTTGGAGGCCGCCTGCCAGCAATATCGCCAGGCAAAAGGCTTCAAATGAACCCAGGGCCGCGACCCCCGCCAAAACCGTCGCCACCAAGCCCGCAGCTGGACCGCTCACCCCAAGTTGGGATCCGCCTATTGCCCCGACGACCACGCCACCGATGATGCCCGCGATCACACCCGACATCAAGGGCGCTTTGCTCGCCAGCGCGATGCCCAAGCACAAGGGCAAAGCTACCAAAAAAACCACCAAGCCTGCATTCAAGTCTTTTAAGACTGAATTGAAATTCAATTTCTTCACGATCTGTAATTTGTTGAAAAACAATAAGTAATGACTGATGGCCAGCATCCGTCATTGCTTTAAAAGAGGCGCAAGGCGCCTCGCCGTTTCAACAAATCGACTTGGGAGGGGGAACCACGATGTCGATGATTGGAAAGTCTTGCTCTAGAAATGCAGGTAAATTCCAAGCATTTTCATGCAGCGGGATCAAGTGCAAAATCGACTGCATTCCTAGGAAATCCTTGTCAAAATTCAAACTTTCCTGTTCCTCTTTTTCATCTCGCTCATCTTGGGGTTCGCTCTTTTGATCTTCCTCAGATTCCATTTCGGAAACTACAGCGCTGTTCCACAATGTCTTCCAAGGAAGGCAGGTATTCAAGCTTGCTGAAATGAGCAGCAAGCCAAGTACAATTCTTATCGGAAAACTCAATTTCAAGTGAGAGTAAAGATTAACAAATATGATCTTTCTACAATTAAAATTGAAAAAAAATAATCGAAAAAGCAGCAATGGGCATTGAATTCGTCAAAAACGAATCTGAATACCTGGCTTTCTCCCATGATGCGAAAAGTCTAGGCCCCTTGAATTTGGCAATCTTACCCACGGTAGCAGATCACCTTGTAAGGGCAAAATCGGCAGCGGTTCTGGTCTTCAGTCTGGACAAATGCCAGGGATGGATCGAGGATTTCCTCTAAGATATTCACGAGCAATCCCTCAAACTCCACCAAGCTTTGCAGGTCAAACTCGGCAATCTTCTGGGGACCATACTCCAAGGTCAAGAATCCTTCGCTCAGGTTGCGCATCGCAAAGATGCCAGGATAGACTGCCCGATCGGGCTGATGGTTGCGGTGGTAGAGGAATGCGTAGGCACCGAGCTGAAAGGCTTCTTTTTTGGGGGTGCCCTCTTTGAGGTCGAGGAAGCTGTTGATTTTGAGGCTATCTACTTGGCCAGTCTTGTAGTCAATGATGCGAATGCGGCCGCGCACGCGGTCGATGCGATCGACAAAACCCCTGATCTTGAGGCCATCGGGATGCAAGCGTGTGACGATCACCGCTTCCATCTCCTCCTCCATGCCGAGCAATTCCAAGGGGGCCTCGCTCATGTCCAATTCCAGCATCTGCCGCACCAAATCTTTGATCACGCCCAGCAACAGTCTGTTGCGGCCAGTTTTGAAATTGTCGCTGTGCGTCTCCTTGCGAAAGACCTTCTCCACGGCGACATCGACGAGGTCCATCATCTCTGCGATGTTGGCTGCCTGGATCGTTTTCCCCTTCCAAGGTTGGTACAATTGCTCTAGGGCACCATGGAGTACCAATCCAAACGTATTGTCTTCCAAGGTCTCCTCAGGCTGCTCTTTTTCGCGTAGCTTGATGAGGTAGCGGTAATAAAATTGTAGCGAGCAGTTCAGGTAGGTGTTGAGGGCTGAGGGGGAGAAACCCTTGACAGAACCAAATTCTTTCAACATCAGCATCAAGCCGTCGTCCTTTTGGATCGCGATCGGCTGTATTTCCTCTGGCGCTGAGGGGAAGGTGAATGTCTTGTGGCGAATGACAAGGCCGGGGTTGGCGGAGGTCAACTCGGCCTCGATCTGCGCGACAAACCTACTGAGTTCGCCGCCACCAAGGCTATCGGGTTCCGTGTCAAAGATCAGGTGCACATCGGCTGCGCGTTGCATGAGCCTGTAGAAATGGTAGGCATAGACCGCATCCTTTTCCTCATAGTTGGGCAGGCCAAATGCCTTGCGGATGCTGTAGGGGATCATGGAATTTTGCTGCTGCTTGGGCGGCAAAATGCCTTCATTTACCGACAAAACAATCAGCCGTTCAAAATCCAAGACTCTGGTTTCCAGCATGCCCATGACTTGGACGCCCTTGAGTGGCTCGCCGGCAAAGGGCACGCTAGCCCCGATGATCACCTCTTTGTAGATGCGCCTGAAGGTGTGGAGATCCTTTTCGTCGAGGTATTTGCCGAGTTTGCCTTGTAGTTTTTGTGTAATGCTGTGAAACTGAAACAGGATTTCGGTCTCGACAGTCGGCAGGGGGTTTTCTGTTTTTTGGCGGGCTTCAAAGGCGACTTTGAGGCGCTGGAAGAGGTCAAGCAGGTAACTCACAGCATCCTGGAGATTGCTCCAGGGCGCAAAGAGGAAGCGCAAGAGGTGGTCGGGAGCAAATTTGAGGAAAAAGCCAGGCGCAATGTAGATCATATTGCCTTGCGTGATCTCGTGCATGGTCGCGCGGCTATCGGCGCTAGCGAGCGAGTGTACGTAGGGGTGACGCAAGATCGTGACGATGTCTCTGAAGTAATAGATGGGTTCGCCAGTGCCGCCTGGGCGCAGGCGCGCAGCATTTTCATGCAGCGTGAGCACGGCCTCGACCAAGCCATAAAGCGGCGTGTTGCGCAAGGGATAACCCATGGTCACGTTCACATCGAGGAGGCTGGGAGGGAGGCTGTGCAAGACTGGGAAGAGCAGGTTCTCATCTGGCAAGACGAGGGCGATGCTTTCTGGTGCAAATTGGGTGGCAGCTTGCTCTAGGAGCAAGCCCGCTGCCTTGGCTTGGCCCACGCGTTTGGGCACGGCGATGATCGTGAGCTGCTTGGGTTCCTGCCGCAAATGCTGCCCGATCCACTTCCAATGCCCTTTGAGTTGGGGCATGGCTGCCTCCCAGCGTTGCTGCAAGGCCCTGAAAAACTTGCCGGCCTCTTGTTTGTCTTGGCCCACGTACCATTCGTCGAGGTCCCAATAACAATCGGCCAGCTCCCAATGCATCAAGGCAAGGATCATCTTTTCCTCGGCGGGTGTGAGCGCATTGAACCCCGCAAAAATGACTTTTTTCCATTGTAGGGCGGGCTTGCTTGCCGACAGGCGCTCGGCAAGCTGCCGCAGGGCCATCGCGGGACTCGCCATGCCTTGCACTTTGAGCCGCTGTTGCAAGCGCGTATGCAGCAGACCCAGCGATTCCCAGAAGCGCATGTAGGCCTCTTGGTGGGGGCTCAATTTGCCGTCTTCATTGAGCCAGGCATCGATCGTGGTGTCGATCCGCTTGAGCTCGGCCAGATTTTGAAAAATCTTCTCGCCATCCACCAAGTGGCGGTCCACCTCCTCAAAATCGGCCACTATCAATTGACCCCAGGCATAAAATTGGTCAAAGGTCTCGTTGGGAAAGAGTGACTGATAGACAGGAAACAGCTCAAAGGTGAGTGAAATGGGATCCAGCACATTGAGCGATTGCAGCGTCGGCACAAAGTCCTCAATCGCATACAAGGCAGGCGCCCAAGTCGCGGTCGCAGCTTCCTTGGCGATGCTGTCTTGCATGAAGACACAAGCGCGGCGCGAGGGGAAGACGACACAGATCTCGCCCAATTGCGCACCGTATGTCTGCAAGAGTTCGTGACTGAGTTGCTGGATGAATGTGGTCATAAAGGCGAAGATACATTTTGCAAGCTTAGCATGGCGTCCCCCTGCCTTGAAAATTATGATGCGGCAAACCGCACAATTGTCGCGATCGGGCAGCGGCTATCGTTGGTGCTAGCCACCAACGATTTGAATGCACGTCGCCCGAATGATCCAAGTGGTAGCAAACGAAATTGCATGCACGAGGCAGGCTAGTTTTTGCTGCATGCCCAGTTTTTTCCGTACTTTGGGCACACAATTTTCCTGAGAATGGAGTCGAACCCACGTGGTCAAAAACTAGATTTCAGCAATACGCAGTTTGCTTTTGCCTACAAAAGCGACGCCGAGCTGAAACGTACCTATCGTTTCTTCAAGCAGCTTGATTCGCGGTTTCTATCCACGATCGGCCCTCCCTTGGTGACGCTCGCACTCAAGCTGCGCTTACCTGTAGTGGGGATCATCAGGCGCACGGTTTTCGATATTTTTTGTGGTGGCACGAGCTTGGAAGACACGCGTGGGCGCTCCAATGAGCTCTTTGCTAGCAAAGTCCTCACGATCCTCGACTACTCAGTAGAGGGTAAAAACGACGAGGCGAGCTATGACGCGACGCTCATGGAATTCATCCGCACGATACAGCAGGGTGCAGCAGATCCTGCAGTCGCTTTTTAAGCGATGAAAATGACTGGCATTGCAGACAGCGACATTCTCGCAAAGATGGATGCCAACCGCCCACTCACTGATGCTGAAAAAACTGCGGCTGCGCGTGGCAAGGCCCGCTTCGAGGAAATTTGCAAGGCGGCTCACACATTGAACCAGTCGATTTTTGTCGATGCAGAGGAGACTTGGATCCAAAAGACCATCGATACCTGGACCGAGGAAATGATGGCGCGTTACAACCAATCGGCCCCCATTATTTATCAGACGGTGCAAATGTACCGCCATGACCGGCTTGCCTATCTGCAAGGCTTGATCGCCAATGCGACTGCAACCAACCATTTTCTCGGGATCAAGGTTGTGCGGGGCGCCTACATCGAAAAGGAAAATAACCGCGCGCTGGAATTAGGCTATGCCACGCCCATGCAGCCCGACAAGGCTGCAACCGACCGCGACTACAATGCCGCAGTGCGGCTTTGCATCGCCCACATCGACCGTGTGGCCTTGTGTGCAGGCACGCATAACGAGGAAAGTGCCGCGACACTCGCTGCCTTGCTGGTTGAGAAAAATATTCCCCGCGACCATCCCCACGTCCTCTTCGCGCAATTGCTGGGCATGAGTGACCACATCAGTTTCAACCTCGCCCATCACGGCTATCGTGCTGCAAAGTATCTGCCCTACGGCCCCGTCAAGGCTGTATTGCCCTATCTCTTTCGCCGTGCTTCTGAAAATAGCTCGATTGCAGGCCAAAGCTCACGGGAAGTGGGTTTGCTCCGCAGAGAAATGGTGCGGCGTGGATTGATCTGAGGGCCGTAGGGCCTTCCCAAGCGCCTAGACATCCAGCGGATATAAATCCTCCGCAAAATCTGATTGCCAATAGTCCTTGGTCGCCACATCCATGAGCGTGAGCTTTCCCGTGCGCTTGATCCCCTGGTCCAGGTTCCAGATATTCCCAAAATGGATGGGCCGCGCATCGGGCCAAAATTTGTTGGTGGGCGTGTGCCCGATGAAGATCTCGTGGAAACGGTGGTCGGGGAATGGTTCGCCATATTCATTCCAGCGGGCAGCCATCGTCCAGAGCTTGCGTTCCCAATACAAAACAGAATCGGGTTGCACTTCTATTGGGATCATCGGCAAGATACCTGCATGTACAAAGAGCCGATTGTCGGCATCGATGTAATACCGCATTTGCTTCAAGAAAAATCTGCGGTAGCGTTCCTTGGTCTCGCTACGCAGGTAATAGAGCGACTCATAGGTCGCTTCACCGCCGTTGTGCATCCAAATGGAGTCTGCCTCGCCAGTTTCCAAAAACTCCTGTACCCACGTGTCATGGTTGCCGCGCACGGCCACGAGATGCGGGATGTCCATGAGCGTATCGATCACCTCGGCATTGTCGGGGTGATAGTCGGTGAGGTCCCCGAGAGAGATTAAGCGGTCTTGCGCCCGATCAAAACCAGCGCGTTCCAAGACTTGCATGAGTGCATTGTGTGCGCCATGAATGTCACCGACGACCAGGGTTCTCCGAAATTCAGCCATGCCGATGCCCACATTTGCAAGTGATGAAATACAAAAGGCGGAGCCGAGGCCCCGCCCTTTGTGCACAAACTAAGATCAGGAAAGCGCCATCTCAAAGCGACGGCGGTACTTGATCGTGAGTGGATGTTGGGAGCCAAACATGCGGAAGAGTGCGATGGCTCCCCTGCGTGGAAGCTCCTTGGCAAACGCCTTGTCGGCTTCGACAGCTGTGATCATCGCGACCATCGCGGCATCAAAGTCATTGGCGTGAAGAGCCTCGCGGGCGATGCTCAATTGCTTCCCAGCTTCGGTGCCCGAGGCATCCTCGTATGTGCCCAACTCGGCAAGCAATCTGATGTTCTCAGCCGACTCCCAAAGGAGGTCGCCGAGCTTCACATTTTGCACCAAAGCCAGCGATTCTTCGGGCGACTCAAACACGATTTCTGAGGCCAAGACCAAGCCCGCCATCGGCAGGTCGGGGTGGGCTGCGGCAAAGACACGCAGGTCGGCCAAGGCGGCCTCGCGGTCTTGTGAAGCGAGTCGTTCGCGGATCGCGTTCAGCTGCTCCTTGGCTTCTGTCGGGATGAATTCGTCGAGCCATTTCACCAAGGTTCCCTCGGGCAATGCACCTACAAACTCGGAGACGACTTTGCCTTTGGAGAACATTTTTACATGGGGAATCGAGCTGATGCCATGCTCGTAGGCGAGGCGATTGTGCTCATTGGTATTGATCTTTACCAGCTCCCAATTGCCCTCGGCAGAGCTCGCAAGCTTCTCCAAAATCGGACCCAAAAATAGGCAAGGGCCACAGGTCGGAGACCAATAATCGACGACGATTGCCACCTCATTGCTGCGGGCGATCACGTCTTTTTCAAAATCAAAATTGTCGTTGTTCATACTATTTCGGTAGGTCGGCTACCACTTATATAACAGCAAAAGTACAAAATTGTTTCGCGCAAAAATACAATCTCTATTGTGCCCTTTGGCCCTTGCAACTCCCAATTTGGGAAGCGACAATGGGAGGGAAGAGGCTCCGATAGCGTTGCGTTGGCAGGTGTTTTTCCGATGAAATCTCGGGATCAAATTGGTTCTGAAATCACGTATTTCGTTGCATGAGGGCGGTCCCGTAGGCTCCAAAATAGGCTTGCTGTAGGCTGGGTGATATATTTTGCTGATAAACAAGTTGTTACATGTCTTTAATACTGAATTGTCCATTGTTTTTAGCACCCCAATCCAATCTTAGCATTCGCCAACAGTTTTAGGATTCATGGAATCTGCATTGCAAACGCCATTTTTGCAGGAGCCACCAAAAATATTGGCAAGGCATCCCTGCTGATTTTGCTGGCAAACGAAGGCATGATTAAAATGTGGTTGTAAAATATTGTTTATCAGTAATGTTGATTCATTTTAGTTAAACTATTTAATGAGGTGAATACAATTCCGGTCAGGTTTGTGCCAATGGTCAGGGATTGGGTTTTTGCGGGCGAAGAGCTGGGGTTTTTGCGCTGAGATCGATCGCCGCAAGGCGCTACTATGCCATCATTGAACCCGCAGTTGCGTCCTGCTTTTGGCTTGATTGGGATGTCTCACGAGGCACTGGTTGGGATGGCATGAGGGTTCAATTTTGAAGGGGCTAACGGTTGTTTGGTAGCCGCTCCATCCCTGCTTACTGAGCAAGTGGATCGGAGATTCCTGTTGCTCCCGATGCTTAAATTTTCGCAGCCTAACGATCGTTTGGGTGCGAGCTTCCGATGGTGAGTTCGGTGGATTTGTCAGCTGAAAATGGGGTTGCTTGAAGCTTGATATTTTGAAGCTAAATGGGGTTGCCTAGCTTTGTTAGGGACGCGTTTGGGCTTGAAAATTGGACTGGATTTGTGGGCGTGTTCTAGCCATCATCGATGGGCTATCTGGGGGGTATATGCTGGCTAACGGGCATTCGTTTTGTGCCTGGGTTGCCGCACACTTGCGCGACGCGGCGCTACCATCTGGAGTGAAAAAGGAAGCTCTCGGAAGCCAGAAATTTCAGTGCGACTTGGTGCTCACTTGGGCATCATGGCGATGCGCCCGAAGGAATATTTGCCTTGGCTCACCGAAATGATTTCGTAAAATCCTGTCCTGATCGGTGGAGATTTCAGGGCGTTGAGGCTGTCGGTTTCCTCCGAAAAAACGGTGGCTCCCATAGGGTTCAGGACCCTGCGATCGACACAGGGAATCTCCTTTTTGGGCAGGGCATCGGGCGGTAAATTGTTGGCTGGGTAGCGCGTATCTGGCGAGACATTGGAGCCTCTTAGCGGCATGACCCGGTATGGCTCGCGCCCGAAACCCTCGACTTCCATGCGGTCGGGATAGAGGTTCAAGATCGCAAATGCATTGGAGTCGGGCGACATGAGCATGCCCCTGAGGGTGAGGTGATGGATGCTATCGAGGTATTCATAGCTCCCAAAATGGGAGTGCCCGGCGATCCAAGCATCGGCGCTGTGGTAGCGCGAGAGCATGACCCGCAAGTCTGCCTCGTTCCACAAGGTCATGGAATGCCCTGGTGGGCTGATGGGGAAATGACAAAACAGGACCACGCGTTCACCGGCAGCCTCGGCCTGTGACAGATGCCACTCCATCCAAGCCATTTGTTCACGGCCAATTGCGCCGTTCCAGATCGCGCCATTCTGATGGCCCAACAGGCTGCTGCGGCAAGCCTCAGCCTCATCCGCCAAGTCACGGTGCATTCCTTGGGCATATTCTGCTAGCTCGGTCCCGTCGAGCATGAGCAGTCGCCATCCTGGCAGCAATAGCTCGCAATAACCATTGGCGAGGTGCAGTGTGTCCAAGATGCTTGGCTGCATGCCAAAGGGCACATCCCAAAACTCATGGTTGCCCAAGACATGCTCCACAGGCATTTCCAAGCGATCAAGGGCACGCATGGCTGGGGAGAAGCTCTGCAATTTCTGGTCGATGAGGTCGCCAAGGTTCACCACGAGATCGACGCCTTGTGCATTGAAGGTATCGACGGCTTGGTGGAGTTTCTCCAATGAAATGCGGTAATAGCGCTCGTGGCTGGCATCGCAGTCACAGTATTGGGCATCGGCGATCAATCCGATGCGCAAGAGCGGTGTGGCGGCCTGGGGCTCGCCTACGCGCATGGAGCTAGGCGCTTGGGCATGCAAGCGAGGCAGGAGCGCACCCCAACCAATCAGCATTCCCAAAAACCATTGCCTCCGCATGGCCCAAATCTCGTGAATCAAATCCAAAGCGGAAAACATATAGGACTGGCGCTTCACTGGCGGCTAAACCACAATGTCATTGGGTTAAGTGTTTTGAACGTGAAGTCTGTATGCTTGGGAAGCCTGAAGGGCTTGAATGTGAGTAGCCCTGGACGAAGTCCGGGGCTACGGCGAATCACCGATTCAACAACCCAGAATGGGTTGAATATTAGGGGTCTATGTGGATTGTTGTCAACATTCAACCCTTTCAGGGTTGACACTTCAATGGGTTCGCAGACGGTGGGTTTGGCTTCGCCGATTTGCAATTCACCCACCGTTACTCACATTCAAGTCCTTCGGACTTGTCCTACATTCTTCAATTTCAACGACAATGAGTTGCAATCCCCGAATGAAAACGGTCGATAGCACACGAGAGGCCATGGCCTCCCCTAAAATGTTACACCATCACATCACTAGGATGTAGTCCAAGCAGCCGTGCGCTTTCCAAGGCACTTGTCGCTGCCGCAGCATCGCCTTCCAACACGAGCAACATGGCCCAATTGCGATGGATATAGGGATTCTCATGGTCATGGCGCATGGCGGATAGCAAATCCAGACGCGCCAGAGGGAGTTCCAGGCGACTCAGCCGCAAGGCCCCGCGATTGTTGAGAGCAGCTGCAAATTCAGGATTGCTGCGCAACGCACGGTTGAGGTCGTCCAACGCGTCCTCCAAGGCACCGCCTTGGAGCGCACGGTAGGCACGATGATTGAGTGCCTCATGGTGGCCGGGTGCCGTGGCGATCGCCAACTCAAGCACCTTGCCTGCGGCATCGTGTCTGCCGAGATGCTCCAGCGCCAAGGCATGCAGGCAATGATCAAACGCATCAAGGTCAAGATGCTGCCTCGCCAATGCGCCATGGGCATCAAGCGCCGCGAGCGGCTGTTGCAGCATGAGCAGGGCATAGATCTGGTATTCGTAGAGCAACTTCTCGGTATGGCCCGCTTGCAACAAGGCTGTGATTTCGGTGGCTGCATCCGCGTAGCGGTCTTTTTCAAACAGCCAGCGGGCATGCAAATAGCGGTCGGTCGCCTGGCCGAAGCGCAGGAGCCAACCGAGCACCTGGCCATCGTTGGCGGTGATACGTGCATTGCTGAGCAAGATGGGTTCATAGCGGTGCAGGAGCGAGAGCAGCACGTCCAAGGCTGGGATGATGCTGGCCAAGATCAGCACTGCCCGCAATGGCCCCTCAGACCAAGGGGACATGGCCAACATGAACGTGGCCGCCACCATGCCCAGGGATGCCAAGGGACCGCACAAGGCCACAATGGCCAATGATCTGGCTTGCAATGGCTGGTCATAGTCGCTCAAGCTGCCGCGCATGAGCAACAGGCGCGGATGAAGTGCCCAGCAGATTCGCCCAGCCTTGATCCGCAAAGACCGCTTGCCATCGCCGAGACTGCCCAAAAAGACCCTGATTTCGCCGCGCATTCCCAGCAGCAGCAATGCCACCACATGGCCGCATTCATGCACCACCGTCGCCAGCGGGCGGATCAGGAGATAACTTGCCGTGAGCCCGAGGTAAAAAAACAGGACGGAAGCGCTCATATGGTCGGGAATGCCCGCGCGCTTTTGCGCAGCGCAATCGCAGCCAAGACCGTCTCTGGATCCCCTTTGGGAATTGCAGCGATGAGCGCCTGAGTATAAATCTGCTTTGGCGCAGCGTAAATGTCATCTGCAAGGCCCATCTCCACAATTTTGCCCTTGTTCATCACCACCATGCGGTCGCTCATGAACTTGACCACCGAGAGGTCATGGGAAATGAAGATGTAGCTGAACCCAAATTCCTGCCGCAGTCCCACGAGCAAATTCAGGACTTGGGCTTGCACAGAGACGTCTAGCGCGGAGACCGATTCGTCACAAATGATGAATTTGGGCTCGACGGCCAGTGCACGGGCGATGCAGACGCGTTGTCGCTGCCCGCCTGAGAACTCATGTGGGTAGCGACCAAAATGCTCTGGCTGCAAATTTACCTTGTCCAGCAATTCCTCGACCTTTTGGCGACGTTGCTTGTCGTTGCCATGCAGCCCATGCACATACATGGGCTCCAGGATCGCATTGCCGATGTTCATGCGCGGATTGAGCGAGCTATAGGGGTCTTGGAAAATGATTTGGATGTCTTTGCGGATGTCTCGGAGTGCGCTTGCCCCCATGGCGGTCACGTCTTTGCCTTGGAAGATGATCTGTCCTGAGGTCGGCTCCTGCAAGCGCAAGATCGAGCGGCCCAGTGTGGTCTTGCCGCAGCCAGACTCGCCGACCAAACCTACTGTTTCGCCATCATAGACGTCGAAACTCACATCGTCAACGGCCTTGACAAAGGTTTTGGCGCGGCCTAGAAAGCCATTGCGCTGGGGAAACCATGTCTTGAGGTTGTGGACCTGCAAAATCGGGCCACGCGCCTGCAACATTGCCTGCCGCTCCAAGTGTGCCACGGGGCTCACGACAGCGGCCCCCACGATCTTGGCGACACTGCCTTGGATTTCCTCAAGGCTGCCATCGGCCGCCGACTGCATAAAGTCAGCGATCACAGGCAAGTGTTTCATGCGCACGTCCATGCGTGGTCGGCAAGCGAGGAGCCCCTTGGTATAGGGGTGGCGGGGATTGCGAAAAATGTCCTCCACAGGCCCTTGCTCGACGATCTCGCCCTTGTACATCACCAGCACCTTGTCGGCGATCTCGGCGACGACACCGAGGTCGTG
>JANORP010000327.1:0-43197 GCA_031415375.1 Bacteroidota bacterium | reverse complement strand
TTTCATCAATCAGGGGCTTTTGCTTGTTGCCGTAGCCAGATTGAAGCAGGGGAGGGGGGCTGGACAAGTAACGCAACAAAACCGACAGATTGCCCATTCCTGAACAAAATCGGCTGTTGCTGAAGTATCGGATATCTGATCTAGGGCGGTGAGTTATACTCGCACCACCATCCCTGCGGGTGGTGGCGAATCCATTGCGATCAATGTGATTCAAGTGGTATAATTTTTTAACCGATCACCTAAAATGAAAAAGAATTTATTCACGACGGGCTTGTTGCTGCTGATTGCAACGGCGTCATTTGCCCAGCAAAACGTCTCGTACAACATCAACAATATCCCGATCGGCGGCACCCGTTGTACAGCCATGGGATTCCAAAGCCTGACTGTGAGCACAGGGTGGAGCAACAGTGCAGTTGGTTATGATGCCCTCAAGGTCAATACGACAGGCTCCTTCAATACAGCAATGGGTGTGCAAGCCCTGTCGGCCAATATTTCAGGGATTGCGAATACGGGATATGGCTATCAATCCCTTTTGAGCAACGTGAGCGGCGGCTACAATTCCGCAACGGGAATGGTCTCCTTGAATGCCAATACAACGGGCAGCAACAACAGTGCAAGCGGCGTGGCGGCATTGTATAGCAATACAACAGGTACTGGCAATACGGCGTTGGGATATTATGCAGATGTCACGGTGGGCAATCTCAGCAATGCAACAGCCATCGGCAACGAGGCAAAAGTCGGCGCAAGCAACACGATACAGCTGGGAAATAGTGCCGTGACAGCCGTGTATGCGGGCACGGGCACGACGGCCAAGGTCATCGCTGGCGGCCTGCAAATCACAGGCGGCACCCTCGCGGCAGGCAGAGTCCTCACATCTGATGCTGCAGGCAATGCGACTTGGCAGGTGCTGCCGAGTGGCGGCGGCGGTTGGTCCTTGCTCGGCAATTCGGGCACGGTCAGCGGCACGCACTTCGTTGGCACCACAGACAATGTGGCGCTCAATTTCAGGGTCAACAATCAACCTGCGGGCCGGATAGAAGGCGTTTCAAATGGCAATACCTGCTTTGGCTACAAGACAGGAAACTTGGTGATCGGCACAGGTGCCCGCAATACTGCGATGGGCTATCTGGCGCTACAGTCCAATACGATTGGGCGCGAAAACGTAGCAAATGGGTACAATGCCTTGTCTGCAAACACGAGCGGCTACTACAATACGGCAAACGGTTTTGGGGCGCTAGAGGCCAATACAACGGCGTATTACAACACCGCGACAGGATATGCTGCAATGGCTAACAATACCACAGGGGGGTCTAATACCGCAACGGGATCATCTGCACTCTATTACAATAACACAGGAATCAACAATACAGCTGCGGGCTACTATGCGTTGTATGGCAATACCTCGGGCGCCTACAATACGAGCACGGGATATGCCTCCATGATGACCAACAGTATTGGAGCCAACAATGTGAGCGATGGTGCTTTTACATTGGCCAGCAACTCCACGGGCAATCAAAATGCCGCAGTTGGTGCAAACGCCTTGTTTGACAATACCACCGGCAGCAACAATACAGGTTTGGGATACAATGCCAGTGTAAGCGTCGGCACGCTCAACAATGCCACTGTGCTCGGCGCAAGTGCCGTGGTCAATGCAAGCAACAAAGTGCGGATCGGCAACCCTGCGGTGACTGTCGTCGAAGGTTCTGTCGCCTATACATTTATCTCTGATGGCCGCTTCAAAAACAATATCAGCGCAGATGATGTGAAGGGATTGGACTTCATCAACCGCCTACGCCCAGTCGTGTACAATTTGGACACCCGTAAATTGCAAGATTTTTTGACGAAGAACATGGCCGACAGCGTACGTGCTCAATATCTGAAGCAAGATTTTTCAGCATCCTCTGCGATTCGTCAAAGCGGTTTCATCGCACAAGAAGTCGAAAAAGCCGCCCAAGAAATCGGCTACGACTTCAATGGCGTACACGCGCCCCAAGATGAAAATGACAACTACAGCCTGGCCTACAGCCAATTTGTAGTTCCCTTGGTCAAGGGCATGCAAGAGCAGCAAGTGATGATCGAGGCCCAAGCTGCAACGCTTGCACAGCAGCAAGCCCAGATTGCGGCTTTGCAGCAATTGGTCGCCGCCTTGGTCGCATCGCCGTCTGAGAATAGCACATCCATCAAAACGCCCAGCGCGCAAGATCATGCCATCGCCGTCTATCCCAACCCCACAGCAGGTACATTTACAGTGTACACGCAAACACTCGACCAAGGCACGATCGAGATTGCAAATGCTGCCGGAACCCTGATTCAGCACTTGGAATTGGTGAAAAACACCTATTCCTATTCCGTGGACCTCACAGGTCAGCCCAAGGGCCTCTATTTGGTGAGTGTGGCGTCGGCTGGCAAGGTCATTACACAAAAAGTGCTGGTGGATTGATCCCCAACGGTGCTTACGCTGGCCTTGGTTGCGCGTAAGGCATGGTGCAAAGCAAAGATCGAAGGGATCAAAAATAGGGGCGGCTATATGGCCGCCTTTATTTTTGGTCCCTGCATTGGGCGGCCCTCAAGCCTTGTTCTGGGCTGTGGCAGTGCACAGCTAGTCAATCGATTCGCTGCGCGGTATAGATTTAATGCAAGCGATCCAACCATAATCACTACCTTAGCGTATATCTTTGTGTAAAATATACACAAAGATAAAAGGCAAGATCATGGAAATCGTCACTACCTTACGCAATGCACGCATCAGCCCCCAATCAGATGCCGAATTGGCTGCGCTGCGCGCGAATAAATGGGTACTCTACAACCCGCCCAGCGCCATTGCGCTCGGCATTCAGGGACGAGTATTCGCCTTTCGTCCCGGCCTCACGCTCACGCCCTTTGCAAATGCCGTCGCCTGCAACGCGCACTGTCGTTTTTGCTCGGAGGAATTGCAGCGACATGGCGACCACAGTCTTACCGCCCAGCAATTGATCGGGGATTACGACGTCTATTTTGCAGGGCTGCGTGCGGCGCTGCTGGATTTGCGGGGATTGCCGATCGGCCTGAGCCTCTCTGGCCTGGAGGCGACCGCCGAGCCCCGTTGGCTGCTGCGCTTGCTGGACCTCATCGCCGAGATCAGCCCCGATTTCACGTTTGATGAAAAAGTGCTTTACACCAACGGCACGGGCTTGCACAAGCATGCCGCCCTCGTGCCCGCCTTGCAGCAGTCGGCATTTGACCGCATCGAGTTGTCGCGCTGCCATCCCGACCAAGCTGTCAATCAACGTATCATGTACATCAACCGCAACGAGCCTGTCTGGGAGAATGCCGTCTATGAGGACTTGGTGCGCAGCCTGCAAGGGAAGCTCTTTGTGAAAAACTCCTGCATCCTCACAAAGCCGGGGGTGCATACCCTCGCAGGCATGGAGGCCTACCTCGACTGGGCTGCCGATCTCGGTGTGCGGGAGGTGGTCTTTCGTGAACTGAGCCGCCTCGACGACGGTTATCTGCGCAATGCCACTGCGTTGTGGGTCGAGCGCAACCGCGTACCCATTGAGCCGCTCTTGCAGGAGCTCGCGCCCGCGCGCTCAGGCACACGTGCAGGCTGGCGCTACCTGAGCAGCACACTGGGTTACTACTATTACAACGAGCACTTCCTTTACCGAGGCAAGACCGAGGTGATCATCGAGACCAGCAGCTACCCCGCACTGCAAGTCGCCAACGCCGAAGGCATCGTCCAGAAACTGGTGTTTCACAGCAACGGCAACTTGTGCGGCGATTGGGATCCCAATGCACATGTGATCGGCAAGTTTTTCTGACCATGGAAGCTTATCTCCCCATATTGAGGGCCTTGTCGGATGCGGGCGTGGAATATGCCGCCATTGGCACTTGGGCCTTGAAGGCCTATTTCCCAGCAAAAATGACAGATTATCTGCTCCACGATTGCGATGTCGTCTTGGCGCCTGACGAGGCGAATGCGCGCTTGACCATTGCGGTGCTCACTGCCCAGCATTGGGAGGTGTGCATTTGGGGAGAATCGGTGGATGCGAGGACGCCAGCAAGTGATTTCGTCGGCAAATATTATATGCGGGCAATGCAGGGGAACCTTGTGCTGGACCTCACCTATGAATGCATGATCGAATGGGCGCAAATGACATCACAAAAGACCAATATTGCTGGCGTATGGCTAGCTGCAGTCGGCGATATTGCGCAGCTCAAGCGTTGCAAAGGCACTCCGCAAGACCTAGCTTTGCTGGAAGCATTGGCATTGTGAAATTTTGGGGGATGGTTGGCACGGCACTTCGGTGAAGCATGTGGGAAGGCCGCTCATTTGGGTTTGGGCCAGAGTACTGTATTGTACTTTTTGCGGTCACGGATGCCGAGTATTGAAAAGCGCAATAAGCGAATGACAAATCTCAAATGGGGATATCCAAAGATGAATACTGCTGCTCCCACAATGAGCATTCCCATTCCTGCAATTTGACCTGTCAAGGAATCGAAGCCGTTTCCACTTAGGCCCAAGCAGGCAATCGTAACGAGCAGTGGCGGGACGAGGAATTTGTAATATTTTTGAATCGTGAGAAACACTACCTGTCGCATTGGCAGCGCCAAAATCATTGCTGCATGCACAAACCACAATTGCCAAAGACCATAGATAAGGCGCAAAGTGCGTTCTCGGCCATAAAAGGGTTCGATGGCGATGTCGGTTATCACGGCTTTGGGCTCAAAAACAACCCTTTTGCCTTGCAGGAGCACGTGCAGTGAGATGAGCAAGTCATCCAATATCGTGTTGGTGGGAATCGGAACAAAACAACTCTTTTTGATGGCATACAATGCGCCATAGACACCTACAGTGGAGCCTGTCTTGTTTTCTTGTATTTTGAGGTAATTGATGCAGCGCCTCAGCCAAGATGACTCAGTGTGATCCAATTTGGCAGAAACCGCACCGACGGTTGCATCTGGAAAATGCAGCAACAGCTGCCGAAACGAACCGGCTTGTATCGTCTGCCGCACGTCAGACAAGATCACCCAATCATGGCTTGCATGGGCCAATCCGAGATTGACAGCATTTGCTTTCCCCATGCGTTTGTCCAGAAAAATGCTGCGCACCTGTCGCAAGCCTTGAAATCTGTCAAGGGCCAGATTGGTGCGGTCGGTTGATCCGTCTGAAATCAAGATGATTTCAAAACATGTAATGTTGGAGATAGCGCATTCTGTAAATATCTCAAGGACTTTGCGTTCCACATGTTGCTCCTCATTGTAGCAGGGCACGACGATGGAGACAGGATTCATCGTGTCGATTTTGGTCGCAGCTGTAGCATGCGCGCGTTTTCGCAAAAATAGCCAATACACAATTAAGGGAACCATCAGCAAGACCAAGCATCCGTAGAACAGCGGCAATGTCATTTGTGAATGCGATAATTGAGGTTGTCGATGAGTTGGTTGGGAAGTATCTTTTGTATCGTCTTCTTGAGTAAGGAATTCTTGGACGCACGCCATATTTCCATGCGGTTTCCACGTAATATATTTTCAAATTGAAGGAGCGAAGTATTGCGTTTGACGGTCCATCGATTCAGCAGGAAGGGTGGATGCGTCGTCGCGCAAAATCCGAATTGCGTTGTGAGCAGATGCTTGAATCCCAATTGCTGTGCTGTATGGAGGGTGCACTTGTTGTATTTGCCTCCCGGCAGAGCGCAAAATCGGGCCTCCGTAAGGAACAATTGCTCGATCAGCGTTTTGGAGTCATCGAGTTCATGCCATTGCTGCTCGGCATCAAGGTCAGACAAATAGCGATGTGTGACCCCATGGGGGCCGATGTGATGGCCATCAGCGGCGAGTTTTTGGTAGTGTGAAACCGTTTCAGGCTGGTTGGCAAGCTTATGTGTCGGCACAAAGAATGCAGCCTTCCAGCCATATTCTTGCAGGATCGGGTAGGCTAGATCGATATCCGAAGCGTGCCCGTCGTCAAAGCTGATGACCACTTTGGGGCTGTTTCCTAGGTCGTTTCGTGCAATTTGAGCGAGCGGCGTCACCACCAACCCCAAGCGCTTGATGATTTCCATCTGTTGCCTGAAAACGGCCTCTTCGACGGCGTAAATCGGGTCGTGGGCTGTGTGGTGTTCAGCAATAGCATGGTAGTTCAGGATGATGCACTGATTCATAATTGTGAGCTACCAGCTATTTACCAAACAATTGCCTACAATCCAAAAAGCGCTGCCGATTGATTGCAGTTACAATTAGGGGATGCAATGCCAAAGCGCTGGTTCGGCCAGATTTTTTGCCCGACCGATGGATCTAAGGCTCCGTCGTCCGTCAGCCAGCGCAGGAAATCACCTGCGCAGTGTTCTTTGGCATTGCATTCCTCGGCGCTGGTGCGGCTTCGGTCCACACTTAGTAAACCAGCGCGCGCGGAGCATTCACGATTCGGGTCAATTGGAATGCATTTTCTGTGAAATTGACTGGAGGTGTGTGCATTGTTTCCATGTTGCTCAGGCTTGAATCGATTCCAGATAGACCTCATAATTTGCCATCATGCCATCGGTACCAATCGTCATGCCGTCAAAGCCGCCCGCAAAGGTTGCATGATCTTCCTCGGCCGCATTGATCGGCACGTTGACCATGTGCAACGTCGTCTTGCCGTCTTCCTCTGTGAGCGTGATGGTGGACAGCACTTCGAGCGGCCACGTCGCGCTCATCGGGTGGCGGATGGGATTCCCCTCAGGATCGGTGAAAGAAACGACAAACGAAAGGCGTTCATGAGGATCCAATTCGCGATAGACCAACTTGCCAAACATCTCGCCGCCGTTGGGGATCGCCATGCCGTAGAGAAAGGTCCCGCCGGGGTAGGGCTCAAACCGATGCACCGTGATGGGCATGTTCTTTGGGCCCCACCAATTCGCAACATGCGCTGCTTGGGTATAGGTCTCAAAGACCAGTTTACGGGGCGCGTTTACCACGCGGGAGTAAACGAAGGTGCTTGCGGATGCACCGCTTTCAGTTTCATTTTTCATTGTCTTCTATTTTTTGATTTTGCTGAATTTCTTGCAAATAGGCCTCCAAGGAGTCGAGTTTTTGATCCCAGAATTGCCTGTATTGAGCGACCCAATCATTGACGTCGCCGAGCTTCTCGAGCTGCGCCTCGCAAAAGTGGTCGCGGCCCCTCACCCTGATCTTGACGAGGCCGCATTCGGTGAGGATCTTGATGTGTTTGGAGATCGCTGGTCGGCTCACGTCAAAGCGCTCAGCCACAGCATTGAGATTGAGCGACTCGCTCGCCAACAGCCGAATAATCTCGCGGCGGGTCGGGTCGGCTATTGCCTGAAATACGTCTCTGCGAACTGGCATTTTTCTCCTTGTGTAACTATTCGGTTACAAATATAGATGTGAAACCAAATGGTTACTCATAAGGGAACCACAAAAAGTGCAACCTATTGATTGAGAGGGAAATAATTTTTTGCAATCCTAGGGTCGCATGCGGTTCAGTGAAGAGAATGTATCTGTTTCGATTTCGGTCCGCATGACCCAAAAAGCCCTATTTGAAACAAATTTCATGGAACAGTGCGTTGTCCCGCCCATTTGGTTGAAACTTGGATACAGGGGCGATAACTTTCATCAAAAGCGCACTGCTTGCACGATTTGATAGAAATCGCCTGGGTAAGGGCTCAAGATGCATCCAATGGTGCATTGAATTGAAGCTGATGTACGACAAATTCAGCGCCTGTTCGTTGGCCCACCCTCCAGAGGCGGGCACGGCCCCACAACAACGCTGTGGGCCGACGAACGAGCATTGTGATCATAGATTCGGCGTCGCCGAATCATCGCTTTGAAGACAGTATCGTTCGTCGGCCCTCAAACTTGGCTTTGGGGGGGCCAACGAACAACGTAATTCCTACACCAGCTGCATTTGTCGTGCATACCCCAACAATTGGACAAGCAAATTTTCCTACCTTCAAGCCATGAAAAGAATCTTTTTATCGATCGTTGCGATACTCCAAATTCAGTGCCTTGCGGCCCAAACCAAATATTCTCCTCAAGTTGAGGCCCAAATCCAACAAGTTGAAAACCACCTCGCTGGACGGATTCAGATCGCTGGCCAACCACTCTACAATATTGGGGACCGCATGGCGCATTACAATGTCAAGGGCTTGAGCTTGGCTGTTGTACACAACTACGAAATCGTCTGGGCCAAGGGATATGGCTGGGCCGATGAGGCTGAAAAAAGGCCAGTCACTCCCGAGACATTGTTTGAGCCGGGCTCCATTAGCAAGACCTTCAACGCGCTGGGCATCCTCAAGCTGGTACAAGACAATAAGCTGAAACTCGATGCCGACATCAATTCCTATTTGAAGTCATGGAAATTTCCCTACGATTCACTCGCACAAGGCAAAAAAATTACGCTGGCGGATCTTTTGAGCCATACGGCAGGCTTGTCGGTGCATGGCTTTGGTGGCTACAAGCGCTTTGGAAAAATCCCAACCTTGCCTCAGATCCTCGACGGCAAGGGGCCGACCAACAGTCCACCTGTGAGATCGGAGTTTGCGCCAGGATTGCGCTACCAATATTCCGGTGGAGGCACGACGATCTCGCAATTGATCCTGCAAGAGAAAACCAAGCAGCCCTACGATGTATGGATGCGGGCTAATGTCTTGTTACCCTTGGGCATGGAAAATTCATTTTTCGCGCAGCCTCCCAAAGCCGCGCAAATGCCTCTCGTAGCGACAGGCTACCGAGGCGATGGCAGCGAAGTCGATGACAAATTCCATGTTTATCCCGAGCAAGGTGCCGCCGGCTTGTGGACCACGCCGACCGACATTTGCAAATACATCATCGAGACGCAACGGGCTTGTGAGGGGAAATCGGCAAAGCTGCTCAACCAACAAATGACGCAACTGCGCTTGACGCCTTATCAAAATGACGAGGCAGCTTTGGGTGTATTTATCGAAGACCGTGAAGGCATCAAATATTTCCAACATGGTGCTGGCAACGAAGGTTTCAGAGGCTTTTATTATGGTAGTCTTGAAGGTGGCAATGGCGTTGCTGTATTTGTGAATTCAGACAATGGAGATATTATGTTTGAATTGATGAACAGCGTGGCGAGCGTGTACAATTGGAACAGTTTTTACACCCCCATGGTCAAAGAGGAAGTCGAGGTTTCGGAGGCCTATTTGCAGCCCTGTATCGGCGTCTATTTGGTCGAGGATCAATTTGTGACCATCGTCGAGAAAACAGACGGCTACTACCTCTCGCAAAACGGCGCGAGCAAAATGCATTTCTCCAGCCCCGATGATTTCTTCAACCTCGAATCCCTCACCGAAAAGCACCTCCTCCACGACGCATCAGGCAATGTCACTGGCTTTTCCCGCAAAGTCAAAGGCAAACAATTGGCCGATGCGGTCAAGATTCAAAACCCCGACACGCTGAACGGAAATGCAGATCGCTTCAATTCAATAGGTTGGGACCTCTTGGGCAATAGCGAATTTGCGCAGGCAGAGCGCTATTTGCAGCGCGGAGCCGTCCTTTACCCAACAAACCTATTTGTACTGGGCAATCTGGCGCACAGCCTGCTCTTTCAAGGAAAATACACCGATGCCTTGGCCTTGTACAAAACATATATGGGTCAAAATATCCAGGGTGAAATGTCTTGGGAAGGTATGATCTCGGAGGACTTTAGCTATTTTGCAAGGAAGGGCATCGAGATTGCGTCCATGCAAAAACTCTTGGATGAACTGAAATTAAAAACACCTGAAGGTTTTGGGAAACATTGATAAGAACCGATGGCAAACGTCATTTCCAACAGTCAAGGAATGAAATCACATTCCTTAATATCTGCGAGGCAACTGCGCTTCCGCTAATGCCCACGTATCCGCAATATGCACAATGCCCTGAGCATGCAGTCTCCCTGCACGTCGAGGGCAGTGTAGTTTGTACCAATGGATTCCTAAAGTCAAAATCAACCCGCAGCCAAAATCCCGATCAGGCGCAAGCCTTCCTTTTGCTCTTCGAAGTAATAAAACAGCCCCGAGCCGACCTCGTTGCCATCCTCGTCCACGCCCGATTCTTGGAAGTCCCATTCCTTCACCTTTTTGCCGTTGTAATCGGAGTCCTTGAGCTGCTTATATTCGGTATTTTGCATGTCGGTGATCGCCTCGGGCCCCATCATGTCCAGCAGGTTCTGCGGGTCAATGTCGGCGATAACATACATTGCCATGCCTTCGACGCTCTTGTTGACGACTGCCGACCTGAATGCGCCCCAGTCATCTGCAAAGTCGACGTAGGTGCCTTCGTGGCCGACATCGGCGGGACTAGCTGCGGCGACTGCGGTGGAGTCTTTGGCAGCAGCATCGGTCGCGGTGGTGGCCGCGGAGTTGCATCCAGTCAATCCCCAAACGAGCAGGGAGGTCAAAATCACGGATTTTAATGAATATTTCATGTAAGAATAGTTTTTTAAGATGTGTCCTAAATTGGTATTTCTCAAGATTGGGGGCGAATGCGCCTTTTGTCCGAAACTTCGTGAATTTCCCGCAAACGCGGGGACACTGATTTTAGGAATGGACAATTGGGTTGAGGAATGGACGCGACTTATTGTCACAAATGAGCACCGTGATCAAAATTTATTTTAGGCGGTCTAGGTTAAAGCGACCATCGTCTGGGCCTTGCAAGTCTCCATCACTTGCGCGAGTTTCGTAAACGTGGGTAATTTGTGCATCTGACCAACAGCCCGCTTGCTGTTAACTCAAAATGGATTTCCTATGAAAGCACTTAGACTCGTCGCCATTGTATTCCTGCTCCTCAATGGTCTGCATCTGCAAGCCCAAACCAATAGCAAATCGGAAATCGAGCAGATCACGGCGACGCTCATGGATTACATCGAAGGAACGGCCAATGGCGAGCCCGAGCGATTGAAGCGCGCCTTTCACCCGGACTTCAACCTGTACACAGTGACCGAAAAGGACAGCCAGAGAATCCGGTCAGGAAAAGAGTATGTCGGCAATATCAAGGAGGGTGAAAAATCCAATCGCATCGGGCGCATCATCTCCATTGATTATGAAAAAGATGCAGCGATCGCCAAGGCAGAAATCGTCATTCCAAATTGGCGGATCTTTACCGACTATTTCCTGCTCCTGAAATATGAAGGCGCGTGGAAGATCGTTCAGAAAAGCTATACTTGGCGAGAGTATCCGAAACAAGCTGAAAAGTAGGCAGGGGATGAATTTTTCCTGCCATTGGCGAAAAGCAGGGAGGCCTTGACCGTTGTGCATGATTGGGGGGCCGAGCCCGCTCAGAGAGCGGGAGCAGGCGCAGGAATCACGTTGTTCGTTGGCCCTCCCTCCACAGGCGGGCGCAGCCCCAAAGCCAAGTTTGAGGGCCGACGAACGATATTGGTCGCCAAGCGATGATTCGGCGACGCCGAATCCATAATCAAAATGCGCGTTCGTCGGCCCACAGCTTTGTTGTGGGCCGGGCCAACGAACAGGTAACGAATTTGTGGTACACCCCCCATTCCCCAAAAACCTCGTAACTTCGCGCCATGCACACACCCGATATCCGCACGGTCGATGTCACCCGCTACGTGCGCCCGCTGCGCGAGGGCGGCTCGTTGCCGGCGATCGTCGAGGCCGACGACGGCTTCCTGTATGTCTTGAAATTCAGAGGTGCCGGGCAGGGCAAGCGCGCCTTGATCGCCGAATTGATCGGGGGCGAACTCGCGCGGGCGATGGGCCTCAAGGTGCCTGAACTCGTGCTGATGAACCTCGACGACAGCTTCAGCAAGACCGAGCCCGATGAGGAAATACAAGATTTATTGCGCTTCAGTGTGGGGCTGAACCTCGGGCTGCACTACCTCTCGGGTTCGATCACCTACGACCCACAGGTGTCGATGGCCGATGCAAGCACGGCCTCCAAGGTGGTACTGCTCGACAGCATGATCACCAACATCGACCGCACGCGCCGCAATCCCAACCTCCTGAATTGGAACAAAGAATTGTGGTTGATCGACCACGGAGCAGCCCTGTATTTTCATCACAATTGGGAAAATTGGGAGACGCATCTCGGCAAGACATTTCCTGCCATCAAGGACAATGTATTGCTCGACCGCGCCACCCAACTTGCAGATGTCGCGACCGAAATCAAAGCAAAAATCAGCCTGGAATTGTTGCGCAATATTGTGGCTACGATTCCAGATGATTTTTTGCACTTCGATGGATTGGATGTGTCTCCCGCCGATCAACGCGACGTTTATGTGCGCTTCCTAGAAGCCAAGCTCCGCAATCTCGATGCACTCGTAACCGAAGCCGAAGATGCCAGAAAAGCACGTCTTTGAATATGCGGTCATCCGCATCGTGCCCAAAGTGGAGCGCGGCGAATTCCTGAACACGGGCGTTATTGTGTTTTGCAAACGCACGAAATTCTTGGCGATGCGCTACAAGATCGATGCGCCTCGGCTACAGGCATTTTCTCCCGACATCGATGTCGCGGAAATCGCGCAATATTTGGGTGCTTGGGATGTGATCTGCCAAGGCGGCCCCGCCGCTGGAGAGTTTGCGCAACGCGACACGGCAGAGCGCTTTCGTTGGCTCACCGCCGCCAAGAGCACCATCTTGCAATGCTCCAAGGTGCATCCTGGCTTGTGCGCTGATCCAGAGTTTGTGTTGA
Organism: Bacteroidota bacterium; assembly: GCA_031415375.1. Classification (GTDB taxonomy): domain Bacteria; phylum Bacteroidota; class Bacteroidia; order J057; family JADKCL01; genus JADKCL01. Next base: position 30,564 of record JANORP010000327.1, on the reverse strand, counting down.
GGGATCTGTTTGGGAAGTATGTGGGGTAGCAGTGATGCTTTCCAAGGAATACTTGCATTCGCAACACCAACAATTTGAAGAATTCTAAAAATAGACGCTCAGGTGATCGGCGTCAAAGGTTATCCAACCCAACTCCAACTGAAATCATCACACAAAAAACGGCACCGGCCCCTTGGGCCGCAAGGTCACCATCGGATTCAATTCCCAACTATCCTTGCCCGCGCGGGGAGTGAAGCGTTGTAGGATCATCGCCAGCAAGATCGCCATTTCCATGAGCGCGAAGCTGTTGCCGATGCACATCCTAGGCCCGCCACCGAAGGGGAAATAGGCGTATTTGTGCTGATCGGGATTTGCCCGCTCGGGCAAGAAGCGGTCGGGGTCAAAGCCGTCGGGATTTTCCCAGAAATCGGGATGGCGATGGATGAGGTAGGTCGAGACGATGACATTGTAGCCTTTGGGCACCGCAAAACCAAATACCGTATCGTCTTCCAAGGCTTTGCGCCCGACGATCCATGCGGGCGGATACAGGCGCAGGGCCTCGTCGATCACGCGGCGCAGGTAGGGCATTTTACCCAAATCCTCGAGGTTGGGAAGGCGATCACCCAGCGCCTGCGCGACTTCGGCTTGGGCGCGTGCCATCGCATCGGGATGCTGGGAGAGCAAGATCAAGACCCAAGAAATCGAGGTCGCAGAGGTCTCGTGGCCAGCCAGAAATAACGTGAGAATTTCGTCGCGCAATTGCATGTCGGTCATGCCTTCGCCCGTGTCTTCGTCGCGGGCATTCATGAGCATGGCGAGCAGGTCGTCGTCGGCCTCGGGGTGCAGCCGTCGGTCGGCGATGATCTTGTAGATGATGTCGTCGAGGGTCTTGCGGTCGCGGTGAAATTGCTGGTTGCGCGGCGTAGGGACCCAAACCGGAGCCATGAGCGGATTGTTGATGCGGTTGGAGATGTAGGTATTGAGCAGGTTGATGCTCTGACCGATCGATTCAATGGAGGCATCGACCTGCGTGCCAAAAAGCGTTTTGGCCACGATATTGACGGTGACGGCTGTCATCTCGGTATTGAGGTCAAAAGGCGTCGCCGACCCGCGAAATTACTCCCAGCGGATGCACATGTTCAGCGTTTCGTCGCGCATTGCGTTGAACATGCCCTCGATGCGTTTCTTGTGAAATGCCGGCTGCGCGAGGCGCCGTTGCTTCCGCCAAAAATCACCGTCTGACCCGATCAAGCCTTCGCCCAAGACCAGCTTCAAGATGTCGTAATCAAAGCTCTTGTAATAATTTTTGTGGTTGTCGAGCAGCAGGTGCTTGGCCACGTCGGGGTGCGCCGCAAACACGATCTTGTGCATCAAGGTATCGGCCAGAAACATGTCGCCCATCAGTGGTCGCTGCGCAATGATATAACCTAGCGAGTTTTGGACGAGTGCGCGCATATCGCCCAATAGCCAATGGCCTTTGCGGCGGGGAATCGCCACCTTTGCAACTTGATTTTGCATCATAGGCCCAAAATAGGCAACAAATCGATCTCATCACGCATCTTCATTGATAGAGATTGTAAAAAGCGCAACCGACACAATTCCTCCTACCTTTGCAACATGAATAGCGAGGAGAAAAAAGCCGACTACACGATCGCCGTGATCGCACATGACGGCAAAAAGGCCGAAATGGTCGCCTTTATCAGAGACCATGCCGAGCTGCTGCACCGCAACCACATCTTGCTCGTGGCCACGGGCACGACGGGCATGCACGTCGAGCGCGCAGGATTTATCGTTGAGAAATTGCTGAGCGGGCCACTCGGCGGGGATGCACAGATCGCCAGCCGTGTGGCAGAGGGCTTGGTGCAAATGGTCATTTTCTTTCGCGATCCCCTGGGCAAGCATCCGCATGAGGTGGATGTGAGTATGCTCATGCGCATCTGCGATGTACACAACGTGCCGCTCGCGACCAATCCTGCAGCGGCCGAGTGCTTGCTGCTGAGCTTGGAGTGAGCACCCTTTCATTGTTGCGCTTGGCAGATCGGTAAGGAATACACTAGCTTTGATTTTGCGGCGTTTTGCATCTGTCTCGTCTTCCACATTGAATTCATTCCGATGAAAAAACTGGTATTTCTCTTCATGTTCGCTGCGTGCACGGTCACCGCCACCGCATTGGCCCAGACTCCACAGCCGCAGGCACCTCCATGCGCTGCACCCGAGTACCGGCAATTTGACTTTTGGATCGGAGATTGGGAGGTGTATGTCGGCGAAAATTTTGCGGGCACCAACCGGGTCGATCGCATCCTTGACGGCTGCGTCTTGATGGAAAACTGGGTCGGCAGCAAGGGCGGCAAAGGCCATAGCTTCAACGTCTATGACAGCCAAACGGGCAAGTGGGAACAGACTTGGGTCGATAATGGCGGCGGTGTCGTACATTTCTACGGCAACTATGCCGAAGGGAAAATGGCGCTGGCTGGCACGACCTACGGTGCCAAAGGCGAGCCGCAACCCACCAAACTCACATTTTGGAACAATGCCGATGGTACCGTGCGCCAACTATGGGAGTCGTCGGCCGATGCGGGCAAGACTTGGACGGTTTTGTTTGATGGCTTGTACAAAAAGAAGAAATAGCGCAGTCGCCCGTTGAAGGTACACTCAACTTTTTTGCTGGTATTCCCCAAAAGCGACGGATATTTCCAACCCGTTGGCGACATCGCTTACCCATGAAAGTTCATTCTGATCGCATATTTGGACTCGACCTGCTACGCGCACTTGCCATCATGAGCGTGGTGATCGGTCATGGGCTCCCGATTTTGGGGGCGGCACACACGGCATTTCCTTGGATTCCGACTGGGGATGGGGTCGATATGTTTTTCGTACTTTCCGGCTACCTGATTGGGGGCATCCTGATCTCCGAGTTTGTGGTGCCCGGCAAATTGGGACTCAAACAACTCTTGCATTTCTTGCAGCGGCGTTGGTTTCGCACGCTCCCCAACTACTACCTTATTCTGGGTGCCAATGTGCTCTTCGCCTACCTGGGTTGGAACATGGGCAACCTTGACTTCTTCAGTTGGAGATTTCTTTGTTTCCTGCAAAACTTGAACTGGTATTTTGAAGGCTTCTTTTGGGAGTCGTGGAGCCTTGCTGTCGAAGAATGGTTTTATTTGCTGTTTCCGATCTTGATCCTCGGCCTGTCAATGCTGTCACGCGATCCTCAGAAACGCAAATGGCTGTTTGTGGTAGCTGTGTCTATCTTTTTGCTCGTGCCTTTGTTCCTGAGGGTGGCGCACTTCAATCCCACGATGGATTATTACCGCTGGGACACGGGCGTGCGCAAGGTGGTGGCCTTGCGTCTGGACAGTATCGCCTACGGACTGTTGATGGTCTGTATCGCACGATTTGCGCCGACAGGTTGGCGCAAACTGCGGTGGCCAGTATTTCTATTCGGCTTTGGTTTGTTTCTTTTCCTCAGCTATTACAAACAATCCGTGGCGTCTGAATACAGGCAGATTTGGGTTTTTAGCCTCAGTTCAGTGGCCTATGCCTGCTGGCTGCCGCTGCTATCGCAGGTAAGGGCCGCCCCAAAGTGGCTTCATTGGCCGATACGCCACATCAGCTTGGTGTCCTATAGCATGTACTTGATCCATTTAGCGCTCGTCTCAGAGGTAATTCAGAAATGGGCCATTCCCACGTCTGCGTTGGGCGCTTGGCTCACTTTTGGAGGCTACTTTGCAGTGGTGCTGCTGGTATCCACTGCGCTCTATTACGGCTGGGAGCGACCCATGATGAACCTACGGGATCGGTTTCGGCAATGAGGTTCCTCAAAAGAAAAGCTGCGTCCGACCACCCAATTGAATGGGAAGGCGTGATCACCTCTTAAGTTGCTCCTTACAAATTGATGCCGCCGCTCACCTCGATGCGCTGCCCATTGACCCAGCGTGCGTCGTCGCTGCAGAGGAATGCCACCACGCCTCCGATGTCTTCGGCTACGCCTACGCGTCCCAGCGCAGTATTGCTTGCGAGGTAGCCTTTCATCTGCGGATTGTTGCGGATGGCAGCTTCGTTGAAGTCGGTTTCGATGGGGCCTGGGGCGACGACATTGGCGGTGATGCCACGCGCGCCGACTTCCTTGGCGAGGTAGCGCGTGAAGGTTTCGATCGCCGCTTTCATGGAGGCATAGACAGAGTAGCCCGGCACGCCAAAGCGGGTGGTGCCCGACGAGATTGTCACGATGCGGCCACCATCTTGGATCATGTGCAATGTCTTTTGGGTGAGGAAATACACGCCCTTGAAATGTACATCGTTGAAGCGGTCAAACATTTCCTCAGTCACCTGCGCAAAAGGTACGGTCGCGCCCATGCCAGCATTGTGGATGAGGAAGTCAAAGCGATCGCTTCCCCAGTGGGCTTGCAGGCTGGCCTGTAGTTCGTTCACAAAATGGTCGAGTGCAGCGATATCGCCTACGTCGAGTCGCAGGGCCATCGCTTTGCGCCCCATAGCCGTGATCTGGGCGACGACTTGGTCTGCCTCATCTTTTTGGCTGAAGTAGGTGATGATCACATCTGAGCCCTTCCGAGCCAATGAGAGTGCCATGTCTCTGCCTAGGCCCCGGCTGCCGCCGGTCACGAGTCCGATTTTGGGAGTTTCCATGGAGCATTAACTGCTCAGCCTCAAAATGGTTTCTCGTGGCTGCAAGGTCAATTTCATGACTGTGTTTGCCTAGCTAGTCTCACGCTCGTTGCGTGCAACAACGACGATCGTTCCGATAAATTTTGTACCTTCCTTTCAGAAATCAAGTCAACAACGTTCATCATTCATTGATATGGCGTCCAAGATTAAACCTTGCGAGGTTTCCTCTGTCTGTTATGTGAACCGGGAAATGCCGGTGCTCAGCTCGGGCATTTCCCGTCCGTTCAACCTGTGATGTCGTGGAGACCTTGATTCAACATCCTTGAAATCCGTCTTATCCTATGAAAAACCACATGAAAACGAGATCGCTCTACATCATTTTTCTCAGCCTCATGGCGACTGTTGCCTTCGCCCAACGGCCCAAGCTCTACATCAACATCGTCACACACAACGAGCCGGGTGATCAGCTCCAAAACCAAGTGAACTTTGACCGGAGCAAGGGCCTGGTGCTGCAATTTGCCGATCTCGTAGTGGCCAATGGTGCCAAGTGGAATCTGGGGACCTGCGATGGTTTTGTGCAAGGGGCTCTCACGATCCAAAATGGCGGCACCAACAGCAACGATATTTTGGAGACCCTCGTCACGGCATCGCCCTATGCGGGCCATATAGAGATCGACCCACGCAACAAAAATCTGTCTGGCAGCAATGTCGCCGATCTATATTATTTGCTTGACTCCTGTGGGGCGCGGCCTAGCCACAACCTGAGTGGATTCATCTATGCCAGCACGACTGCCACGCAGCCCGATTGGTACCAATATGAGGATACGATCAAGGGCAATGTCTATGATGTAAGCTGGAAAGCAGATGTGATCTGGGGAGCTGGCAGCCTGTTGCCGCACACCAACGATCTCAATGACTATGGTATCTGGAAACCTGATACCGTCAACAATTTCTACCAACACAACCCCAATGGCAGGCTCTGGTACCAAGGCAATGGTTGCCAACCTGTCCAAGGGCTTGATTCCATCGAGGACGTGCAGCTGGTGATCGCTCAGATCAAAGGTGCCATCGACAGCATCCAAACTGGGCGCTGGCCGAGCAGCAATTTCTATTGTTACGCTGTCACGGCAAACCAAAGCCAGTTTGGTCCAATGCTCTTTGCGAAGATGGCTGCGCTCATGGACTCCGTGCACAATATCGACCCTGCCATGATTGAGTGGGCGACTACGACCGACAAGCATCGCGCCTTTATGTCTTGGGGCGGCAACAGTGGCTTGTACAGCCAATGGAATTGCGGCATGGCGCCCGTGTCGGCACATGCGCCAAGCGATGCACAGGCTGCCCTTGCATATCCCAATCCATTTCGGGACATCCTGCACTTCCAATTTGCCGATGGCAAATCCCACGAAGTTGCACTCTATAATATGTGTGGGCAATCTTGCCTACAAGCCACCTTACATGGTGACGATTCTTTCGCCTGCGGCGCCCTGCCTGCGGGCATGTATGTGGCCGTGGTCGATGGGCGCGATCGCGTGCGGGTGGTGAAGAATTGATACTTTGAAATTGGCGAAAGCTGGCGGCACCTCTTGGGGTTCCGCCAGCTTTCGGTTGGTTGATAAGCGCAAAATCTGATGCTGTAGGCGTCTATTTTCTGCTGCGGCAAGTTGGCTATATTGAGCATCTGTGGGCCATTTTGGTGGGTGGAATCGCTTGATTGCACCACCGTTTATTTCAAATGTCAAACTAACGAGCATTCGCCACATTCTGAAAATAACTGATTATCAGTAGGTTGCGCAGCCTTACGGAGGTGTTGTTACGAGAGATGCAAAAAATATTTAACTTACTGATTGTCAGTCCAAAAAAGTGAAACGGAAACTTTTTCATCAAGCCTTGCAGTAAAACACTTCCAAGGCTATCTGGCCGCGTTCATCCATCATCTATGCTTATGGATCTTGAAATTACTTTTAATGCCCAAATCGATGAGGTGCAAAAAAGGCTGCGTGAGTGCAACTTCGAATGCAATCGTCTCAAGGAACTGGTCGCAAAATCTTTGCCTGAGCTACTGAAAAGTCGCGATGCGTCATCGGCGGAGCTCCAGTTGAAGACGGCACAAATCCTGAGCCTCGAAACCCAACTTGCAGCCTTGCGGCAGCGCAAGCCAGGGACTAGCCTCGATGCCCCGATTGCGCTGCCGCCTAGCGTGGCAGCCGAGGTGCCGGTCATCGAACTCTCCACGACGTCCATTCCCCAAGTCGAGCCTGCCACACTTGCGGAATCGCTGGTCACGGAACCGACCGCGCCCGTGATCACGGCAGGGACGATTGAAACGCAGACGACCAGCCAAGCGTCCACAGCCGCCGCTCCCGCAGCTGCCCCCAAAACAAAAGCCACTCCACCCACGCCCGCCAAATCCAAGGAAGGTCTTGAAGACTTCATCGGTGGCAATCTGCTCGGCAAGATCGGCATTGGCATCTTGGTGATCGGCATTGGCATTTTTGTAAAGTATGCCATCGACCAAGACTGGATCGGCTCAGTGGGCCGTGTGATGATCGGCCTTGTCTGCGGCTCGATCTTGATGGGCGTCGCGCACTACCTGCGCAAGACCTACAAGGCATTTTCCTCGGTCTTGCTGGGCGGCGGTATCGCCGTGCTTTACTTCTCGGTCGCCATTGCCTACCACCAATACCACTTGCTGGGGCAGGCGGCCTCATTTGCCCTGATGTGTGGCATCACGGCGGCCACGGTCTTCTTCTCATTGGCTTACAACCGACAGGAAATCGCCGTGCTCGCCTTGCTAGGCTCCTTTGCGACCCCTTTCATGGTCTCCAATGGCAGCGGCAACTATGTCGTGCTCTTCAGCTACATCCTCGTGGTCAATGTCGGCATGCTGGTCTTGGCCTGGTTCCGTGACTGGCGCTTGGTGCGCATGCTCGGTTATGCCATGACCTTGCTGCTCTTTGGCGGCTGGGTGATGCGCGAATACACGACCCACGATGGTCTTGTGCCGTCTGGGGGACTGGTCTTTGCGACTTTGTATTTTGTAACCTTTTTCTTGACGACCCTCGCCTACCGTGTGCGCAAACAAGAGGTGGCCGATACATTCACCTACATCTCGTTGCTGAGCAATTCGGTGTTTTTTTATTGCATTTCCATGCTCATGATCCAGAAGATAGCTGGCGGCCTTTACATGGGAATCTTTACGGCGGGCATCGCAGTGTTTCACTTCGCTTTCATCTTGCCCCTGCGCAAGCTGCTCAAGGCCAATGACCATGTGCAGACCATGCTCATCGGCCTCGTGCTCACCTTTGTGACGCTGGCGATTCCGATCCAGCTGGAAGGCAATTACATCACGCTGTTTTGGATTGCTGAGGCGCTGCTTGTGTTGTACATGGGGCAGCGCACGGGTGTGGCGCTGCTGCGCACAGGCTCGATTCTTGTGAGCGCGCTGGCGGTGGTGATGTTGATCTGGCATTGGAACGTGGCCTATGGGGCCTCCTACGCGCCACAAATGCCCTTTTTGCTGAATGGTGCCTGCCTCACCTCGATGCTCGTCGCGAGCGGCATGGTGGGCTTGCACTTTCTGCGGAAGCGGGGCACCAATGCTGATGATCCCTCTTTGGCCAGCCTTTATCAATTTGTTTCCCTTCCATTGTTTTATCTCGGAATTGTCTTTGAGTTGGTGCATTGGCTTAGCAAAAGCAGCCTGGGCGCAACGGCGATCGGCTTGGGTGCCTTCACAGCTTTGTATTTCTCGGCGATGCTGCTGTGGGCAATGCGCGGCAAGCAAACTGCCTTTGCAAATACTTTGACTGCCTTGGGCATCTTGACGATGGTCATCTGGGCGATTTTGCAGCCGACGCTGCTCATGGACATGCGCGGCTGGTACACGTCAGATTCGATCTCGGGGGCGGGGTTTCCTTGGCACCTGCTGAGCTTTGCGGGGATGCTGGGTCTGGGCGGATTGTGCTTCTGGAACCTGCGGAGCCGCGTGAACCTGCATGGCGACATGGGCAAGCTCTTGATCTGGGCCTTCTCGATCCTGGCGATCATCTTGATGAGCCTGGAGCTGGAGCATGTGCTGGGCATGATGGGGATGCGCACGGGTATCAGCCGCAAGGTCGGCTACCCGATCTTGTGGGGTTTCATGGGCTTTGGGATGATTGCGTTGGGGATGCGCGAAAAGCTGCTCGCACTGCGCATCGGAGGCCTGGCCTTGTTCCTGCTCATTTTGCTTAAACTGTTCCTCTTCGACATCCGCGACGTGTCTGCGGGTGGCAAAATCGCAGCCTTTGTCTCGCTGGGAGTGCTGCTACTCGTGATCTCGTTCATGTACCAGCGTCTGCGCAAGCTGCTCACCGACAAGGAGGAGTCTGCGGCAGACCAAGAACAAGAGGGCTAGACCTGATTGCCAGCGCTGCCCTAATTGGGCGGCGCTGGCATTTTCCTACATTTCCCTTTGGCATCGTTTATTCTGCTTCATTCAATGTTCATTCACATGAAAGCAATTCTCCTCCTCTCGCTCGCTATGTGGCCAGCGCTCATATTCGCGCAAGACTGGCGCTACGAGGCGCCTGTCACCCCCAAGACCAATGGCTACCAAGATGTAATGCTGCCCGCGCAGGTGACCGCACGCTTGGCGCGCGACCATGGCAATATGCGGTTGCTCGACAGCGCCGCCCATGAGGTGCCTTACATCCTCCAATCGCAACCCCTCAAGGCCGAAGAAACCAGCATCCAGTGGATGCAACGCTATGAGGACGACTACTGGGAACGCTGGTACAGCCGCTCATTTTTTCAAAATCCCAAGGGCTTGGCGCTGGATCGCATTGCGCTCAAGATTCGCAATGCTGATGTGCACCAAGACTTCTGGCTCAGCGGCAGCGACGATATGAATCGGTGGTATATCATCAAGGAAGACTATGGCTATGACGCCAACTACGATCCGCAATCAACTTGGAATCTGCTCACGATTCACTTCCCGCGCAGTGATTACAAATATTTCAAGGTCGAAATCAGGCATTATTGGCGGGAGCCGATCCAGATCATGGGCGCAGGGTATTACACCAGCGCTGAGAAAACGGGCAATGCGCAGGCGATCCCCGACCCCAAGGTCACGCAGCGGGAGGAGGGCAGCCGCAGCGTGGTGGACCTGCATTTTGATGCGTCCCACTACTTTGACGAGGTGCTGCTCGAGGTCGATGGCCCCGAGCTATACTTGCGGCAAGCGACGCTGCAGCGTAAAAATGCCAGCGGGACCTATGAAGCCGAGCAAGAATTCCAGCTCAGCTCCAAGGTCCTCAATGTCGTCGAATTGGAGCAGGTGCGGGCGACAGACTGGCGGCTCGTCATTGAAAACAAAGACGACAAACCCGTCCGCATCGCGGGTGTGCAAGCGCGGCAGCGCAAGCTCACCCTCACCGCTAAACTCAATGCAGCAGAGCGCTACCGCCTGCTGCTCGGGCCAGAAGAACTGCGAGCGCCCGAGTACGATTTGAGCTATTTCCGAGCCGACCTGCCAAAGCAGCGTGCAGAGGCCAGTATCGGAGCCATGATCGACTTGTCAAGACCTGTGGCCCTGAGCCTGCCCACCACCGAAAACGACACGGCCGCCGCGCCAGCGGGAACTGTAGCAACGATCGATGAGCCGATCTACAAGCAGCCTTGGTTTCTCTGGGTCGGCATCGGACTCGTCGTCGTGGTCATCGGCGGGATGAGCATGGCCTTGTTGAAGGATATGAAGAAGGAGGGATGACTACGCAGTGTGAGGGTAGCGTGTACGTGCGATGTTTCATGGCGCGATTGTAATATTTTCACGGATAGGCGGTATATTTTGGTTGATGTGTACTAAACTTGGAAAACATGAGTAACTTTGTGTGAAATATTCACGGTATGCTAGTCAGGTTCGTTGTTGACAATGTTTATTCGTTTGGGGAAGAGCGGGAGTTCAATATGCTTCCTCAGCCCCGCTTGCGTACATTGGAGCACCACAAATACAACGTCGGTGGCTTGGACTTGGTAAAGATGGGCGCCATCTACGGCTCCAATGGAGCTGGTAAATCAAATCTCGTGAAAGCCATCGCTTTGCTGCAAGAAATAGTCGTGGGGAAGACCATCCCCCACAAAATGGAAAAGCAAAGATTCAGGCTCAGGAATGCACAACTCCATCCGCGACAACTACTCGCAGTTCAATTCATAGAAGCTGGAATTCCATTGTACTATGGCCTTGAAATCACCGACTCAGTCGTGACCTGCGAGGAACTCTACCAGTCGGGGCTAGGAAAAAAGGAAGATCTATTGATCTTTGAACGGAAAAGCGATACCGACGGAAAGCCATCCCTGAGGTTCAAAGAGAAATTTGAAGCCGATCCCGAAAGCAAAGTTTTGAAACAGGTGATCCTGAAAAACTTGATGAAACCCAATCAGACAATTTTGAAACTGCTGGGGGAACTGGACAGTGCGTTCTTGCCAGAGGTGCAGACTGCCGTCAATTGGTTTGAGAAGTCACTCTTTGTCATCACGCCCGAAATGAAGCCTACTGCGCTTGCGCAACTCATCGATGAGAATCCTGGTTTCAAGAAGTATGCCGAGGGAATCCTGAAGTCATTTGACTTGGGAGTCACGGGGATTCACATCGAAAAGCAGGCCGTGAAAGAAGACCCGACAAACAGCCGCGTATTTGAGGAGCTGGCGCAAGAAATCGAAGACTCGCCCAAAAAGATGATCGCCACACTTTCCAGGGAATCTGGATACGTCGTGCTGAAGCGTGAAGGCGATCATATCGTCTCTAAGCAAGTCAAGCTGCGTCATGCCGCAAATCAAGAGGAGGACCAATTTTTTGAATTGGGTGAAGAGTCAGACGGCACCAACCGCTTGCTCGATTTCATACCACTCCTTGCAGATCTGATTTGGAATCGCAAGGTCATCGTGATCGATGAAATCGAGCGCAGCTTGCACCCGAATATGATCAAGGAAATCGTAACAAAATTTTCAATGGACAAATCTTCGCAAGGACAGCTCGTGTTCACGACACATGAATCTGGCCTGCTTGATCAGGGAATCCTCAGGCAAGATGAGATTTGGTTTGCAGAAAAGGATGAGCGTGGATATACAGAGCTGTATCCGCTCAGCGATTACAAGGAGCACAATACCATCGATATCCGCAAGGGATACCTTCAAGGGAGATATGGCTCAGTGCCATTTCTAGGAGATTTCCGAGACTTCAATTGGCAAGGTCATGCTGCTCAGGTATAATTCCTTTCAAAAAAAAGCACCAGCAAAGGATGCCAAGCAGCTCTTTTTGGTATGCGAAGGAAACGTGAGAGAGCATGACTACTTCGCCATGTTCAAAGGTTTCAATTCACGGATACATATTGAACTGATCGTCCCCGAAAACGGAGATGACAATTCGCCTACGGGGCTTTTTCAGCGATCAGATGGGTTTCCCACTGCTCAATTCGCAATGCGTGAAGGCGATGCGCTATGGTTCATCATCGACACCGATCAATGGGGAGAGAAAATCAAGGTTTTGCGGGAGGCCTGCCAAATGGAATCTGGCTGGCATGTGGCGCAAAGCAACCCTTGCTTCGAGGTTTGGCTTTATTATCATTTTTTCCCCAAGCCCTCGACCGACCTGGGCTACGAGATTGCAGAGAATTGGAAACGGCTGCTCAACAAGGATGTCGTAGGCGGCTTTGAATCCAAGAAACACTTCCTCTTGATCTCCACGGCGATCGTCCATGCGGCCCATGCATTTGAAGAAACGGGTGGCCTGCCTCAGCCAGGGTCCACGGAGGTTTTCAAGCCAGCGACGGCGATCTATGACATCACCCGTCACAAGATCGACCGCATGCTCCATCTAGCTAGGCGCTGACTTACGTTACCTTTTGCCGGTTTTTTCCATTGCCCTTCATGGAAACCTGCCTTCCTTCGTAGCATAAGAACCATTATCGCGTCGTATGCTGCTGTACCTGCTATTTCCTGCATTGCTTTGGATCGTTTCGTTCCAACTCTTGACCCGCGCCAAGAGCCAAAAAGGTTTTGACACCTTCTTTTGGCACTTTGTTTTGATCGGCTTGGAGGGCTGCGCAGCGTTACTTTTGCTGAATTATTTCCAAGTCCCAAAGGGCAATCGCATCGTCTTGGGAATCTTGGGTGTGCACACCCTTTTGTTGCTGGCGCATAGCCTGCAAGCCTATCTCTTCACCAAATGGAAGGCTAGGACGGAGTCGGCACCTGCCGATTGATGACAGCTTTTTCTGCCCAGGCACGCTCTGCAGAATCGATTGCGCGATCGCTGTTTCTTGCGCTCAATCATGGCCGCCTTTTCGGCAGCATGCGGGGAGATTGTCATGCGCTTCTTGATTGGCCTTGAGCTCGTCGGCATCATAGCCTGCCATCGTGATCGCCTTGCGAATGGCTGCCGCATCCAGTTTCTTGGGGGAATAGGATACCGTCGCGACATGGGTCGTGACATCGAGCGTCGATTTTTGGACGCCTTTGACCTTGGCCAATGCCGTCTCGATGGTCGATTTGCATTGATCGCAATTGGCGCTGGTTTGGATGGCGACGGTCGCCGTCTTGGGTGGCTTTGCAGGTTTTTGTGCCTGCGCTGAACCCAAGGTCAGTATCACCAAGGCTAGGATTTGGAACAAATATTTCAAGTTGAACGTTTTCATCGTGGAATCATTTTTTGTGTTTACGGCTCCCAGCAAGGCGCGGAGCAAAAGCAAATCAAAGTCAGTATTCTGAGGGGGATTTATTTCCCGACATCAAATCGCAGGCCCATATAGCCCATGGCGCCCATGAGGGGTCCCCAAGCAATGGAGGCATCAAAATAGGGGCCAAATGGATCGTGTGCCCCGACTACGGGATTGGGTTGGCGATAGTTGGTGAGGTTCTCACCGCCGAGGTAGATCTCGAAGGTCTTGCCGAGCTTGCGGGTGACCTGGGCATTGAGTCGGGGGTAAGCGGGAGCGCGCTCGCCCGCCTGGTAGTGGGCGGGATTGTCGCTGGTCGAGGGCAGCCGCTGACTGCCCGTATAGGCAAAGGTGAGGTCGGCCAACCAACGCTCCGTTTTGTTTTTCCAGCCGAAATTGATCAAGCCCTGGTGGCTTGGGGTCAATGGCATCTGTTTGACCACGCCGCCATAGGTCGCACGCACGTCTTGGCTGCGCCAAGAGATGCGCAGGTCTAGGCGTGGCAATACCTCGACATTGAGTTCGAACTGGACGACATTGCTCCATGACCCGTTTTGGACATTGTAGAATTGTATGCTGCGTGGATCTTCGACATCGGGGACGAGGCGGCTCATGAATTGCGTGCGGTAGGCATCGATGACCATGCTGCCCTCGCGTCCCTGGAACTTAAATTGCTGCACGAGACCCACCCCGAAAGTCCAAGCCTTCTCTTGCAGAGAGGTTTGGGCAGCAACAATGCGCCTTGCACTCGCCAAGACGGCGATGTTTTCAGCGATGGGATTGGCGGTGCGGTAACCTTTGCCAGCCGACAAGCGGAGGCTTGTCTTCTCCCAAGGGTTGTAGCGCACGTGCATGCGCGGCGTGAGGAGCGTGCCAAAGAGGTTGTGCTGATCGACTCGCAGGCCGCCGACCAAGGAGAATTTGTCCTTGGGCTTCCATGTATATTCTCCAAAGACACCTGGGACAGACTCCTTGCGCACAAAGCTGCTGTCATCGAGCTGCTCGTCAAATCGATCGACGAGCCATGAGGCACCTGTGCGAAACGTGTGGCGCGTATCCTTGATATAATCTTGGAAGGTAAATGAGGCCCGGAAATTGTCCTGCACGCCCTTGTAATTCGTGCGGCCAAAATAGCTGTCCATGTCGTGCCTGAACCCTGAAAGGATCAAGCCTCCCGAGCGAAATGCCCGGTTTTTGAAGGTGAATCCGGTCTTGGTAAAGGCGGAATATTGCTGCGTTTTGACCCCGAGGCCATAGACATTGCTGCTGCCACGATCCGTTTTGGGATCAAAATGGGCTTGCCCGCCTTGGCGGTCCTCATTGAGGTATTGGATGCCGGCTTGCAGCTCCAAATGGTCGGTGGCTTGGATATGCCAGCGGTTTTGGAGAATGACGGCTTTGCCCAAGGGATTGTTGAGGAAGTGGTCGCCGTCTGGGTCGCGGTGCCCTTGGTTCAGGTTGCCATGCGTGAGCAGCATGGTGCCCACGCGCTCGGTAAATTGCTTGGCGACGATCACATTGGCCTCGGTGCGGCCTTGGCTGTTTTGGTAAAGGTTTACATGGAGCGGCGGCGCCTCGCAACTGGGTTTGCGCAACTCGACATTGATCTGGCCCGTCATCGACTCATAGCCATCGACGACCGAGCCACTGCCTTTTGCAATTTGGATGCTTTCAATCCAGTCGCCAGGGATGTAGTTGAGGCCATAGATGCTGCCGAGGCCGCGCGTCATGGGTTTTTTCTCGGTGAGGAGCTGTGAATATCGGCCAGCCAAGCCGAGCAAGCGAATCTCTCGGGAACCCGTGGCCGCGTCGGTCGCGGTGACATCGACCGAGCCATTGGCTTGGAAGCTCTCGCCGAGGTTGCAGCAGGCAGACTTGCCCAGCTCTGCGCGGGTGATGAGCTGCACTTGCTGGGTCTCGATCAGGGAATAGCTGCTCGCTGGGATGCGTGCACGAATCTCGACCGTGGCTTGCGTGATCGGCGTTTGAAGGACGGTACGGTAATATTCTTGGCCATCGACGATCGCCAGGGTATCGTCTTCATAGCTGATGTGGCGGATGATCAAAGTGTCGCCCGCAGACCAAGGGAGCTTAAATGTGCCGTCTGTTTTGGTAAACATGCCCTTTTTAAGGTGCAGGAGGATGACTGTTGCACCTTCTAGTTCTACCTCATTGCCTTCGGCATTGTGCTCAAAGACCTTGCCTCTGATCTCGGTCTGCGACCAAGTCCAGTGTGACATGCCAATCAAAATACAGAGTGTGAGGAATGCAATTCTCATAATGATCCTGAATTGAAGCTACGAAAAATCTCTGCAACAAACGTGTCGCAGAGCCGATCGAAACATCAATAGGCTTAAATGAGCAAAGTGCAATGAAGGGTCAGCGCATCGCTGCTGGGCAGGATGGGTGGCGATTCTGGAGGAAGTTTTGGGTGGTGTTGCGCCAGCCAGCATGCATGTAGCTGGGCTTGCTTGGCTATCCAGATAGGTGGGATGGGCGCAAAAGGTTGCAGGTTTTGGGCTGCCGCTGCTGTGCGCACGGTTGCGAGCTTCACATGCTGTACCCGTACTTTGCAGCAAGGCTCAGCACGGAAGCCATGCCCATCTGCCAGCTTACAGCAGGCTTTGAGGTGGCCCAAGCTGGTCTCCGAAAACCCGGATGCTGCGCATGCATGTGCAGACACGGCAATACCCATAGAGGTAATGCCGATCAGCAGGGCCATGTACAACGAAACAATGGGCTTCAAGAGGCGCATTGTGCAAAGATAGAGGAGAGTATGGAGACGGACAAGGGGGGCACGCAAAGACATGCAAAATCAGTGCTTTTCAAATTTGAGACGAAGGCGATATTCCGTATCTTCACCTCATGCCCAAGGTCACGCCCTATATACTCTATGCGATCCCCGTCTTCTTTCTCTTGATCGGGGTGGAATTGCTGGTCGCCCGCCTCATGAAGCGCGAGGTCTATCGCCTCAACGATGCGATCGCCAATCTGTCTTGCGGCGTTGCGCAGCAAGTTGTGGGTGTCTTGATGAAGGGGATTTTGCTGTTGGGCTACCTTTACCTCTATGAGCACTACCGCTTGCTGGATCTTGGTGCCGACCGATGGTGGGTCTGGGTGGTCTGCTTTGTCGGGGTGGATTTTTTCTATTATTGGTTTCACCGCTATGCCCACGAGATCAGTTTCATGTGGGGAGGGCATATCGTGCATCACCAGAGCGAGGAATACAACCTCTCAGTAGCCTTGCGGCAAGGATCGTTTCAAGCATTCACATCATGGGTGTTTTATCTACCGCTGGCTTGGCTAGGCTTCGACCCCGTCGTATTTTTAGTCGTCGCCCAATTTCAGACCTTGTACCAATTTTGGATCCATACCCGCCTCATCGACAAGATGTGGTGGCCGATTGAATTCCTTTTCAACACGCCGTCCCATCACCGCGTGCACCATGGCATCAATCCGCAGTACATCGACAAAAACCATGGTGGCACGCTCATCATTTTTGATCGGCTGTTTGGGACATTTCAGGTAGAGGAGCAAGAGGTGGTCTATGGCGTGACCAAGCCGCTCAACAGCTGGAATCCCATCTGGGCCAACTTGGATTACTTTGTCGATATCACTCAGCTCATCGTGCGTTGCCGCAATCCATGGGATATGCTGCTGGTGTTGGTCAAAGGGCCCGGTTGGCGACCGATGTACCTAGGTGGGCCGCAGACGCCGCAACCTGTGACCGCACAGGTCTTCAAGAAATACGACATTCGTCTGCCCGATGGATTGGGCAGCTATGTCTTCGCCCAGTATGTGGTCATACTGCTAGGCGCATCTTCCTTTTTGGCCTTGTCGGGTCAGTTGCGGAGTGCGTTTGACGGATGGGAAGAATGGGCGTGGATGATGGGCTTGGCGGCACTGGTGCTGCTGTGCGTCACCAATATGGGTGGCTTGCTCGCGCGCAAGTCTTGGGCTCCCCCGGTGGAAGCTGTGCGGCTCATCTTGATGATTGCAGCTACAGCTGCGCTGATGTGGGCAAGTCCAGTCTATTGGTTGCCCTTGGCGGTCGGTGGGGTTTGGTTGGCGATTTCCATGTTTTGGCTAGCGCGGTTTCGGGGAGCCTGGATCCATGAGATGGCAGCTCCTCTCTAATGGGCTAAAAAAAGCCCACCGCCAATAATTCTGTCCCAACAGAACAATGACGGAGGGCATTTTGAGGCTGTATGGCCAAACAAGGCTTCAAAGCTTGTAGCTCATCCGCACGATGCCATAAAACCAACTTTCGGGCAAGCGCTTACGCAACCACAGGAGCAAGGGGCATGGCTGGCCAACGCTGTAGCTGAGGCGACGGTTGTTGCTGGTAGCGGCTTTGAAGATCGTGCGCGCGACTTTCCCTGGCCCGACACCTTTTTTCCCGCTTTCCAGGGCGACTTTCTCGGCATTGGCGATGAAGGCATCGTAGGCTTGGGTAGGAGTGGCCTTTACAAATTCACGGCTGCTGCCGTAGAATTCTGTTTTGATCGGGCCAGGTTCAATGATCTTCATGCGGATGTTGAAGGGTTCCAATTCATACATCAAGGATTCGCTGAAGCCCTCGACGGCCCACTTGGTGCCGTGGTAGATGCTGAACAATGGAAATGTAAGGCGCCCGCCCATGGATGCGATTTGCACGATGGTGCCGCCGCCTTGCTCTCGCATGTGGGTGATCGGGATTTTTGAGTGCAATGAGAGAGGCAGGTCTCGATTGGCCTAGGAATCAGGCGCGGGCAGAAGTCTTCTTTGGCGCAAGCAATCTGCCGAGAGGCATTTTGTTCATCACACCTTTCCCCGAAACAAAACCATGAGCAGGGCATCCTCATAACCCTTGTCATATTTCAAAAAATCTTTGTGAAACCCATTTTGCTCAAAGCCTGCCTGGCCATATATGTGGATCGCATTTTGGCTGCTGGTGACGACTTCAAGCACCAAATGTTCCAGCTCGGCGATCTTCCAGGCCTCGGCGATTGTATGCTGGAGGAGTCCAAGCCCGATCTTGCGGCCACTGTACTGTGCCTGTACATACATTTGAATCACGGTGGCGATATGGCGGCGGCGATGCGCACCGTCTCGATGGATGCCACAAATGCCGATCAAGGCTTGGTCATCAAATGCGCCGACACTAAATGCCTCGGTCGTCTGGGCTTCTATTTGCGTTTCCATCCACATCTTGGGCACTGCCCGCTGCTCCTCATATGTCGCACCAAAGTTGCGGGGAAATTCTCGGAGGCATTCCAATCGCACGCGGCGGTACTGGGAAATGTCGGCGGGCAATAGACGGCTGTAGGTGATGGACATGCGTGCGTCGGGGTAAATTTCAAAACAAGGTAAGGAGGATCGTGCTGCGGTGGGCATCAGTCATTCATCTAATACGACCGTTGCAGGTATGGCCTGATGGATGGAAATTACGATCGCAACATCGCTCAATCAATCAATATCGCCAACGACTCAGCCATTGATCTCTTTGCGCCGCACATCAAAGGGGTCAAAATCATCATGGTGCCAGAAGTCTTTGAGGCCCATGCTTGCAATCATGTCGATTTCGGATTCATGGATTGGATAGAGTCCATTGATCGAGACCTTGTAGTCAGTGCCGATCTCGATCTCGGCGTAGTCTTTGCGCTCCAAGATGCTGGGCGCGAACACAAAAAAGGCCGACATGGCGCTCTGTTCATGGATGGGCTCATGGAAATTGATCGTGGAGCCGTAGGTGAATGGGCAGTTGCCACGCAGGCCATTGGCGACAAAAGCAGCCACATTGGCCCAGGCGGTCTCGCCCGACTCGACGGTGATACAGAGCTCTGGCCGACTCAATTTCCAATCGGGATGATCCACCAAAGACAAGCCGTAGGTGATCCCTGTCATGAAACCAGGTTCGGGCACGTCTTTGTAGATCAAGGCAGTGACGGCAGGAAGCGCTGGATCAAGCTGCTCCATCTGGAAAAATTCAGGCTCCACCTGAAAGATCTCATACAAGTGCGCGAGGTATCTCTCGGCGGGGGTGTTGGGGGGTTGTGCCATCGTGAAATATCAGTGAACGGCTCACAATATCCATCGCCGAGACGAAAACTGCAAACCGTGATGGAAATTTCATTCCCTATTGTAGAAGTACCCTGATTGCTGGGCCGCCTAGCATGCGTAGCAGATAGACGCCCTTGGGCAGATGGCGCAGATCGAGTTGCATACGCGCGTCGCCATCCTGTGCAAGGACTTGGTGCAGGAGTCTGCCCTGCAAATCCCAGACTTGCAAGGTCGCGTTTGCGATGCCAGTACCCGAGGCGGTAAAAAGTCCTGCGCTGGGATTGGGGGCAATGCAAAAGCTGCTGGCCAACGGCTCGGGGCTGCCTACCAAAATGATCTCGATCGTGTCGGTGAGCGTGTCGGTCATGCAGCCATCGGTGGCAATGAGGGTGACGGGATAGAGGCCCGCTGCATTATATTGGTGCAAAGGCTGAGCGACTGAGTCCACGCTGCCATCTCCAAAATCCCAGTGGTAGCTCGTGGCATTGGTGGAGGAGTTGGCAAAGTTGGTGTTTCCTTGAAAATCGCTCACCCATGTCCAATTGGCCGTGACGTCGTCGAGCCCGACGCGCCAGAGGGTGAGGCTGTCGAAGACGACATCGTGTGCCACATGCTGCAAAAACTGAGCTGTCGCGGTGTCGAGGAGACCATAGAAATTGAGGCCCACAGGACTTTCTCGGTACATGGTTGCATAGAATACGCAACCATTGAGGTAGCTGCCGGCATAGTTAGGGTGGCTTTGATCGACGTCATAAAGCTCGAGGAGGCTGTTGCGCTTGATGGCCTCCCACCAAGCACTGCCGCAGGGTGCAACAAGGGCACTGTTTTGGTTGGCCATGTTCAGGTAGCTGCGGCGCAGCTCGTATTGCATGCCCGCATAAGTGCAGACGGGTGGCCAAGAGGCACAATTGCTGGCGTCGCCATTTTTGCGGCCCCAAGTCATGTAGAAGACGGTGACGGTGCAGCTGTCATTGGCTTTGATGCTGTCATCGAGCTGTGCGGCATAGGGATAGACTTGGGTCTGTACCTGGTTTTGGGGAAATGAAGGCCGCTGGCTTTGCTCCTGCAATACGACAAAGTCCCATTGTTGGGACCTGATTTTGCTTTGCGCATTCACATCGCCGCTGTGACCTTGCAAGGTATAGCCGCCCGGGGTGTAGGAATCCTTAAAGAGGGTATCTCCACCTGCCAGGGTTAGGCTCTGAAGGATGCTGGGGAGGTCAAATACATAGGTATAGCTATTCCCCAAAAACAAGGTTTTGTAAGACGATTGGGCCTGAGCCATCGACGCCAAGAGCAAGGCAAGTACAAGCAGTCTCATTTTCATGGGGTGAATTTGAGAAATTTTGGACTGGCATGAAAGCGCGTGGCGTATAGGGGGCGACACATCCACCACTATTTCATTCCTTAGGCATCAGGAGTTTCTGCATTTTCCCGGTCCATTTTGGCCAGGATTTCATTCATCATATCGACTTGCATTTTTTGGATCTCGATGAGTTGTCGTTGCTGGTGCAAGATCAGGTGGTCGATCTTGTCGTGCAGGATTCTGATCTCCAATTCGCTTTTGAGGTTGATCATGTAGTCTTTGCGGGAGCGCTCGCGGTCTTTTTCCTCCTGTCGATTTTGGCTCATCATGATCACGGGTGCTTGCAGCGAGGCGATGCAAGAGAGGATCAAATTGAGCAAAATGAATGGGTAGGGGTCAAAGGCCCTAGAAAGCAAAAAGACCACATTGAGCACGATCCATATCAGGATAAAAATGCCAAAGGAGATGATGAACCGCCAACTGCCCCCAAATGAAGCTACTTTGTCTGCGAGGTGCTGTCCTGCGGTGAGCGGAGCCGCGTCTTCATTTTCAAGCTCGTTGGTGAGCAAGGCATCGCGGTTGAGCGCATTCACGACCGTCTGTTGCAGACCACTGAGGTCCAGGACCTCATGCTCCAGAAACTCTGCCACATATTGCTTGCGCAGCAGGTTCAGTTCGCTCAGGCCCAAGCAGGCATCCTCGCCAAATGCGGGGTTGCTGCGTTGGATAAATTCAAACAAGGATTTCTGCAGGTCTCTGCCTGCCATCTTGTCTGCGACGGGAAATGATTTGCCAGACAGATCACTCAGGAAGGTTTTCATAGATGCTTGCCGCCAGGAAGTAATAGCCTGTTGCGACATGGCAATTGTAATCATTTTGGGGCAAATTGCTGCGTTGGATCTGTTGAAAATAGTTTTTCGTGGGCTTGTGGAATGAATTGTGAAGGCCAATATTTTTTTTGAATGTGTTTTGGTAATTTCCTCCTAACTTAGTGTCATATAAACACTTTGGTTTGTTCATAGGATGTTGAATCAAATTCAGGTTATGAGAAAAATTTACCTATCACTTTGTCTTTTGCTGGTCGTGGCATTGCCTGCCATGTCCCAAAACTTCAATGTCACCTTTCAGGTGGACATGAGCCAGGTAGCCGTGGTGGATGACACCGTCTCGGTCGCCGGCAGCTTTCAGGCCGCAGCTGGTTTCCCAGCCGACTGGACCCCTGGTGCTACCCTTCTTACCGATGGCAACTCAGATGGTGTTTATGACATCACCGTTCAATTGCCAGCTGGCAGCTATGAGTACAAGTTCTTGAATGGCGCAACTTGGGGCACCGACGAAGGCGTGCCTGGTGCCTGCCAAGTCAATGGCAACCGTGGCGTCACTGTCGCTGCCGACATGACCATCCCCGTGGTATGTTTCGGCCAGTGCGTAGCTTGCCCTACCACCGTGGATACAGTCGATGTGACCTTCCAAGTAGATATGCGCTATCGCGTGATTTCCCCGACGGTTTCTGTTGCAGGTGATTTTCAAGGAGATGTCCCTGGCGCAGGTTGGAGCGACTGGAGCCCTGGAGCCACCCTGCTTTCAGACGGCAACAACGACAGTATCTACACCCTCACCGTGCGTTTGCCAGAGGGCACCTATGCTTACAAATACCTCAACGGCGCTGCTTGGGGCACCGATGAAAGCGTACCCAGCGGCTGCGCAGTGAACAACAACCGTGAAGTCATCGTCGTAGGCCCAGGTCCACAAGTGATTCCTGTGCATTGCTTCGCTTC
This sequence comes from Bacteroidota bacterium, assembly GCA_031415375.1. Lineage (GTDB taxonomy): Bacteria > Bacteroidota > Bacteroidia > J057 > JADKCL01 > JADKCL01. The sequence continues at coordinate 8,137 of JANORP010000327.1, read as the reverse complement.
TTGCGCTGCTGCTTGCGTCGCCCCACTACCCGCAATCAACGTCACCTTTCGTGTGAATATGGCCAATGAGATCGTGAGCAGCAATGGCTTGTATGTCGCTGGCTCCTTCCAAAACCCTGCGTGGGTCAAGGACACGCTAGCTATGCTCGATGTCAACAGTGACCAAGTCTATGAGTACACCGCTAGCATCGTCCCTAGCGAATACCAATTCAAGTATTACAATGGTGACCAAGGCGATCCAGACGGCGAAAACGCTGACTTCCTCGCTGGTGGCTGTGGCGCAAGCAATGGCATCGGTGGTTTCAACCGTGTGTTGAACATCATGGGCCGCTTGACCGACACCATCCTGCCCATCTGGGACTTTAACTCCTGCAACGTGCTGGCAACGAGCACGCAAGAAAAGGCCACCACAAGCTTCTCAGTTTATCCTAATCCTTTCAGCACCTCTACCGTGATCGAAATGAATCGCTGGGAGCGCACCGCTTATGACCTCCGTGTCATCAGCGTGACGGGCCAGGTTGTGTTGGAGCGCAAGGGCTTGCGCACCAACCGCACCGAGATCAGCCGCGAAGGCATGCAGTCAGGGATGTATTTTGTGGAGCTGCGCGATGCCAAAGGGCTTGCAACGACCCAGAAGATCATCGTCCAATAAGGAGCAGAATTTGCAGAATTCTGAGAATCATACTTTGCGTTGAATTCTGGGTTTTGATGAAATTTGGAAAGGCGAGCTTTTGGCTCGCCTTTCTTGTGTCTGTGGTGTCTTTGTGTTGCTTTGGGGTTGTTGGTTGTGATACTTTGGGTAGGCACTTCGTCGGTGCGTCATTGCGTGCGGGCACCATTGTCCTTGGGGTTTTAGAGGAGCGGGGGTCTTGCGCTCAGGATATCGTGTCCCGATGGTTGGACATGCCTTGCATCAGTCCTGGCTCAGTTCGGTGCTGCCACCCTTTTTCTTGGGGTTGGGCTTGGCGGATTTTTGCTCGGGATCCATCAACTCCAGCAGGCGCAAGCCGAGCATGCCTTCCATGGCATTGCCTTGGCCGTTGCCGCCACCACCGCCGATCAACACTTCGGGCATCAACTTGATACGGCCCTTGGCCAATTCCTCGGTGATTTTGAAGCGGGTGAAGTTTTCACTTCCCAACGCGCCGACGGCGAGCTCATAAGCCTCGGCCGTGCTCTTGCCAATGGCGAGGATCTTGCTGGCCTCGGCATCACCTGTGAGTGTGATCTCTTGGGCAAGTGCATCGGCACGCAACTTCACAGATTCAGACTCGGCATGCGCCTTGGCGAGCATGGCCTCGGCCTCGGCATGGGCGCGCAACTTGGTTGCTTCAGCCTCCGCGCTTACCGAGAGGCGCACGCTTGCGGCCTCGCCCTCAGATTTTTTCACGGCTGCATTCGCGGTGCGTTCTGCGATTTCCACGCTTTGCTGCGCCGAGACAATCTGCCGCTGCATATCGGCGATCGCCGTTTCCTTTTCCATACCTTGGCGTGTTTCTTGGGCCTCACGTTGCGTCTCATAGGTGACCTTTTGTTCCTCGGCGATCTTGCGGTCGGTGAGGGTTTTCATCAAGGAATCTGGGGGCACAATGTCGCCGATCAAAGTGTCCACGGCATTCACATTGTACTCGTCGAGCACTTGCTTGATATGCCGCTTGGCCGATTCCTGCCGCTCCTTGCGCGTAGTGAGGAAGGCAATCACATCGGCTTCTTGGGCCGAGTTGCGAAAGTAGTTGCCGATCGTCGGCTCCAAGACTTGCGACACGAGATTGGTCATGTTGCCAAATCGGGCGATCACTTTGGGTGCCTCGATGTTGGGGACGTGAATGATCTGCGACACATCCAAGTTGAAGGGGAAGCCGTCGCGTGAGCGCACGGTGATCGTGCTCAGATTCTTGTCGAGGTTGTGGGCCTCGGTGCGGGCGGTAGCCCAGTTGAGGACCAGATTGGTCGTGGGCACAAGCTCTACTTTCATCGTGTATTTGTTCACTGCATATTTACCCGGGCCGAGTGGCTCCGCCCAGACGCCTTTGAAGCCCTTTTCCACGATATTCCCATGCTTGAACTCGGCGCCTGTGAGGTCCATGCCATCGAGTCCGATATAAGAAATCACCACACCTACAAAGCCGATCGGGATTTCTGTCATGCGGCATTCCTCGACCTGGACGGCCCAGGGATTAAGGTTATAAGAACCTGAAAGCACGACTTGTGGCTGCAAGCCACGGCTGCCTCCATGTTGCAAAAACTGGTCAAAGTCCTGGAAATTGTTGTGGCCTTCGATCAATTTGCCTGCGATTTGACCATCCTCGATGGGCACCCCGTCGAGGGTCGTGATGATGCCGATCATGCTTTCTTGGATGCGGACCATGTCGGCGATGGTCACATGAAACAAAAGTGTGTTTACACGATAGGAGCCTGCAGTGATATAAGCTGTCTGGCGACCACGTTGGCCACCATTGTCTAGAAAGCGCTCCGCGTCTTGGAAGTTGTCACATTCCACCCGGCGCGAGAGGATGCTGCCCGTAGGTGTCTCGGCACCGTCGCGTGCCAATACCAGGCCGATCTTGCCTTCTGGAATCACCATAAATTCTTCCATCTGGATTTGATATTGCCACATCCATTTCCAGAAATAAATGCCTGGTGCGAGGGTCTTGGCTTGGAAACCTGCCTCGCCGTGGGTCGCGATGATGCGTCCATCGGGCATTTCCTTGTTGCTGCCAAAGAGCACGAATTTTTTGGTCACCAATCCTGTCTTGCTCTCGGGCACGATGACCATGCCAAAGAAAAAACGCAATACGATTTTGTAAAAAACGAGGCTGGCTATGATGGGCAATACCCACCAAAAGGCCAATACTTGATTTGCTCCCATAATGTGTTGGAGTTTTGAGAATGAAGAGAAGCGTGAAAAATATAGTGGCTTACCCGCGAGAATGCGGATGAGGAAAGGCAAGTAAAAACGAGGCTGAAAGTTTGTTCAGTCTAGCCGTTTAGGCGATAGGGGGATCAGTATTGTGTCGCATAATCCAAGGCTCGACAACAGTGGATGCAGTCGATGAGTGAGCTATACGAGAGGATCGAGAGATGGTTGGTGCTTGGTTGTGCAGCCAATTGTTTGTCCTTGACAATCAGCATTTTGATTTTTGGGAGAAGGGACCCGTTGAAAGGCATCCAAAAACATCGACCGCAAGTACAATCTGCACTTGCGGTCGATGCAAAAAGCCAACGGTCAGACGAGTGCTGCCTCGAGTGTGATGGCACAGTTGAATAATTTGGAGATGGGGCAGCCTTCTTTGGCCTTCACCGCCAATTCTTGAAACAGATCGGGAGTAATGCCTGGAACAGTGCCTTTGACGACGAGGTCGATCGACTCCACTTCAAGGCCACCTTCAGTTTTCAAGGTGAGGGTAGCCTTGGTGTCCAGCTCGTCGGCAGGGAAACCCGCACCAGCGAGTTGGAAGCTCAGAAACATCGTGAAGCAACCTGCGTGGGCTGCTGCGATGAGTTCCTCTGGGTTGGTGGCCGATGAGCCATCGGGTTCCTGTGTGCGGGACTTGAAGGTGTAGGCCATCTTGTCGAGCGCACCACTTTGGGTGGTCAGGTTGCCGCTACCTTCGCGGCCGGTGCCATTCCAGATGGCGGTTGCATTTCTTTTCATTGCTTTGATGAATTTATGGGGAAGATAGTTGATCGCCCCGACATTGAAACTTCAGAGTACATAATTTGTTGCAAGCTTCATTTTGACGCCAAGATGCGGAACAGATCGTCGGGCTCATGCACCTGCACTGGCTTGCCCGGCAGCTGTGCCGCGAGACGCATTACCCGCGCGACCTGCTCGCCCGTGATCGGGCGGTACTGCATGAAGAGGCCGATGGCATTGAAGGCACCTACGATGGAGACGACCATGCGCTCCGGAGTTCGCGGCTTTTCACGTGGCCCACTGAGTGGGCCTGGACGCAGGATATGGATTCGTTCAAAAGGAAGCAACGCCACATCGCGATCCAATTCGCCTTTCATTTTCAAATAGGCTGCGGCGGAATCTGGATTGGCAGCACCTGACGAAACGAGTAAATAACTACCGACACCATTGCTGGCAGCAATCTTGGCAAAATTGTATTGGTAATCGTAATCGACCACGCGCTGCGCGGTCGAGCTGCCTACCTGGCCACGCGTTGTGCCCAGTGCTGAAAAGGCAATATCGCCTTGCACCAGCGATGCCCAAGTATTCATTTGCCCGAAATCGACTACATGCTCGACAAGCTTGGCATGCGAACGCCCCGTGCTGCGGCGTGCAAACACCGCAACCTGACCATAGTCGGGATCGTCGAGCAGTTGCCCGAGGAGTGCGCCACCGACCAAACCCGTGGCGCCGATGAGAAGTGCAGATTTCTTGTGTGACATTGTGCAATTGTAGGACTGCAAGTTACGGTGGATTTCCCGAATCCAGTTTTGCTTAACTTTGGGTTTGATATAAATGCGATTCTTACGATGCGCCTCAACCTTATTTTCTTGTGCTTGTTCATCTGCACCCTTGCCTCCGCTTGCAAGGAGACCTCTCAATCGGATTCGGCCGGACCTGCTTCGGGGCAATCACAGGAGGCGGTTGCGGTTGTGCCCGCAACGAAACCGCCACGCGTGGTCGGCACCATGGTGCCCATAGAGCCCGTCGCTGGAACTGCCGATGCGACCTATGCCTACTACCTGCCGCAGACCTACAATGTCGAGCGGCCTATTCCAGTCGTGATTTTCTTGGACGCGCATGCCCGGGGCAAGGATCCCGTGGACCTGTACCAGGGCCTCGCAGAACGATTTGACATGCTGCTTGTGGGGAGCAACGCTTCCAAGAATGGGCAGCAGTCCGCTCAAGGGCTTGCCATTTACGATGCACTGATGACGGATTTGAAGCTCAAATTTGCAATCGATGAACTGCAGATCACAGTTGCAGGCTTTTCGGGTGGTGCTCGCGTCGCTGCCAACCTCGCCCAAAACCGTCCAGCGATCAGCAACGTGATTGCTTGCGCGGCAGGTTTCCAGCCTCGACCGGGCGACAAATTCAACTACTACGCCATTGTCGGCAAAAAAGACTTCAACTACCAAGAGCTACGGCTATTGGAGGATATGCTGGATGACACGCCGCAGCGGCATGTCGTGTCCTATTGGGATGGTGGCCATGAATGGCCGTCAGCAGCTGTGATGGAAGATGCCCTCGAATTTGTTGCGATGCGTGGCATGACCGTCGGCGCAACGGGCTTGGACACGCTGGTGTCGCGTGTGCGCACGCGCTTGGTGGCACAGGCCAATGCCAGCGCGCTGATGCGAGCTCGCGCCCTCAAGGCATTGATCGCCAAGCTCGACGGCTTGACCGATATCTCCCAGGAAAGGCAGGAGTTGGAAAAACTACAGGCGAGCCCAGGCTACGCCGATGGGCTTGCTATTGAGAACAAGGCGATGGAAGAGGAAATGGCCCTGCGCAATGAATATGTGCCTCAAATTGGATCCAAAAGCACGAAGGAATGGCGTGGTATCGTCGTTAAATTGAGTCCCAGCAATTCAGCGATGACCCAGTCGGCCTCTTTTGTGCGGCACCGCGTGCTCAATTTCCTGAGTCTCAACACGTATTTCCAAGTCGATGGTGCGCTCAAGGCAGGCGATCTGCCCGCCGCGGCGCATTTCCTGGAAATCTATGCCCTCGTCGATCCCACCAATGCAGAGGCGCCTTATCTCACGGCAGTTTTGCGAATGCGCCAAAATCGGCCAGCTGAGGCCATCGATGCCTTGCAAGCCGCCCAGCGGCTCGGCTTCAAAGATGCCGACCGCATGGCAGCCGATCCCGACCTTGCAGGTTTGCGCCGCGACAAGAAGTTTGTGGAGGTTTTGGAGAAGGTTCGGTTGATGTAATGCAATGGTCTTGAGTGCATTACATTTGACATGGGCCGATGCAGGAATCAATCATTGCATGTGTATATGGTCTAGCCAAAGGCTCAACGCTGCGCCTACGAAGCTAACATCACTGCAACCGCTCCAAGACGAGGTTTGCCGCATCACGAACCATCTCTGAGTCATCATTCTGGCGCACCGTTTCCAGTAAATTTTTTAGGCCAGGGAGTTGAATTTCTTCTAGCAAAAACGGGATTTCCATACGCACCATTTCTGCGTCGTCTTTCAGTGCATCGACGAGTGTCTTCTGCACGTCAATCACAAAATCCCCCATTTGGATTCCTTGCCAAGGCATGTAAACGAGCATGTGGCGCAAGGCCATGAGGCGATAATGTGGGATCTCGTCTTGTGCTGCGGCCAACATGCATGGATAGCCTGAAACATCGCCCATTTGTGCGAGGTAGAAAGCAGCCTTGTATTCATCTCCTGTCGATTCCGGCGCTGCGAGAAGCTGCTGAAGAGCGATTTGTGCGTTTTTGAGGTCTCCTCTCAAGGCGAGTGACATGGCGGCTTCAATGGCGATATCGGCTTCAGGATGGCTTTGCAGGAGATCTCGCAGTGCAGCATCGAGTTTCGGCTGCGCATCGCCTGCCTGAATGCGGCCTACGATGAAGGCTGCAGCATAAGGAACGATCGCCGCATCAGATTTGAGGCAATCGATCAAAGCCAAGACAGAGGGCATCCCATCCGAATCCATCTGGGATTTTGGCAGTGCCAAGGCCTCGATCATTTCGGCGAAGCCATCTCGCTCTCTGCGCATCAGGTTTTCTGTACGATAGGGAAGCCCTGCTGCCGTTATATGCATTTGACAATGATTTTCATTCCAGAACGGAGGTCATTTGAGCGTCTTGCCATACGCCTAGCTATCATTTGCGCGCTTTTCATCGTGTGGCTTTGCGATACTCTATTTATCCACAAATGAATATTTGCGGGTTATCGGGCCTGCACCATCAGTGCCTGAAGCTTCCTTGGAAGCAGCATCCACATAGGAAAGGAATGCCGCTACGTCATTTCCATATTCCTCGCTCCTCAAAGCTCATCATACAGGGCATCTTCGTCAAAGCCTTTGAAGGCTTTGAGCGTGGTACTCACTTTTTCATGGGTTTCGGGCTTGTCCACGAGGTCTTGCTTGGCCTCGTCCCAGGCCATATAGTTGCTGATGCGCTCCCCCGTGAGGTAATTGGTGCTCGACGTGCCTGCACCATCGTGTTCAGCATTGCCATAGTTTTCGGTTTCGGTTCCGATGAGGCGCATGTCGCCATACTTGGCCTCCTTCCTGAATTTGAGGTCGGTGCTCCAGCGCATGGATTGGTAGTGAAACGCAAGGACGCCTTTTTCGATGGACAACATGCTTGGATCGGGTGACATGAGTGGCTCGGCACCCAATAGGCCCGTCATTTCGGCGAAGCGATACTTGCCGCCTGCCTCACCATGGGCGACGACGATGGCAGCACTGCCGCGATCGTCGTCCATATTTTGGACCAAGATCGCAGCATCGTTGAGGCCGTCGGCATTGAGGTCACCCATGCAAATGATTTCCCCAGCCTCGGCTTTCACGATTTCAAATCCTTTGGGCACCAGCCCAGCCATGGCGCCTGTTGCTGGAACCGTCGTGTAATTGGCTTCCGGCTTGGGCAATATCTGCTTGGATTCAGTAGCTGGGCCACTGTCTGCATCCGTGGGAGGAGCAACGGTTTTGGAGCCACATGCCACCAATAGGAGGCTGAGGCTAGAGAGGAGGATCAGTGTGCGCATAGGCGCTAAAGTACACTGTTCGCACCTATTTTTTGGGAACTATTCTGCTATAAAATTGAAGAATATGGATTCTCAGATTTTTTTTACGTGTTTATTGTTTTTGCAAAAAGATTAAACAATATTTGTCTCATAGTAGTGTTGTGGGTGTTAAGATAATTTGTTAGTATCTTTATTGTAGTCATCAAGAAGGCCGTTCGCATCCCATGCGAGCGGTTCTTCGTTTCTATACCCTTTGGTGCAAGGCGGTTCCCCCCATCCACTTGTAGCCATCGGAATTTTTCCTCAGTCTGTGCTGTGGGTTTGTGAATGGTTTCCTTATATTTATGGTTCATATTGTCCATTTTGAATATCAGGTTATGAGGATTGCAACTCGGATTGGAATGTTTATGCTGCTGCTTACCGCGCTTAGCAGCGGCGTGCAGGCGCAATGCGGCGCCAACAGCATGCC
>JANORP010000326.1:0-21432 GCA_031415375.1 Bacteroidota bacterium | reverse complement strand
AAAACGAAGCGGGAGCCTCCGGCTCCCAACGCTGACACAACCGTGAGCCTCCGGCTCACGAATCCAATGCCTTCCAAGCACCTAGACAGCCCTCGCCAATTCCCTTTACCGAACCCACATTCGACAAGCTGCACACCGCCGGGCAGACCCCGCCAAATGCGCAATCATCCAACCGCCCGAGGCCTAGGATCCGAAAATCATCCCCACAAAAAAATCAATAAGGCGCAACAGTGATCGTCTGGTCGATGGACATTGGGATTTTCATACCCATCATGCTCATAGAGCCCGACATGTCTTGGTTCACAGTGGAATTGAGAACCATACCTGTCTTGCGGCTGATCTCTGAGGTGCCAGCGTATTTGCCAGAGAGATCCATCTCCATGGACACGACGCCCAAGTCCAGGCCCTTTTCTTTGTCAGTAGCGACAGTGCCTTCGAAGCTCAGGACCACTTTTTCGCCGTCGATATGATCGACTTTGTAGGTGATGTCCATCATCATCGGCATCATGCCCATATTGCTGATTTTTTTGCCCCAGGTATCCCCCTCAGCGACCAAGACATCAGGATACATGATGGAGCTTGCCTGCATCATGCTTTTGATCCCTTCATCGCCAAATGTGCCCTTGAGCGTCTTTTTCATCGTTTCCACCTCAGGACCCGAGCCCTTAGCACCTACCGAGGCGAGCACGGCATCAAAGAGCGAATCCACCCCTGAAACCGCGACGACCGTGCCACGCTTGTCCATCTTGAAATTGATGCTGCGACCAATGATGGCCTTGTAGCCCAAGCCTTGCGCCGGGGCTTCGCCTTCAGGCTTATCTGAATCAAAGCTTGACTTGCCAGCCATCCCGTTGTCTGCATCCATGGTGACGCGCTCATAGGTACACTTGATATCAGCGACGCCCTGGGCATCGACGGCCATCACTTCATTTTTGAAGTAAATCGCCGTGGTCGAGCTGGTCTTCGTTTTCATGCCCATCACCGTTTGCACAGAGGATTGCTCGGTTTTCGTCACTTGCTTGTAGGTCATGCCCGGTGCAAGCTTCACCTCCAAAGCGACTTTGTCGCCGCTACCTGTGGCACCGCCAGCATTGTTGCCTGTAGTGCAACCCGTTGCGAGCATGAGGGCCAGCAACATGGCGAGCGAAAACGCATACATTCTTGATTTCATCGGAGTTCAATTTTTATTGGCTGCAAAGTTACTGCGAAATGCCGACATGGTAGGAGAATGCGCAAAGCCTACTTTCCCGATGCGTTTAGCAAGTTTTTCCCCTTCCAATTGCTTGCGGTTTCCGTTATTTGCAAACGTATTCAGCATCATTGTAACACAAGACATGAAAAATCGCGCACTCGCAGGATTGTTGATTGCCTTTGGCATCTGGAACTCAGTCTCTGCTCAAAAAGGCTACCAATACACGATCGATCTCACACATGTGGTAGATGACCGCGTCAAGGTCACCATCGTACCACCCGCACAATCGACCGATCAGGCCGAGTTCCAAATGCCCAAGATCGTCCCCGGCACTTATGCCATTTCCGATTTTGGAAGGTTTGTAACCGGCTTTGAGGCTACCGATGCCGCTGGTACGCCATTGCCAGTCGATTACATCGACCAAAACCGTTGGTTGATCAGGGGAGCCAAGGGAATGAAACAAATCAGTTATTGGGTCGATGACACCTGGGATTTCAAGGGTGCGGGACCCAAAATCTTTGAGCCAGGTGGCACCAATATCGAAGCCGACAAAAATTTCATGGTCAATACGTTTGGCTTCTGTGGTTACCTGGAAGGCCAAAAGGAAGTGCCCTTTGAGGTGATCGTGAAAAAGCCCGATGGCTTTTATGGCTCCACTGCCCTCGTCGCCACCAAGACTGGCGCGACCGAAGACACATATCTCGTGAGCGACTACAGCCGCCTCGCAGACAGCCCGATGATGTATTGCATGCCCGATACGGCTTGGCAAAATGTCGGCGGTGCCAACGTACTGGTCTCCGTCTTTTCCCCCAACAAAAAGGTGAGCGCCAAGGCCATCATGCGTGACATCTCAGAGATCATGGCTGCGCAAAAGGAATACCTCGGCGGCAAGTTGCCTGTCGAGAAATATGCATTTCTCATCTACCTCACCGCTGGCGGCAGCGGCTCTGGCGGCATGGGCGCACTGGAACACTCCTATTCGTCCATGTATTTCATGCCCGAGACCAACGAGGAAGCCGCTGGGCGCATGATGCGCGACGTGGCTGCCCACGAGTTTTTCCATATCGTGACGCCCCTGAGCATCCACTCAGAGGAAATCCAATACTTTGACTTCATCGACCCAAAAGTCTCGATGCACCTCTGGCTCTATGAGGGGCTCACAGAGTATGCCGCTGGTCACGTACAAGTGAAGCAAGGCTTGATCACCAAGGATCAATACTTTCGCATCGTGCAGCAAAAAATCACGATGGCCAATTTCATGAATGACACGGTGCCTTTCACGGTCATGAGTGCTGGCTGCCTCGACAAGTATAAAAGCCAATATATCAATGTCTATCAAAAAGGAGCACTCATCGGCTTGTGCCTCGACATCCAATTGCGCAAGTTATCAGGCGGCAAGATGGGCACCCAAGAGCTCATGCGCGAGTTGGCGAAGAGCTATGGCAAAGACAAGCCCTTCAAGGACAACGAATTGTTTGACAAGATTGTCTCCCTCACTTACCCCGAGATCGGCACATTTTTCAAGAAATATGTCGCTGGCAGCACGCCGATCCCTTATGCAGAGATCCTGGCAATGGCTGGCTTGCGGCTGGAACCCATCGCGAACCGTGAAACGATCAGCCTAGGCAAAATCGACCTCAAGCCCAACCGCACGACGGGTCGCATGCAGATCACCGATGTGAGCGCGATGAACAAATTTGGCGAGAGCATGGGCTTCATGGAGGGCGATGAATTGGTGAGCCTCGATGCCAAGCCACTCACGGTTGAAACTTGGGAGGAAACGTGGAATGCCTACCAAGGCAGTCACAAGGAAGGCGACAAGGTCAAAATGGTCGTCGCCCGCCCCGACGGCAAGGGCGCTTATGTACAAAAGGCGCTCAAAGCCAAGGCATTCGGAATCAAGATCAAGGGAATGAATGTCGTGAGCATAGACCCGGCAGCGACGCCCGATCAGATCGCCGTGCGCAAATCCTGGTTGGGTAGCTGAGCCCTCGATTGCCTTACCCTAATGCGTGCAACAATGATCGAAGTAAAAGGCGTGACCAAGGAGTACTCCCTGAGTCGCAAGGAACAAAAAGAGGCCAATACTGGCGACCAAAGGCGGCTGGCGGTGGACAATGTGAGTTTCACTTGCCAACCAGGAAGGGTCTTTTCCCTGCTGGGTCCCAATGGCGCTGGCAAGACGACCATCTTGCGCATGATCGCTTCGATCTTGCAGCCCACTGCAGGTAGCATCTCGGTTGCCGGGTATGACACGCAGACTGCCTCGACAGCAGCGCGGCGGCATATGGGCTTCCTCACAGGAAGCACCGGCCTTTATGACCGTCTCACTGTGACCGAGATGGTCAAGTATTTTGCAGACCTCTTTGATGTGTCGGCCGCCGACTACAAGGAGCGCAAGGAGCGCATCTTTACGCTGCTCGACATGCATGGCTTCGCTGGCAAGCGTTGCAGTGCCCTCAGCACCGGCATGAAACAAAAGGCGAGCATCGCCCGCACGATGATCCACGACCCGCAAGTGGTCGTATTCGACGAGCCTACGAGCGGCCTCGATGTGATCACGGCCGAAAACATCATCAACCTCGTGCACGACCTGCGACGCGAAGGCAAGACGGTCATCTTCAGTTCCCACAACATGAGCGAAGTCGATCTGCTCGCCGACGACCTCGCCATCATTCACCGTGGGAAACTTTTGATCAATGGCACCATGGACGCCTTTCGCAGTCAAATGCAGGATCCTAGCCTCACCAAAGAATTTATGCGCATCATCCAAAGCGCCCCACAGCCATGAAACAGATCCTGATCGTCTTTAAAAAAGACCTGCGTGAGACGCTGCGCGACAAGCGCACGCTCATGGTGATGGTCGTCGTGCCCTTGCTCCTATTTCCAATGATCTTCGGGATCACAACCAAGATGCAAGGTGACTCTGCCAAGGATCAGGCCACCCGTCTGCTCAAGGTCGGCTATGTCGCTGCTGGCAACGACCTGGGCCTTGCAGCCCTCTTGAGCAGTGCCCCCGCCATGCAAATGGTGCCTGTGGCCGACACCGCTTTGCTGCGGCAAGACATTCGCAACGATAGCTTGGACCTCGGCGTCGCCTTGGAACCCGGGTTTGCCGACAAGGTCATGACGATGCAGACCGCGACGATTCATACCTATGGCGCCTTGACCGACGACATCGCCCGAGATCGCTTGGCCATGGTCCTGGATCTCTTCCAAGCCAATTTGGTACAAAATCGTTTGGATTCCCTGCACATCGACCACGCTGCCATCACGCCCGTGCAAACCACACACCATGAGACAGCGCTCATGAAAGAGACCATCGGCAAACTCGTCGGTGGCGTGCTCCCCTATATCTTCATCATCTTTTGTTACATGGGATCGATGTTTCCAGCCATTGATCTATTTACGGGGGAAAAGGAACGCGGCAGCATCGAGACGCTTTTGAGCGCCCCGATCGAGCGCTGGAAAATCCTCGTGGGCAAGATGATGGTCATCGTTTTGGCCGGCATCACGACTGCAATTCTGTCGTTCACAGGCATATTCATCAGTCTCCAATTGGTCGCCGACATCCCCAAGGAAATCATGGATGTCGCCTTGGGCATCCTCACGCCACAGTTTATCCTGGCATTGCTCGCGATGTTGCTGCCCTTGGTGATCTTCTTTGCAGGCTTGATGATCCCAGCGACCATCTATGCAAAGTCTTTCAAGGAGGCATCTTCGATCCTCACGCCGATGAATTTCCTCGTGATCACGCCCGCCGTGATCGGCATGATGCCAGGCGTTGAACTCAATGTCGTCACAGCCTTGATCCCTGTGCTCAACGTCGTGCTTTGCACCAAAGAATTGATCGCCGGCACGGTCGATTGGGGACTGTATGCGCTGATCATCGCCTCATTGCTCGCACTTGCCACAGCTGCCGTGACCCTCAGCTTCAGGCGGTTTGGCAGCGAAAAAAGCGTGTTGCGCAGCTGATTTGGAGCATTTTGCAAAACTCGGTTTCGGCAGCGCATACAACACGAGGCGATAGCCGCGTTACACGACCATCGGCGTTGCAGCCGCAATGTGACAATCCACCCCGTCTTTTCAACCACAGCCTCACAATATTCCACCGAAATCTCAGCGGCACGGTACATCCTCGACAATTTGTCTTTTCTTTGATCTGGATAAAAAGTCACCCTCTACCCCTTTACGTTTATGAAGCGTCCTTTTTTAGATCACGTTTCCTTGCACTTGCACTGCTACGCTATTCCCACCCAACCCTGCCGACAACGATGGATTGCGGCGTAAAACCTCGCCACCTAAACGCGGCAGATTATTTGGGATAATCTGCTGCGGTCGGCAACTTCAGTTTCTTGCGATTGAGCAATTGGATTGTTTTGGTCTATGGTTGCGCAAGATGAGTTCTTTGCGCCATCGTCATGCAACCGATTGCTTTGTGTTTCAGATTTCTTTTGGGTCAGTGATCGGCTGACCTAGGCCACCCTTTAATCACAGAGATTATGTTTAGCACATTGATGATAGGCAACGATACCGTTGCCTGTGATACTATACGCAGTGCAATTCAACAATTTTGCAGCGACGTGGAATTTCGCTGCCTGTCGAGTGAGGCTGGCGAGGCGTTGACGACGAATACGCCTGTACCGGACCTCATTTTTTGGGACGCTGCAGGGAATCTTGCCAGTCGCCATGTGGAGGCCGACACGTTTCCATCGGGCAGTCTCAATGTGTTGCTCATCGATGAGACCCTCCCCGCTCGGGCCGTCGGTGCTGGCGCCAACTGGGCCTCGGTACACAATTGCTTGCGCAAGCCCCTCCAAGTGGCCGACCTGCTCATTACCTTGAGCAATGGCCGTAGCCTTGTAGAACTGCGTCGCGCATTGCTACAGCAGCAAGTGCTCCTGCACAACATTATGGCGCGCCAAATCAATCCTGGCATTGTAGGTATCCCCACGGAAGACGGCATGGAGTTTCTCCCCGCGCAAGAGATATTGCGTTGCGAGGGACTCAATAAATATACCAAAATCGTAACGAACCGACAGGGATCGATCATCAGTTCCTACAACATCGGGGAATTTGCGAAAATGCTCCAGACATTTGGTTTTTTTGCTTGTCACAAGTCTCACCTGATCAACCTGCGTTGTATCAAGCGGCTCACGATCGAGAACCAAATCATCTTGCACGACGGCTCCTGTGTGCCACTCTCCCGCAGACGCCGCTTGGAATTTGTGCAACGGTTTCGAGGTGATGGCGGATGCGGAATGGCAGCCGATTGAAGGAAATGGGGGGGGTGGGAGGTAGCAGTTAGTAGTTAGTAGTTAGTAGTTAGCAGTTGGCAGTTGACGATTTTGATGGGTTTTGTGGTGGGTTTATGGGCTATGGGCAGGTTGTGGCAGCGCTGTATTTGACCAAGTGCCACTGCGGAGTGGGTCTAGCTCCGGAAGGGAGGCTCTTCGGGTGTGCGCTAGCTTTGGTAGGGAGGGGGGAGTTCAGAGTTCTGGGTTGAGAGTTTAGAGTTGAGAGTTTAGAGATCGTTTTGGTGGTGAAATTGAGTCAGCTTTGTTTTGAGGCCGTTGGCTGGAAGCGAACGGTAATTGAGTGGCCATTGTTCTGAAAAGCCTTCGCTGGTGAAATTGAGTCAGCTTTGTGTTGAGTACCCCGCTTCTGAGTGGGACGCTGCGTTTTGGTGGTGAAATTGAGTCAGCGTTGTTTTGAGTCCGTTGGCTGGAAGCGAACGGTAATTGAGTGGCCATTGTTCTGAAAAGCCTTCGCTGGTGAAATTGAGTCAGCTTTGTGTTGAGTACCCCGCTTCTGAGTGGGACGCTGCGTTTTGGTGGTGAAATTGAGTCAGCTTTGTTTTGAGTCCGCTGGCTGGAAGCCAACGGTAATTGAGTGGCCATTGTTCTGAAAAGCCTTCGCTGGTGAAATTGAGTCAGCTTTGTGTTGAGTACCCCGCTTCTGAGCGGGACCCTGCGTTTTGGTGGTGAAATTGAGTCAGCTTTGTTTTGAGTCCGCTGGCTGGAAGCCAACGGTAATTGAGTGGCCATGGTTCTGAAAAGCCTTTGCTGGTGAAGTTGAGTAGCCATTGTTTTGTTTGGCTTTTGCTGGTGAAGGGGATTTTGGATTGGAGGTTGGGCTCTGGGCTGGGGCTTTGTTTTTTTTGGGGTTGGGATTGTGGATTTTCTTGGGTTTTGGTAATTTTCTTTTGGAGCGACATCGGGGGGGTGCGTTGCTTTCGGAGGCGGGGCAGGTCCTTTGGGTATTTATGTCAATTATAACGGATGGGACGTCAAGGTGGCATCGGGAGGTTTATTGGGAGTTGTCGGCAGCTGGTGGGCTATGTCGATGATGGGAAGGCTATTTGGCGGCGGCACAATGGGATGAACAAGAAGAAATGGCGCAAATCTCCTTCTTTTGAGGGGCAACGGGTGGCGGCGCGGTATTTTGGCGCTGCCTCGGCGGTGGCGGGGGACTTGTGGAGCAAGATGCCTGAGGGGATGCGGCGGCTGGCGGATGGGGGCGGCTTCAATCGGCTGGTGGGTCGCTGCCGCGACTTGATCGAGGCGGATGGGCAGGTTTGGAATTTGGATGCTTTGTCTGGGCTGGATTTGTCGGTGGACTCTTCGGGGCCGCTGGCGGTGACGGGCTTTTTGTCTGAGGGTGTGCCTTGGCGGCTCTCTGGTGTGCGGGAACTGATGCTGGGAATCGATGCGGCTGTGGGCCCTGGGGCTGGGCAGCGCTCGGAAAAATATATCATGGCGAATCGGCATGTGCAGGATGGGGTGGTGCGGCGGGAGGGGCATTATGGGCCGCAGGGCGACTGCCGCAAGTGGCGCGGCAAGCACAAGGACCTGGGCCGACATGCCTTGCAGCCTGTGGAATATGAACTGGTGCGTGAGGATGTGAGCACGAAGCGGCGTGAGCGCTACCGGTACAAGCATGTGCCTGTGCGCAAGCCTGTGCCCTGCAATCTGGGTTACTCCTGCTGGGGCAGTGCGCAGCGGCGCCTGCGGGTCTGGGTGTATGCGTCTGAGGTGGGCGACACGGCATGGGATGAAAATACAAAGCGGTTTGAGCTGGTGGTGCCCTCTCACCGCTGGGGTCGCGGCATGGTGACGGACTGGTTCGTGGGGAGCCGCTTCGAGGATGTAGAGGCGGGGATGCCGGGCTGGGCGGCGGAGTATCTGGTGGAGGGCAATTTGCAATTGCCGCCCTACGATCCTGATGGAACGGGGATTTTTGTGGTTTTCACTGCTGTGGAGGTGGCTGAGAAGCGGGGTCGGCACTGGGTGCGGCTGCCTTGGTGCTCGAAGATGCAGGTGCACTCGGTGGTGGACAATTGGGAGTTGACTGCGCCGGAGGCGGCGGATGTGCGTCCCTATACGATGTGGACGGGGAAGCTGGTGGCTGCGCCTGCGCGGCGTGTGGCGGGGATGGATATTGATTTTCTGGGGGCCTGGGATTTTTGGGCTGCTTGGGATGGCTGGGATGGTTGGATTGATTGGTCGCTTTGCGGAGTGGATTCTGATTTGGTTTTGGTTGATTTGAAGCGGGCTGTGCCTGTTTGTTTGGATATGGAGGGGGTTTTGTGTCGGGATGGGCCTTGATAATTGGGATTTGGGAATTGAGTCCGCTGAGGCGGAGAGAATTGGGTAGTAGGTAGATTTCTGGTTTGGTGTTATAAGTTATGAGTTCAGGGTTAGGAGTTCAGAGTTATGAATTCAGAGTTATGAGTTTAGGGCTTTGTTTTTAGGGCTTTATAGGATTTTTGGGCTGCGCTGGTGGGCTTTTTTCGATTGCCCTGTGGCCCTAAGTGTCGGGGCCTAGCGGAGGCTAAGGGTTCTTTTTTGGAGGGCTGGCGGATCATTGTTGGGGATTCAATTCCTTGGGACTCTGTGTATCTTTGCGCTGTACAAATCAAGCGCATGGTAACGAAACGCTATCGATTGGGAATTTTGATGGCATTCTGGATGGTGGTGGCTTGTGGGGAAATCCAAGGGCAGCATACCTTCTCTCTTGCTGTGACGAATGTAAGGCCCACCAATTTGGTAGGCAACGATGGGGTCGTAGCCTTTGGCGGGATCACGGTTGGTTATCAATATCGTTTCCGGCTCAAGCTGCCTTGCCTGTTTGCGGAGGCGACGGCCGCACATTTCCCCGCGCTGGACTACAACCTTGGAAAGCGGTTGCTGGTCCACGATCCTTTTGGGCGGCTCCCGATGCTACAGGTGGGCGGCATCCTTGCAGGGGTGCGTCAAGACCTGCGCCAACGGGGCAAGGTGCAACCTTACCTGGAATTGGGCGGCGGGGCTTACCTTGCTGTGCGGCATTATCAACCGCTCAGGGCCTTGCCCGGCACTTTTACCCACTTTATGCTCGGTGGATTGGGTGGCTTGGGCGTGCGCTTTGTTCCATCCCAGCACATTTCTTTGGGCATTTGCACCAGGTTGCATGTCATTGCCTCCATTCCGTATCCTCTGGCTTTCTCCTACTTTGAGTGGGGTGGTTTTGTTGGCTTCACCTTGTGAAGATCGCTGCCTTCCAGACTGCGCAGCTTTTGCAGGGTCGCCATTGCTGTTGGGTGGCCTTAGAGGGGGATTGCTTGGTCTGTGAGGGGATGTTTTATGAATTTGGGCTGATGCGGCTATTTTGTGGCGGATCTATGGTGGGGTTTTGTTAGATTCGTGCTGTTTTGGATGACTTATTTTTACGGAAACGTTCTGAATGGCACTTATAACCGACTATCACGCCAAATACTATGCTTGGGAGCTGGGGAAGCGGCATCCGATCGATAGCCCGGAGCGGTTTGCAGGGGCTGTAGCGAATGCGCAGGTGGATCTGAAGCCGCATCAGTTGGACGCAGCGTTGTTTGCATTTCATTCTCCATTGAGCAAGGGGGCGATCTTGGCGGATGAGGTGGGATTGGGGAAGACGATTGAGGCGGGGTTGGTGCTGGCGCAGAAGTGGGCGGAGAAGAAGCGACGGATTCTGATCATTACGCCTGCGAACCTAAGGAAGCAGTGGAACCAAGAGATGCTGGACAAGTTTTTCTTGCCGTCGGTGATTTTGGAGTCCAAAAGCTATCGGGAAGCGATTCAAGGGGGCAATCGAAGGCCCTTTGAGGTTCTGGATCAATTGGTGATTTGCTCCTACCATTTTGCCAGCGCCAAAGGAAACGAAATTGAGGAGTTGGATTGGGATTTGATCGTGCTCGATGAGGCGCATCGGTTGCGGAATGTGTACAAAAAGGAAAATCGCATCGCCAATACGTTGAAGGTCGCCTTGCAACGGTTTCCCAAGATTTTGCTGACCGCAACGCCGCTGCAAAATTCGCTGCTGGAGCTCTATGGCTTGGTGAGCATCATCGACGAGCATGTGTTTGGGAATCTGAAAAGTTTCCGGGAACAATATGGCAACCTGCGCCAAGATGTGCCTTTTCAAAGCCTGAAAAGCCGTTTGGAACCTGTCTGCCACCGAACGTTGCGGAAACAGGTGGTGCAGCATGTCTCCTACACGAAACGCATCCCGATTGTGGAGCGTTTCATGCCTTCGGAACAGGAGCAGCGGTTGTATGAATATGTGAGCGATTATCTGAAGCGGCCGCAGTTGCTGGCCTTGCCCAATTCGCAACGGTCGCTGATCACATTGATCTTGCGCAAGCTGCTGGCCTCCTCGACGGTGGCGATCGCGGGCGCATTGCAAACCATGGCGACGCGCTTGAGCAAAACATTGTTTACCCAAGAAATGGAAGCTGGCTTGGGTGGCTTGGAAGAAGATTTTGAAGGGTTGGATGAGATGGCCGACGAATGGCCTGATGAGCCCTTTATTGAAAACGCTGAGAACAATGCCGCAGGAAGAGCGGCCTTGGAAGCTGAAATCCATGATCTTAGATCGTTTGTGGAGATGGCGGATGAGATTGTGAAGGATGCCAAGGGCGAAAAACTCCTCACGGGTTTGCATACGGCCTTTGATCGTGCAACGAGCCTAGGGGCGGCGCGCAAGGCGATCATCTTCACGGAATCACGCAAGACGCAAGAGTATCTGGTGCGTCTGCTCACGGTCCAGGAATATCAGCCGGAGGAGATCGTGATCTTCAACGGCACGAATACCGACAGGCGCTCGCGGGAGATTTATCATGCCTGGGCGGCAAGGCACAAGGGCAGCGACAAGGTTACTGGCAGTCCGACGGCAGATATGCGGTCGGCACTCGTGGATTATTTCAAGGAAGAAGCTGCGATTATGATCGCCACCGAGGCGGGTGCCGAAGGCATCAATCTGCAATTTTGTTCGCTGGTGGTGAATTACGACCTGCCTTGGAACCCACAGCGGATCGAGCAAAGGATAGGCAGGTGTCACCGCTATGGACAGAAATCGGATGTTGTGGTGCTCAACTTCCTCAATGAGGCGAATGCCGCAGATGAAAGGGTGTACAAAATCCTGGATGAGAAATTCAAATTGTTTGAGGGCGTGTTCGGGGCGAGCGATGAGATTTTGGGGAGCATCGGGTCTGGGGTGGATTTTGAAAAGAGGATAGCTGAGATCTATCAAAACTGCCGGACCCCGGAGGAGATTGCCACACAGTTTGATGTGTTGCAAGCGGAGCTCCGTGAGGAGATCAATGAGGAGATGCGGGCCACGCGTAGCCGCCTGATCGAGAATTTTGACGATGAGGTGCGCGAAAAGTTGCGAGAAATCAGCGAGGCCTCAGAGATCGCGTTGAAGTTGCATGAGCGCTTGCTGATGCAACTGACGGCCCACGCGCTGGGTGATGCTGCCCGATTTGAACATGAGGGCGGTTTTGAATTGCTGCGGCTACCGAATGGTGTAGTTGGGCGGGTTGTGGGCTTGGGCAAATATGAGCTGCCTCGTCGCAATGGTGAGGCGCATTTGTACCGCCCTGAGCATCCGCTGGCCTTGTTTGTGCGTGCCCAAGCAAGCGGACTTGCTACGCCGATGGTTGAATTGCTGCTCGATGCGCAGAACCATGAGGGGAGAAACACGGTCTTGGAATCGCTGGTCGGCACAAGTGGCTGGCTGGTGATGCAGGGATTTACGGTGGAGTCACTGGCGCTGGCGGAGGATTTTTTGCTCACGGCAGCGGTGACTGAAGATGGGACGGTCTTGGATGCCGAGGATGCGCAAAGGCTGCTGCGGATCGGCGGAACTGTGGCCCATGGTGCGTTGATCGATGCCGTCGAGGCTGCAGCGAAGCGCCCCCAACTTGATGCGCTGATCGAGAAGCAGAAGCAGGTCATTTTGCAAAAGATCGAGGGCAGGAATGCGGCGTTTTTTGATGCCGAAGTCAACAAGCTGGAGAGCTGGGCCGATGACCGCAAGAGTACTCTGGAATCGGAGATCAAGGAAATCGATCGCCAAATCAAGGAGGCGCGACGCGCCTCGACCTCCGCTTTGGCACTGGCTGAAAAGGTGACGGGACAGAAACGGGTGGCGGAGCTGGAAAAGGAACGCACGACGCTACGACGCGAACTGTTTGCAACGCAAGACAAGATCGATGAGGAACGAGATGCACTCATTGCTGACGTAGCTGGGAAGCTGGACCAGAAGATAAGGGTCGAGGAATTGTTTACCGTCAAATGGAGGCTGGTATGATGGTACTTTTTGCGAACCTGAAACAAAATGGCACAAAATTTGGCACCCAATTTCCCTTCGAATAAATTTGGTCAAGTCACATTAATTTAGATCCCTACAATTGGTATGGAAAAAAACAAAATCATACAACCAACCACCACCCAAGGTCAATTTGGAGAGACTGAGGGATCGGAAATTTTGGGAACGGCCACATTGATGCCCCCAGGATTTGCTTTGACGGCGGATCCAATTCAGCGCAAACCTAAGGAGTCGGCAATCGGCCCTGGTGATAGTGATGGCGATGAAGCGGAGCCGTTGAATCGCATGGATGAAAGTCGTCGCCGGGTGGATATGGATCGCAATCCCGACAACCCAGTGTACAACCGCTGGCAAAGTGGAGGTGCAGACTCTCATTATACCCAGGAATTTGATGAGGCGTTCAAGGTGCAAAGCAAACAATTTTTTGGAGAGGATCTCAGTCATGTCCAAATTGAGGAACGAATTGCTGCAGCAAAGACCGCTGGCAACGAAGCGGAAGCGGAGGCTCTTCGCAAAAAGCTATTTAGAGCCAATCAATATGCTATTGTCGAAACCTTGAATTCGCCAGAGAACCCGATCTATCAAAAAACAGGAGGAGATACCTTTTGCAATATCTATGCCTACGACGTTGTGACCGCGCTGGGTGGTTACCTGCCGCGACTTTGGTGGACGGACGCGATGGAGGCAAAGATCGAAAGTGGTGAAACCCAAGAGGCCGATGTGGCTGTGAAATATGATGGTGGTGTCACGCATGAAATGCGTGCGAACATGCTGAATGACTGGATGAACGATCATGGAAGTGAATTTGGCTGGGTGAAAGCAGCATCGATGGAAGCTGCCCAAACAGCAGCCAACGATGGGAATATTGTCATCATCCTGGCTTCCAATAAGGTCGCGGACAAACCTGGGCATGTGAACGTGATACTTGCCGAAACCGAACAACATCAATCAGAAAGCGTTGAAGATGGCAGCTTCCTTCCTTTGCAGTCGCAGGCAGGGGGTGTGAATTTCAAGTATGATACCTATGCCTCCAATCCAAAATGGTGGGAAAACAAATCGCATGAGAATGGAGCGGCGTGGATTTGCTTGGGCAAGCCCAATAGCCCAATCCTAACACCGGAGCAGGTAGGATTGGCGCCAAATCTCGCGCGCAATCTTGCGACCGATGCTGAGGGACTAGGAGCTCAAAAAGCAGTGGCGGAGAAAGGTGCTGAGGTCGTTGCAAACGACGAATCGAAAGCCAATGAAGTCAGTGGCAAGGCACCTATAGAGCAGTCAGGTGGATATTCTACTGAAAATGCCATTTTGTCTGAATTGAATACAACTGGGGCTGGAAAGTCGGTGACGGAACAGGACGGCAAGCACTTTACAGATTATGGCGTGACGGCCTCAGAGCGGATGGCCAAAAAGGATATGGCGCTGATCAATCAGTATGCACAGATCTTTGTGGAGGTGGGGCAGTCCAAGGGATTGCCTCCTGCATTGCTTGCTGCGATTTGTAGCCGCGAATCGCGCGGCGGATCTGCCCTCGACGCTACCGGACATGGAGACCATGGACATGGCTATGGGCTGATGCAAATCGATGACCGCTCCCACAACGCCAAGGGGGCTTGGAACAGCAAGGAGCATGTGGCGCAAGCTGCTGATATTTTGAAAACTTCCCTTGAGAAAGTCACCGCGAAGTTTCCTGACTGGACACCTGCCCAACAGCTGCGCGGAGCAGTCGCCTCCTACAATTTTGGGGTCAAGAACCTACAGACTCTTGGGGGTATGGACGGTGGCACTACGGGAGATGATTACAGTGCTGATACTTGGGCAAGGGCTCGCTATTATGCTGGTCTGAAGGAATTTGGTGGCGAAGGGCAGATACCCAATGTGGAGCTGCCTACTCAAAAGACAGAAGGGCCGACGAAAGGGCCGACGAAGCGACCGAGTGTGCCCAATGGCAGACTAATTGCTCAATCCGTTGGAAAAGGCGGCGTGAATCATGAGGACGATGTCAACGCAGTATTGGATCGCATGGAACAGCTAGGAGTGATCACGAACCTAGAGGCCATGAACCATGAAGCTGGGGCAGTAGCACAATATGTGGTTCGGTATCAATCAATGACCTCCGATCAGCCTGCGAATGGGATCATCCATCCAGGCAAGGGCACCGAATCCAATTTGATGCAAGGTGTGAAGACCAAACAACCGAAAGCAAGTGGCAATCCAAAGGGTGACCAAGGAAATCCCAATAGTCCCAAAGGAGCACCGAAACCACCAAAAGGAGGAACAGAAAAGGGGGGAAAAGAACCTCGGGCCAAGGGAACTGAACCTGACTATACTTCCATAGCAAGAAGGGTATATCATGCCATGTTTGGCGGATTTGCTTGGGGCCTTGGTACCAGCGAGACGGAGGTCAAAGTAGCCTTGTCTGAACTTCATAGAAAGGCAGATTACATCGCAGGTTTCAAACAAGTGTACACGCAGCTTTTTGGAAGTGACGTCGTCGAGGATATCAAGGGCGAGCATAGTAATACTTTGCTTTGGGGGGATGAGTTGGATGAGGCGTTGAAGTACTTGGAACCAAGAGGTGGGCATGCTGAAAAAACAAAAGAGAAGGTAGCGACGAAAACCACCGGTAATCCGTCAGTAGATCCAAAGGGTGGTTTTGTGAGCAAAGACGCTTGGCGAACGCAATCAAGTGCCCCTACTCCAGAGAACAAAAAATATCAGGATAGCGAGCCTGGAGATATTAATTGCAAGTATGTGGCTGAAAAAATGGTGTATCGCCATCTCTATCCAGACCTAGATCCTGATTTCAAGCGCAATATGGTGATCAATGCACCTGTAGGAACATACGACTATGTCGTGGGGGCCACTGGCAATCATGAATACCTATCGGTGCAGCGGGAAGACAAATCACAGGTAAAGGACATCATTCCCAAAAAGCACAAGGCAAGCGTTTTCAAGGAGTCTGAAAGTGCGAGCGTGGCCATCGATTACCTGAGCGGGTACCTGAGCCAAGGAATACCCGTGGTCGTGGGTGTGGACCATACCTACAACCGCAGTTTGGAGAAAACTGAGGGAAGTACTTCTAGCAAGAACACAGACGGCTACAATGAAGGGACGACCGACCATTTTGTGACCATCGTGGGGCAGGGCATGGCTGACGGCAAACGCTATTTTCAGTTTTTTGATCCGGGGACGCAACATCTTGGCTCTGGAACAGGAGAAAACAACAAGCTGGTCGAGCAGTCACCAAACGTATTTACGGCCAAACAACCCTGGAGCAGCAAGACCTATACCCTCACGATGGTGATCTTGTTCCGACGAGATTTGAAGACCTATGAGGATTATGTGAAAGACAATGCAACTACATTTAACCAACTTGAAGAAGATTTCAATGAAGGTAAAGGTGATTTTAGCTATCGGAAATGATGCGAAGAACTCGTAATGGCTTCATCTCGTTTTTAATCTTTTGTTTGGCCTGCTTGATCGGTTGCGGGCAGATAGGAGATGGTGGGCGTAGGCCTCAAGGGGCTTTGGAGGTTGCTGGCAGCCCTCAGGAATCGCCATCGACTACCGCGCTCTCTCAGCGCGTGGATGCCCTCTATGAATGGTATGTGCCCAATGCAATGCCGATCTGGCCCCGAACCGCATTTGATGATCGGGGGCCCTTTCTGGAAGGCAAGGATACCTATCTAGCCAAACTGGCCGAGTCGGGGTATTTTTCAAATCAGTTCATGGATTCGCTCCACACTGCCTTTGACGAATGCGAGATAGAAGGTAGGGCCATTTCAGATTTGGATCATCTTGGCTGTGAGGAGGCAGATGTGTTATGCTTCTATTTTGTGGAGAAATTGGATGGGATCGCGGAGGAGAGGATACAGATACAAGGCGACGAGGCTACAGTGCATCTTGAGGTAAATGGCTCTGGTATCGCCCCTGCGGGCATCACCTACCACGTGAAGGCTCAAATGCGGCTGCGTTTCATTTTGGAGAAGGGGCAATGGCTGTTAAGATCGAGCGCCTATGAAATTTAGTACCCTCCGATACCTTGGTTCGTTGGTGCTGATAGGCTTGCTTCTGCTGGGTGGCTTGGTGCCGGTGGACGAGCTTTGCGCTCAGCAGCCGGGTATCGATGGCATTCCACACGCGTGGGTGCCTATCGATACACAGGTGCGGGGCAAGATCAGGATCATCAAGATTAAAAACCGTTGGCAACTGCTGGATGAAACGGTGGGGGACACGACTTTTGTGGTGAATTCGGTGGCGGCGCGGTCGGGCTGGACTACTTTCCTTTTGTCGCGAGGGAAGGCGCACGATTCGTTACTGCTGTTTCCGATCGACGCTGCGCAGGGTTGCTATGCAATGCAACGCAGCTACCATGTGCATGGGGTGCCTGAGTTGTGGATGGATGCTGCCCGTCCCAAGGCTGCTTTTGGGGCTGATCACGCCTTGCTGGGGCTGTACCTCGATATGGGGCCGGCACGCATTCGGCAGCGGGCTGCCTGGCGGGCGTTGATTATCGCTGGGACTGGTGAGGCTGAGCGTGTGCAGGTTACGATTTTGGGCAAGGTGATCCGCGATGATCCTTCTTGCTTTTTTCAGGGGCTGGGCAGGGTGGTTGGCGACAGTATCGTTGTGCCGATGGCTGCGCAAGGCTCTGACGATCACCTTGTCTTGACACGGAAATCTACAGCCAAGGGCCATTTCCTTGAGGTCAGTGCTGCTGGGCCTCATTCGCTTGCGGGAAACTGGTTTTGCATGGGGGGCGGTTCGGTGGTCGGTTCTTATGGTCTGGCCCAATATGTTACGGAACGCATCCCGTCTGGAGCAGTTCCACTCGCGCCAGATTTTGAGCGGTTTGTCAAGTCATTCCCCCTTCTGACACCTCCATTCTCCATTCCTGACAGTGCCGTGAGCAAGGCTGGCAATTACCCGCCGATCTCGGTGCGCGATGCCCGCAGGTGGATCTGCGATGTGCCGGGCAGCGATTGGCATTGCGTGCAATCGACGGGCGACCCGGAAATGGATTACAATGTGGAGGGCTGTTATTTTGTCTGGGGGCGATTGCCGATGGCATATAACGAGCAAGTGCTGCTCTATGGGCAGGACTATGCGCATTGCCGGGAGCTGTACTGGGCGAGCTATTCGGCTGCGGGGGAGCTGCTTTATCGTGTGGCGATTGCAGGCAATGACTGCGAATCGGTCGCTGTCAATGCTTGGGTGGAGACGCAGGAGCATTTCAGCGTAGGGACTACGCGTTTTGCGTACCGGCATGTGGGGGAGCTTGAGCATGTCAATGGCTTGGTGATGTGCGAATACTGGCGCCGCACAGGTCGCGCGTGGGAAAAGGATGCACGGGAGATACTGGGGCAAAATGCTCGGCAGTATTTGATTCAGGAAGGGATTATGGAGGGGGGGAATTGAGTCCGCCGAGGCGGAGAGAATTGAGAATTGAAAGTTCGGAGTTCAGAGTTCAGAGTTCAGAGTTCCCCGATCTTTGATCGGGACAGGCAGAGTTCAGAGTTGTTGGGGTGGTTGGTTGTCTGAATCAGAATTTACAGGATTTACAGAATTTTCGGAATGGGTTTTGGGGGATGATGGGTGGCGTGGACTGATGTCTGCGGCTATTGCCTGCGGCGATCTGAAGATTCATTTTGTTGTGGTCTTGAGATCCCCGCTTCTTTGAGCGGGACACGGTGGGTTGTTGGTGAAATTCATTTTTTTTTGGGAGCTGTAGCCTTCCCGCTTTTTTTGCGGGACTACGGAAATTGCCTACGGCGATCTGAAGATTCATCTTGTGCGGGTGGTGAGATTGTTTGGGTGGTCAAATTCATATTCGGTTGGTGGTTAGATTCATGGGGGATGTTTCTTTTCATTCAGGGACCGCCGACTGAAGTCGGCGGCAATTCATTCTGCGTGGTTGTGAGATCCCCGCTTCTTTGAGCGGGACACGGTGGGTCGGTGGTGAAATTCATCTTCGGTTGGCGGTAAGGCCGTAGCGTGAAGGATACGGCAATTAGCTTCGCTGAACTTACGTTTGCCTGCGGCGATCTAAAATTTCATCTCGTACTGGTTGTGTCTTGTGTTGGTGGTCAAATTCTTTTCGGGATGGGGGTGAGAAGTGGTTGTTGCTGCTGGATTTTTGTCGGGTTGGGGATATTTTGTGATGCTTGTTTGGTTGAGGTTTGCTAGATTGGTGCTGTTTTGGATAAGAAGCCTCTGAATCTGTGTTTTTGAATGATTGTTATCACCGATTATCACGCTAAGTACTTTGCTTGGGAGCTGGGCAAGCGGCATCCTATCGACAGCCCTGAGCGGTTTGCCGGGGCTGTGGCAAATGCGCAGGTGGATTTGAAGCCGCATCAGTTGGATGCTGCTTTGTTTGCTTTTCATTCGCCGCTGAGCAAGGGGGCTATTTTGGCGGATGAGGTGGGGCTGGGGAAGACGATCGAGGCTGGGTTGGTTCTGGCGCAGAAGTGGGCTGAGAAGAAACGCAGAATTTTGATCATCACGCCAGCGAACCTGCGGAAGCAATGGAATCAGGAGATGCTGGACAAGTTTTTCTTGCCATCGGTAATTTTGGAGTCCAAAAGTTATCGGGAAGCGTTCCAAGGTGGAAACCGAAGCCCATTTGAGGTACAGGATGAATTGGTGATTTGCTCTTACCACTTTGCAAGCGCCAAGGCAGCTGAAATCGAGGCTGCGCATTGGGACCTGATTGTGCTGGATGAGGCACATCGGTTGCGGAATGTATATAAAAAGGATAACCGCATAGCCAATACCTTGAAGCTGGCTATGCAAAGGTTTCCGAAGATCCTGCTCACAGCGACGCCGTTGCAAAATTCGCTACTGGAACTGTATGGCTTGGTGAGCATCATCGATGAGCATGTGTTTGGTAACCTGAAAAGCTTTAGGGAGCAATATGGTAATCTGCGCCAAGAGGTTCCTTTTCAAAGCCTGAAAAGCCGCTTGGAGCCTGTGTGCCACCGCACGCTGAGGAAGCAGGTGTTGCAGCATGTCTCGTATACGAAACGGATCCCGATCGTGGAGAGGTTCATGCCTTCGGTAGAGGAGCAACGGCTGTATGAATGTGTGAGTGATTATCTCAAGAGACCTCAATTGCTGGCTTTGCCAAATTCTCAGAGGTCACTGATCACCTTGATTTTGCGCAAGTTGCTTGCTTCCTCAACAGTTGCAATCGCTGGAGCCTTGCAAACGATGGCGACGCGCCTGAGCAAAGTGCTTTTTGCCCAAGAGATGGAAGCTGGCTTGGGTGGCTTGGAAGAAGATTTTGAGGGGCTGGATGAAATGGCTGACGAATGGCCTGACGAACCCTTGATTGAAAATGCTGAGAACAATGCTGCGGGAAGGGCAGCGCTGGAAGCTGAAATCCATGATCTACAATCATTTGTGGATATGGCCGAAGAGATCGTGAAGGATGCCAAGGGCGAGAAGTTGTTCACGGGGCTGCATACGGCCTTTGATCGGGCCACGAGCCTGGGGGCGGCGCGCAAGGCGATTATCTTCACAGAGTCACGCAAGACACAAGATTATCTCGTGAAGCTGCTCACTGTGAAGGAATATCTGCCGGAGGAGATTGTCATTTTCAATGGCACGAATACCGACAAGCGCTCCAAGGAGATTTACCAAGCTTGGGCGGCACGCCACAAGGGCAGCGACAAGGTTACTGGCAGTCCGACAGCAGATATGCGGTCGGCACTTGTGGACTATTTCAGGGAGGAGGCGGCGATCATGATCGCAACCGAGGCGGGTGCCGAGGGAATCAATCTGCAGTTTTGCTCGCTGGTGGTCAATTACGACTTGCCGTGGAATCCGCAACGGATCGAGCAAAGGATAGGGCGCTGCCATCGCTATGGACAAAAATCAGATGTGGTGGTGCTGAACTTCCTGAATGAAGCAAACGCTGCTGATGAAAGAGTCTACAAGATCTTGGACGAGAAGTTCAAGCTGTTTGAGGGCGTGTTTGGGGCGAGTGACGAGATTTTGGGGAGTATCGGGTCTGGGGTGGATTTTGAAAAAAGGATCGCTGAGATCTATCAAAACTGCCGAACTCCGGAGGAAATTGCCACTCAGTTTGACCTGTTGCAAGCGGAACTGCGTGCGGAAATCAATGAGGAGATGCGCAGCACGCGGAGCCGCCTGATTGAGAATTTTGACGATGAGGTTCGGGAGAAGCTGCGGGAAATCGGCGAGGCCTCTGAGGTGGCACTGAAGCTGCATGAGCGCTTGCTGATGCAGGTGACCGCCCATACGCTCGGCGATGCTGCCCGGTTTGATCATGAGGGCGGTTTTGAGTTGCTGCGGCTGCCCCAAGGCTTGGATGGTCTGGGTATAGGCTTGGGAAGCTACGAGTTGCCGCGCCGCAATGGCGAAGCGCACTTGTACAGGCCCGAGCACCCGCTTGCGCTGTATGTGCGCGCTCAAGCAAGTGGTCTTGCCACGCCGATTGCTGAGCTGATCCTGGACACCCAAAGCCATGAGGGGAAAAACACGGTCTTGGAATCGCTGGTCGGCACAAGTGGCTGGCTGGTGATGCAGGGATTTACGGTGGAGTCACTGGCGCTGGCGGAGGATTTTTTGCTTACCGCAGCGGTGAC
>JANORP010000325.1:0-14441 GCA_031415375.1 Bacteroidota bacterium | reverse complement strand
CGCGAGGTTTACGATCTGCTGGGCCTTTTGGAAATAGGTAGCTCCACCTCCATTTTCAAAGGTCTCCATGTCCATGGCGATGAGCACATAACAATAGTAGTTGAGGATAGACGTGAGCTCGTCGATATAGTTGTTTTCCGAAAACTCCAAGGGTGTAAACGGCACAAACCTGAAATCCAAGTCTTTGTCTTGCACGTTCAAAACCATGGTTTCATAGTTGGAGTTATAAACGGGCCTGATGAGTTGCACTTGTATGGTGCCCGTAAACCGGTCGTCATCTGGTCGGCTGCTGATGATGATCTGGATCTTGCACTTGATGCGTTCGGTGGGGTCATATTTCAGGTCTGTCCATTTCCTGAAATTCACATACTTTGTGATGGCGTCTTGCATCTGTGGATATACGGTCTGGTCGCTGCTTACCGTAGGAGCAGAGACAGAGACGGCGCATTGAAGCTCCTGTGCCCTAGAAAACTGGGGCGACAGCAGTACGATGAGGCTAGCAAGTACGATGGACCAACGTATTTTCATTTCTCGATTGCATTGCAGAGCACCGACCATATATCGGCTGCGACTGCGTTTTTATCTTTCAATGCAAAACTATGCTTTTCTCCCTTACGGGAGTAGAGGGTGACCTTGTTGGTAGTGCTACCAAATCCCGCGCCAGAATCGCGCAGGCTATTGAGCACGATGAAGTCGAGTTGCTTGCGCTCCATCTTGCCGAGCGCATGTGCCTCTTCATCATTGGTTTCCAACGCAAAACCCACGAGCAACTGCCCGTTTGGTTTATGGTCTCCCAAGTGTTTCAAGATATCACGCGTGCGCCCCAAAGTCAATACCAAATTTTCATCACCTTTTTTGATCTTGATCGGCGAGACTTCGAGTGGTTGATAGTCACCTACGGCGGCGGTCATGATTACGATGTCATGGCTACCGCTGCGGCTGGTCATGGCTTCAAACATTTCCTCGGCAGTATTTACTTTGTGGACCTCAAGTCCGCGCTCGGGCTGTGCACCCATGGGACCTGCTACGACGGTCACCTTGGCACCGAGCAGGGTTGCCTGCTGCGCGAGTGCAAAGCCCATGGTTCCGGTGGAGCCATTGCTGATGAAACGCACGGGGTCGATGGGTTCGCGGGTCGGTCCTGCCGAAATGAGCACGCGCTTGCCAGCCAATGGTTTGGGGCTAAGTGCGGATAAGGCAGCGGAAAAAATGTCCTCGGGTTCGGCCATGCGTCCCTCGCCATGGAGGCCACTTGCGAGGAAGCCCGTGCCTGCCTGTAGCACCTGCACGCCGTCTGCTTGCAGTTGCGCAAGGTTGCGTAGGGTGCTCGGGTGCTGGTACATGTCGAGGTCCATGGCAGGCGCGACCATGACTGGACATTTGGCACTCAGTATGACTGCCAAGAGTGCGTTGTCACAAATGCCATGTGCCATTTTTGCAAGCGTATTGGCGCTTGCAGGGGCGACGATGAGGAGATCGGCCCATGCCCCGAGGTGCACATGCTCTGTCCATGCGCCATCCCAAAGGCCCGAGAAGACTGGAGCTTGGCTCAGGTTGGAAAATGTGAGTTCACCGACAAATTGCTTCGCCGAATCCGTCATCACTACGCGCACCTGGGCATTGTTTTTAACGAAAAGCCGCACTAGAAGTGCGGCTTTGTATGCTGCGATGCTGCCTGTGATGCCTACAATGATATTCTTGCCGGCAAGCATGGGCAGATCAAGGATTCAGTTCAGGGTGATTGGTATCGGCTGGATTGTCGCGGTGACGCCAATAGACTTTGTGGGCCATGAACTCCTCCACTGCTACCTGAGTAGGCTTTGGCAGGCGCTCATATTGCTTGGAAATCTCGATTTGCTCGCGGTTCTCCGTGATCTCGTCGAGGTTGTCATGGGCTGGAGCAAACTCTGCCAGTTTGCGACCCAATTCTTCTTTGATTTGGGTAGTGAACTGATTGGAGCGACCACCAATGATGGAAACCGACTTGTAGATGTTACCCGTTGGGTAGCTCATGTCGTCGAGGTTCAGGGGCAGAAAATCTTGTTCCATTTAGACTATAATTATTCTTTGTACTTCTCTTCGTACTGTTTAAACAACTTGTCGGCATCGCTCAGGTACACACTATTGGGGTACTTGAGTTGAAATGCGCGGTATTCGTCGAGGGCCTCGGTATAGGACGACTTGCGTTCATCTTCATCCGAGGTTGTCAAGACAACCTCCATCGACTGCTTGAAGCCTTCATACATCGTCTTCTCATCAGATTTCAGGCGCTCGGCTTCGAGTTTCTTCTTATTCCGATCGATTTCTGCACGCAGACTTTTCGCATCAGCGGCAAATTTACTCTCTGGAAACTTCTCTACAAACTTTTCGTGAAATTCTTGTGCCTCATTGTACCGCAGCATGCGTTTGCTGGTGATGCTCGAGCCTGCAAGCTCCACTGAGGCCTTCAACAAAAGGTACTGTGATTGCTCCCTAAACTTGGAGTCGGGGTATTCATTGATCATGACCCGAAATGCCTCGACAGCAGCTTTGTGATACCCGATTTTTTGGTACAAATTGGCTTGTTCATAAGCCTTTTTGGCAAGGCGTTCACGCAACTCATTGAGATATCCCATGCTCTCCTCCTTGTGTTTGGAATCGGGATTGCGACTCAGGAAAAGTTGGAACTGGTTGATAGCCTTGTCAGTATAGGTCTGGTCGAGGTAGTACGGATCCGAAATTTGGTAATAACACTTGGCGGTCATGTACTCAAATTCATCGGCATACTTGCTCGCAGGAAATTTTTGTGAGAAGTCGTTGAAGTGGAAGGAAGCCGTGACCAACTCGCCTAGGAAGTAGCGGGAGTAGGCATAGTAATAGTACATCTCTTCCATGCGCGGGTGGCCACGATAGACTGCCATGAGCTCTTCAAACAAATAGACAGCTTGGTCATATTTTTTTGCACGGTAATAGAGGACAGCGGCGCTGTCTTTGTCGGCAATGGCGTCGCTCTTGGCCAATTTGCGGTAAGGGTCGCAACCTGAGGCAGTGCTGGCAACGACGATGACGGTCAAAATAAGAAACGGAACGAGGATTTTTCGCATACGAGGCGCAAATATAAGAAAATCATGCAATGTGCGGGTGGCTTTTCATTTTCATGGAATTAGTTACGGCGCGATCAACATGATATTTCATTTCCCGCGAGAAAATTGAAGTGTCCAGCTCGGCAATGTCTGCATGGCTAGCTTATCCAGATTCGTGCATAACTCTGGGCAGTGCGCAGGGCAACATTTATAGACATTTGCGGCTGCAAGAATTGCGGGATCAAATGTTCAGGTTTTTGACTTTGAGCAATTGATCGTAGATTAGCGCGATTTTTAGATTTACTTGAGGTTCAACCTAAACACTTAGAGTCTTGGACATTTTCAATAAGATTGATAGGATGATGAAGGCCGATCTGGGGCAATTTGCCGGGATTGGTCACGGATATTTCACTTTCCCTAAGTTGGAAGGCGAAGTCGGGCCATGGATGACCTTTCGTGGTAAAAAGGTACTCAACTGGTCACTCAACAACTATTTGGGCCTTTGCAACCACCCTGAGGTGCGCAAAACCGATGGCGAGTCTGCTGTGCAGTATGGGTTGGGCTACCCTATGGGCTCCCGTATGCTCACTGGCAATACCGACATCCATGAGCAATTTGAGCGCGAGGTCGCCGAATTCATGCAAAAGGAAGACGCCTACTTGATGAACTTTGGCTACCAAGGCCAGGTTTCCATCATTCAGAGCTTGGTCGATCGCCATGACGTGATCGTCTATGACCAATTGAGCCATGCCTGTATCATGGACGGAATGATGATGACGCTTGCCAAGCGTTTTGTTTTCAAACACAATGACATGGAGCAATTTGAGGATCGCCTCAAAAAAGCGACGGCCATTGTCGAGAAGACAGGTGGTGGCATCTTGGTGATCACAGAGGGTGTCTTTGGGATGAAAGGCGACTTGGGCAAGCTCGACAAGATCGCTGCTTTCAAGGACCGTTACAACTTCCGTTTGTTGGTCGATGACGCCCATGGCTTTGGTGTGATGGGTGCTACCGGCATCGGCACGGGAGAGCACCTTGGCTGCCAAGATAAAATCGATGTGCTTTTTTGCACGTTTGCAAAGTCGATGGCCAGTATCGGCGCTTTTGTATGCGGCGACAAGAATGTCATCAATTACTTGCGCTACAACATGCGCTCGCAGATCTACGCAAAGACCTTGCCGATGCCGCTTGCAATCGGTGCGCTCAAGCGTCTGGAGCTGCTCAAAAACTCGCCAGAAATGCGTGAGAAGTTATGGAGCATTGTGAATGCGATCCAAAGTGGCTTGCGTGCCCGCAACTTTGACATCGGCATCACTGAGTCTCCAGTAACGCCCGTCTATTTGAAGGGTTCTTATGAAGAAGCTGCGCGCATGATCATTGACCTGCGTGAAAATTACAATCTCTTCGTATCGGTCGTGACTTATCCCGTGGTGGAGCGTGGCGAATTGATGCTGCGCATCATCCCTACCGCGACCCACTCGATGGAAGATGTAGAATATACCCTCAACGCCTTTGAAGAGATCAGGGCGAAGGTGGAAAGTGGAGTCTACAAGCAAGGTGCCCCCCTCGGCGCTGGCATGCTGGGCTAAGCTTGATCGGCTTGCAATTGAGATTAAAAGCATAGAGAGCGGCTCCAAGGGGCCGCTCTCTATTTTCTGGGCCTAGCAACGCAAGGCCTGCTGTGTGCCGATGGGCGTGCAGATTCAAAAAGTGAGGGTTTCCAATCCCTATATAGACCGCCTTAAGCGCCACACGAGGTCCCGCAGTCGTCAAACTGATGCCAAGACGGGTCGCGTGAGCAGCAGGAAGGTGGCTTCAAAATCTAGTGTGCGCACCTCTTTCAGGTGCTGACCATGAAAATGATCGAGACGACCTAGCACGTTGAGCAACATCGACTTTTCGCTCGCATTGAGTTGAGAGAAAGCGAGCTCGCTCACGCGGTTGAGTTGGGGGATCGCCTCTTTCAAGAAGGCATGGCCAGCATCGGTCATGAACAGCCGCTTGGAGCGTTTGTCATGCTCATCGGGCATCTCTTGCACAAATCCTGCCGACAGCAGGCGCTTGATGATGTCGATCCCACTGGGAAATTCCGATACCATTTGTTGGATCAAGTCTGTCTTGCGTGGCGTGCCCATTGCATCGAGCACCTTGAGATAGATCACGTCTTCCAAATGATAAAGTGCTTTGCCTTGAAATGCCTTCTTGAAATACAAATTGGAGTATTTATTGAGTTTCCCGACAAACATGCCCAAGAAACTATCGATGGTATTGGGCAATAGACCAAGTTGTGCCTCCGAAGGCAGGGTCGGGTAGGAGGTACCGCTTCCTGATGCGAGCACCTTGGCACAAAAATCCTCGATGCTCAGGTCAGGGCAATCTTTGCTGTGCGCGGCCCATAAATTCACAAGCAAGACGAGTTTACTATCGCTATCGTTTCCCATTCAGAAGCTCCTACCATTAGGAATTCAAAGTTACCTAAAACAATGTTTCCGTACAATTGTTTTCTTATGCCCGTCGATAATAGTATGGATGCGGAATAAAATTCTAAATAATGTTTTCATTTATGTCGAATACATTGTAACTTTGCCTTCGCAAAAATGATTTACTATGGATTCCAATCATCGTGTGATCGCAGAATTGAAGGGCGCGGGAAAAGAATACAAGGTCGGCGACCAGACTTTGGTAGCCTTGCAGCCGACTGACATGAAATTCTATACAGGTGAACTGACCCTCATTATCGGGCCCTCTGGCAGTGGCAAGACGACTTTGTTGTCGCTGCTAGGTTGCGTCATCTACCCCAGCTATGGTGACCTGTGGGTCGATGGCAATCAAATCACCACCCTCGGCCCCAAAGCCCTCGCCAAGCTCAGGCTGTCCTCGATCGGTTTTGTATTTCAAAACTTCAACCTGCTAGCCCCACTTAACGCCGAAGACAACGTCGCCATGCCACTGCGGCTGCAGCGCCTGCCAAATGCACAGGTGCGAAGCCGTGTTTCCAAGGCCATCGAGCTTGTCGGAATGACCGATCGTCGCAAAAACTTGCCGCGCCAACTTTCAGGAGGGCAACAGCAGCGCGTCGCCATTGCGCGCGCCCTGGTCACCGAGCCCAAAATCATCCTTTGTGACGAACCCACGGCTTCCCTCGATATCGATTCGCTGGGTATTGTGATGAATGAGCTGCGCTCCCTTGCATTGCAGGGTAAGGCTGTGGCCGTCGTGACACACGACCCCCGCCTCAAAGCCTACGCCAATCGTGTGATTCAAGTCGAAAACGGCATCGCCACCGAAGTACCCCTCAACGCATGAAAACGCCACTTCCCATCCATCTCCGCATGAAACCCATCTATCTTATCTTCGTCGCCTCCCTCATATTGCAGGCTTGCGGCAAATCTGGGCCTGCGGCAGCAAGCCCAGACGGTCCCAGCGTCACTGCAAAACCAGTCTTGGCTGCAGACATCAAAAGCGTTTTGGGCATTGCCCTCATCGAGCCTAGCAAACGCATCGCCCAACTGGGCCAAAGCCAGTCAGGCACGGTCAAGGAAATTTTGGCCGCGCCTGGTGCCCAACTCAAGGCCGGACAAGACATCTTGGTGCTTGAATCCAGTCTCGAATCTGTACAGGTCGCGCAGGCAAGCGCCCGCATCGCCACCCAAGGCGATGCCATCGCTGCCGCCCAAGCCAATGTCGATGTCCTCGAATCCCGGCTGCGCAAAACCAGGGCCGACCGCGACCGCGATGAAAAACTCTTCATAGGCAAAGCCATTACGCAGCAGGCCATCGAAGACACGCGCGCCCAAGTCGATCAGCTGGAGCAGGAGTACAAGGCCCGCCTTGCCGAACTCAAGCAGGCCCGCGCGCGTGCCAATGAGTTGCGTACCGACCTCAATTATTACCAAACGGTACTCGGCCAGTTTACGCTCAAGGCGCCGACAGACGGCACCTTGCTCTCTCTAGATGTGCGCATCGGTGAGTTTCTGGATGGACGCACATCTGTCGGCGAGTTTGCGCCAGCGGGACCTGTCATTGCACTCACCGAAATCGACGAGCTCTATGCCGATCAAGTGCGCGTCGGGCAAAAAGCCTACGTCAGGCCTCAGGGCAAGGTCGATACCCTGAGCACGGGTACCGTCATTCTAGCATCGCCCTACCTGCGCAAGAAGTCCTTGTTCTCAGACAATCCCGGCAACTTGGAAGATCGGCGTGTGCGTGAGGTACACGTGCAGCTCGACAAGCCAGAGGCCATCTTGCTAGGTGCCCGCGTCGAATGCATAATCCTCACCAAATGATCCCCCGACCATGCTGAAAATAGCCATTCGATTTCTGAGCTATGACAAGCCCAAGTCCATAGGGGCATTGGCGGGGATCGTGATCTCCATCTTCCTTGTGGGCCAGCAACTTGGCATCTTTCTTTTCCTCACAGGGGCCATGAAGTCTATCGTGGAAAACAACAAGCAGTATATCTGGGTGGTGGATTCCAAGACCGACAACGCCAATAGCTTGGCCAAGCTCGATGTGCGCATCGGTCGGCAGCTGGTAAGCCTGCCCGGTATCCAATCCGTGCATGCTGTCGTGCTAGCCGCTGCTGGCGCCAAGTTTGACGATGGAAAAACGGCGGCGATGACACTCATCGGTTCACAAGCCCCGAGCTTTGTGGGTGGCCCTTGGAACCTGTATGAGGGTACACGTGCCGAGGACATGCTCCCTGAAGGCGCCATCATTACCGAATTTTTCGACACGAAGATCTTTGGCGACCTTGCCAAAGGAGAATATTTTGAACTCAATGGACGCCGCGTTTACAATGCGGGTCTCACTCGTGGTGTACGCGGATTTGGCGGTGCGCCATACGCATTTACCACCATCGAGCGGGCCCGGGCCATCGGCAACTTCTCAGAAGATGAAGCCAGCTTGTTTTTGGTGGAAGCATCCGCCGACGCCAATCCCGCCGACGTCATCGCCAGCATCAACGCCACCATTGATGGTGTACGCGCTTGGGATGGGGAGACATTTGCTGCCACGACGGTCGCTACAGTGCTCTCTTCTAGCGGGATCGCCATCTCTGTCGGCAGTCTCATCTTGTTTGCGATCATTTCTGGCTTTGTCATCATCGGGCTCACGTTGTATTCATCTGCGATCGACCGCTTGCGTGACTACGGCACACTCAAAGCCATGGGAGCATCCAACGGTTACATCGCACGGCTCATCCTGTCACAGGCAGGCATACTTGCCATTTGCGGCTTTCTCCTCGGGCGCTTGCTCGTCGAGGGTTTCCGCCAAGGCGTCTCCAACGCCGGGGTGATGTTTAAATACCCGATGTCGATCCAGGTCGGCTTCTTCATCCTTACCCTATTCATCGCCCTAGGCGGCAGCATCTTCGCGATCCGCAAGATCTCTCGCCTGGAGCCTGCACAAGTATTTAGAGGCTAAAATGTCTATAGTTACATGAAGACCATCATCTCTTACAGTGGTATTGCCGCACTGCTGATTGGCACATTCCATTTGCTCGGTGCCCAGGGTCTGGGCCTCGATGAGGCCATCAACACGGGTCTGGCCCGAAGCCAAGAATTGCAATCGGGCAAGCTCAGGACCGAGCTAGCCGGGACCCAAAACGATCGGTTGCGTGCCGATTGGCTTCCCAATCTCAGTGCCAATGCCGACATGCGCTACAATACGCAGCTTCCCACGAGTGTGATCCCCGTTGGTCAATTTGGTTTTCCAGGCTTGCCAACCGACCAGGTCGCTCAGGTACAGTTTGGAACCTCTTTTAACCACTCGTTTTCCCTGCAGGCCGAGCAGCGCATCATTGCGCCAGGCAGCCGCACAGACAAGGAAATCAATACATTGCGCACACAAAGCGAGGCGCTCAGTGTGGAGCAGCAGCTGGTGCAGGCGCGGCAGGTGATCACCGAAGCTTACTTTGGGGTGCTGTACCAGCAGGAGCGGCTGCGCATCGCCCAGCAGGCTGGCACGCGCGCTGCGGTGCGCCTGGCCGACCTGCGGGTGCGACTCAGTGCCGGCGCGGCGCTCGAGGATGATCTCGCGCGCGCCGAACTCGAGCAAGCGAATGCCGACCTTACTGCGCGCAAGGCCAGCCAGGACCTCGCGCTTGCCGAGGCCCGCCTCCGCTACGAGGCCCGCCTTGGTGCAAATGCACCCACACGCCTGCTCGACAGCCTATCTGTGCTGCGTGCAGAGGCGCTCCGTCAGTCTCTCAGCAACAATAGCAGCAGCCGACCTGAGATTCGCCAAGCTAGTCTGCGCATGCAGACCCAAGTCTTGAGCGAGCGCCGCGAACTTGCGCGTCGCCTGCCGGTAGTCTCAGCCTATGGTGCCATCGGCTATCAGCAGCTCAGCAACAGCATCAACCCGTTTACAGAAAACTCTTGGTTCCCCAATAGCTATGTAGGCATTCGCGCTTCCATGACCTTGTTTGATGGCCACAAAGCACGGCTCGCCTCTCGGGACTTCAGCTATCAACGCCGCATCGATTCCTTGGACGTTGCCCGTCTGCGGGAAAATTTCGCCTATGAAGTAGAATCCGCCAATACCGCATTGGCCCAAGCCATGACCGATATGGAAATTGCCAACGACAACCTCGTATTGGCACGTAGGCTCTATGAAACCGACAATTTTCGTTTCCAGCAAGGCAGCCTTACGGCCGCTGAACTCAAAAACACAGAATATGCACTCCAGTCAGCCGAGCACAACGTGCTCGGTGCCGTTTACAACTTCCTGATCGCATCGCTCAATTGCCGCAAAGCGACGGGCAATTTATAAGGTAGCTCGGGATCAAGAAATCAATGAAAAGGCCCACCTTCTTGGCGGGCTTTTTCATGGTCGTTGGGGTCTTTGGTAGCGTCAGGGTGCAATCGCTACCGATGTTGTGTGCCCTCTAAAACTTAAGTTGTGGAGAATAATGCCAGGCAATTCCAGCCCTTGGAATTCCTGAGTTCCACGTTCGCCACGCTTTTGTTTCATACCATGCGTGAAACATGTGCCCGTATGTGTAAAAGACTTGTCGATATGTGCAAAATTTGTTAAGAATATTGTAAAGTTGGGTGCCAAAAAGTTTTAATTTCGCCTTCATCCACCACATTATTTATCAGTTATGCAGAAATTTCATCTACTTCGGGACTTAGTCCTAGGCCTTGAAGACGATTTCGAGAAATTTTTTGTCAAGGGTAACAAGGCTGCTGGCACGCGTATCCGCAAGGGTATGCAAGATCTCAAAGGCTTGGCCCAAGAGATCAGGCAGGATGTGCAAAACCACAAAAATGTCTAATTTTTAGCCTGGTCAGGTTTTCTCGATCTGATGTATGCCCACAAAAAAAGTGTCGAATCTAGTGTTAGATTCGACACTTTCGTTTTCTAAGAGGATTGTCAGCGCTCGCAGAGCCCCAGGGTTTGCAGTTCGGCTTTGAGTGCTGCACGCAGCGCCTCGCTTGCGTCGCAGAGCGGTAGGCGCACATGCGCGCCACCGACACCCAAGATTTCCAATGCGGCTTTCACGCCGCTAGGATTGCCTTCGGCAAACAGTAGCTGGGTGAGTTTGAGCAAAGGATAGTATTGGGCGCGCGCTGTGGCAAAGTCGCCTGACAAAGCCGCT
This sequence comes from Bacteroidota bacterium, assembly GCA_031415375.1. Taxonomy (GTDB): domain Bacteria; phylum Bacteroidota; class Bacteroidia; order J057; family JADKCL01; genus JADKCL01. Next base: position 3,776 of record JANORP010000325.1, on the reverse strand, counting down.
CGCACAGCGTTGCTAAACTGCCTCGGCACAGCATTGGCCAATACTGAGATGACACCGTCTGCCCCAGCGCCTATGAGCGGCAAGGTGATGGCATCGTCACCTGAGAGCACCAAAAAATCTTTGGGCTTGTCTCTGATGATCTCCATGCATTGCTCGATGAGGCCGCTTGCCTCCTTGACGCCAATCACATGCGGGAAGGCATGGGCAAGGCGCAGGGTGGTGGCCGCGGTCATGTTGCTCCCCGTGCGGCTAGGTACGTTGTACAAAATGATCGGCGTTTGGACATCTTCGGCGATGGCCGCGAAGTGCCTGAAAATGCCTTCTTGGCTCGGCTTGCTATAATAAGGACTTACGGAGAGCAGCGCATCGGGCTTGTGGCGCTTGGCCCAATCCTTGGCCTTGGCCGTGACCAAGCTCGTGTCATTGCCGCCGACACCTAGCACAATGGGCACCCGGCCGTCATTGGTTTGCATCACCATCTCGACCACAAACTCTTGCTCTTTGGCCGACAATGTCGCTGTCTCGCCAGTCGTGCCGAGCACGACTAGAAACTCCACGCCGCCAGTGATCAGGTGGTTGGTAAGCTTGCCGACCCCCGACAGGTCCAATCCGTCATTGGCATAAAATGCGGTAGTCATCGCTACCCCAGTGCCTTGAAATTTCCTCATTTCTCAAGCATTTTTGAATAAAACTCAAAGGTATCCAATATTTTGTGCAGCCGTGTCTCGATCGGCAGCTGAAGCAACAATTCGTAAAAATCTTCATACCCCGATTCATGCAAACCTACGCGTGTTTTAGCGCTGCTGAGTCCACAAACGAAGCGCGAGGTCATTTTTTCGCTGGTATCGAGGTTCACCAAAATGTCTAGCCCCATGGCATTGAGTTCTTGGAGGCGCTTGATGGAAGGAAATTCCAGCCAATTGAGCTGCGCTGGGTTGATGAACAAAGATTTCACCGAATCCATGAACATTGGCAGCGACTTGCGATTGTGGGTCACCTCGACGACCGCCACGATTTTGCCTCGGTCTTCCAGGTGCGTGATATATTTGGTAAAGTACACCAAATCATCTGCTGAAAACTGGTCGATGTTCACGATGAACCCGATAGATGCCGCTTTTTCCAAATCGACAAAGGCGTGTGGAAAACTCACACGCTTGGCGCGTTGCGTGAAAATGCGCACGCTGTACCGATGTTTGAGAGATTGGAGCCAGTTCATGCAAGCATCTCGATGAATTCGGCTTCAGTGAGGACCTTGACTTTGTGCTGGGTGGCCTTGTCGAGCTTGCTCGGCCCCACGTCAGCGCCTGCTAGCAGGTAGCTGGTTTTGGCAGAGACGGAACCCTTGACCTGCCCGCCATTTGCCTCGATGGTGTCTTTGATGCCATCGCGGCTAAAGCTGCCAAATGTGCCTGAGACGACGAAGCTGAGGCCTGCGAGTTTCTGGGAAACGGCCTTTTTTTCCTCCGATAGTTCAAATTGCAAGCCAGCCGCCTTGAGCCGATCGATGCGGGCCTGATTCACAGGATCGCTGAAAAACTCGATGATGCTGTCGGCGATGCGGTCGCCGATTTCGTGTACACTCAAGATAGCCTCTTTGCTGGCAGCAGCGAGGGCATCGATTGTCTGGAATTGCTTCACGAGTTTTTTGGCGACGGTTTCCCCGACAAAACGAATGCCGAGTGCAAACAATACGCGGGGGTAGGGGATGGCACTGCTGGCAGCGATGCCGTCGATGAGGTTGCGTGCGCTTTTTTCAGCGAATCGATCGAGCGCGACCACTTGCTCGAAGCGCAAGTCATAAAGATCTGTGTAGTCGTTCACGATCCCAGCATCGACGAGCTGGGAGACGATCTCTGCGCCGAGGCCATCGATGTCCATGGCCTTGCGGGCGACGTAGTGCTCGATGCGGCCCTTGACTTGCGGCGGGCAGGTGAGGCTATTGGGGCAATAGGAGTTGACCTCGCCCTCATTTTTTTGGAGCTCGGTGTTGCAGTCGGGGCAATGCGTGATGAATTTGACGGGGATCGCATCTGGCTTGCGCAGTGCGGTCACAACCTCGATCACCTTGGGGATGATCTCGCCGCCCTTGGCGACACGCACCGTGTCGCCTTCATAGAGGCCGAGGCGCTCGAGTTCGTCGGCATTGTAGAGCGAGGCGCGTTTCACCATCGTGCCGCCGAGCAGCACGGGCTCCAAGTTGGCGACAGGGGTGACGGTTCCGGTGCGACCGACTTGGTAGTTGATGAAGCGCAAGACAGTCTCGGCCTGCTCGGCTTTGTATTTGAAGGCGATGGCCCAGCGGGGAAACTTGCTCGTGAAGCCGAGCGCCTCACGAATGGCGATTTCATTGACCTTGATCACGATGCCGTCGATTTCATAGGGCAGGTCGTCGCGGTGCTTGTCCCAATGGTTGATGAAGTCAAAGACTTCGTCGATGTTTTTGCAGATGCCTACATGCTCATTGGCTTTGAAGCCCCAGTCGCGCAGCAAGGCCTGCTGCGCACCGTCGGTGGCTGGCAAGGTATCCTCTGCGGCGAGGGAATAGGCGTGAAAGGTGAGTGGGCGGGTAGCCACGATCGAGGAGTCCTGGATCTTGAGGGTGCCTGCGGTTGCATTGCGGGGGTTCATGAGGCGTGGCTCGCCATTTTCCTCCCGCTGATCGTTGAGGGCATTGAAAGGGACGATGTGCATCAAGACCTCGCCGCGCACCTCGCAATCTGCGGGCATGCCAGCGGCATTGATGCGCAGTGGCACGGTTTGGATCGTCTTCACGTTGGTGGTGATCTCATCGCCTTGCACGCCGTCTCCACGGGTGGCGGCAGCCTTCATTTGCCCATTTTCATAGTGTATGCTCAGCGAGACGCCATCGTACTTGTGCTGCACGATATAGGTAAATGATTGTCCTTCCAGCAATTTTTCGATGGACTTGAGCCAGTCTTCCACTTCCTCGCGGCTATAGGTATTCTGGAGACTGAGCATGGGCCGCTTGTGGATGAAAGCAGGAAATTCCTTGGTGATCGCCCCGCCGACCCGTACCGTAGGCGAGTCGTCTCGCATGAATTCCGGATGTTGCGTTTCCAAATGCTGCAATTCGCGCAGCAGGAGGTCAAAATCGTAGTCGCTGATCGTCGGTGCAGCGAGCACGTAATAGCGATGGTTGTGCGCGTTGAGCTCCTCGGTGAGCTGATCGACGCGCGATTTGATTTCTTGTGGAGTGCTAGGCTGGGCCATTGATATTCTAGATTGATCATACTTGCCCTCAGCTGGGCATTTGAGGTTCAAAAAGAACAAATTTCTAGCTTCCGAGGACGGTGAATTGTCCACAATGGGCGTGAAGCGGGGTAAAAAAAGAAGCCGCTCAGTGATGAGCGGCTTTTCTTGCTTTCAGTCGAGGTGACAGGACTTGAACCTGCGGCTTCACGCCCCCCAGGCGTGTACTCAACCAACTGAGCTACACCTCGATGATAACGGGATGCAAAGCTACAAATATTCCTTCAATTCTGCCAAGAAACCTCTTACTTTTAATAGCGTCTCTCGCGTACGCTGCTCATATTCAAGGTCTTTTGGATTTTGTTTGAGCTTGTCTTGAGCTCCTTTGAGGGTATATTTCCTTACTTTGACCAGATAATAGATCGTTCTGAGCATCTCAATGTCTGCATCGGTATAGGTACGATTGCCCTTCCGATTTTTGCGCGGACTGAGTTGCTGAAATTCTGTTTCCCAAAAACGAATCAGCGAGGGGTTGACATCAAGCATCTCTGCCACCTCGCCGATGG
>JANORP010000324.1:0-21526 GCA_031415375.1 Bacteroidota bacterium | reverse complement strand
GGCCAGAGGCCTCGGACTCACATTTTGCTACCAATTGATTATCTGCACAATAAAAATCTTGTCATTAGGATAAGCAGAAAAAAAGCCTGGTCCCGCCGCAAGCTATCAACAGGACAGCTCCTGAAAATGGCTGCCTACGGGCCTTCAAACAGCCAAACAAATCCTGCATCCGCAGCATAAAAACCACCACATTCCCCCCTTCCCAAAAATTCTCCTATTTTTGAGATATATGCGCATACTCATCTACACCGTCGCGCTGCTGCTCACAGCTGCAGCAGCCCTCGCCCAGTCCAGCCCAGCCACCGTCGAGGCGGCCGCACAAGCGCGTGCCGCCCTGCGCAAGCAGAGCATGCTCGCCAATCTGCCCGCCCGCAACATCGGGCCGACCCAGCAAGGCGGCCGCATCGTCGATCTCGATGCCGATCCGCGTTCGGGCAAGACCTTGTATGCCGCTTATGCCAGCGGCGGCGTCTGGAAGACCACCAACAATGGCATGAGCTTCGCGCCCATCTTTGATGAGCAGGGCACCATGGGCATCGGCGACATCGCTGTGAGCCCCGCCAATCCAGAGGTCGTCTGGATCGGCACGGGCGAATGCAATAGCAGCCGTAGCTCCTACGCGGGCATGGGCGTGTATCGCTCAGACAACGCTGGCGCGACGTGGACGCACCGCGGGCTCACGGGCACACAACACATCAGCCGCGTGATCCCCCACCCGACCGACGCCAACACTGCTTGGGTCGCGGCGATCGGCGCGCTCTACACCCCCAATGCCGACCGTGGTGTTTTCAAAACCACCGACGGCGGCGCATCCTGGCGCAAAACCCTCTACATCAACCCAGAAACTGGCGTCATCGATCTCGCCATCGATCCCGCCAACCCCAGCCATTTGCTCGCGGCAGCGTGGCAACGCAGCCGCAAAGCCTGGGAATTTGACGAGGATGGCCCTGGCTCGGGCATCTACGCTTCTACCGACGGTGGCGAAACCTGGGCACTGAGCATGACAGGCATCGTCCAAGGCGAAAAAGCAGGCCGCTTCGGCCTTTGTTTTGCGCCCTCCTCCCCCAACGTGGTCTATGCGGTGCACGACAACCAAGACACCGATCCCAAGCTGCAAAAAGAAGACACCCTCGGTGGCATCACCGCCCGCTCATTGGCCAAGATGGAGCAGGCAGCCTTCATGGCGCTGGCAGACAGCAACTTGGACAAGTTTATCAAAGGCAGCGGCTACCCCGACAAGTACACCGCCAAAAAGGTCAAGGAAGACCTCAAAGCAGGAAAATATTCCCTCAAGGCCGTGCAAGATTACCTCGGCGACGCCAATGCCGCCCTCTTCAACAGCGCCGTGAAGGGTGCCGAACTCTACAAATCTGTCGATGGCGGCAAAAATTGGGTGCGCTGCCATGTGCCCCCGCTCAACGATGTCTTTTACACCTATGGCTACTATTTCTGCATGGTCAAGGTCTCGCCCAAGGACCCCAATGAGGTATTCATCGCGGGCGTACCCTGCTTGCGCAGCACCGACGGCGGCCAAACTTGGAAGGAGATCTTCAAGGACGACAAGATCCACGTCGATCACCACGTCTTGTGGATCGACCCGCTCGACGGCGACCATATCGTGCTCGGCAACGATGGCGGACTCTATGAGACCTACGACCATGGCACCAACGTGCGCCACCTTGCCAACATTCCCGCTGGCCAATTTTACACCGTCAATGTCGATCTCCAAAAGCCCTACAATGTCTATGGCGGCCTGCAAGACAATGGCGTGCAAAAAGGCAGCTCCAAGTCGGTCCCCAATAAAAATGAAGATTGGGAATACATCTTTGGGGGCGACGGCATGTATGTCGCACCCGACCTCAAAAACCCTAGCACCGTCTATACAGGCTTCCAATTCGGGAACTATTTTAGGTTGGAAAAAGGCAAGGATGCCGAGTTTCTCACCCCCAAAAATGACATCGGGGAGGCCAAGTACCGCTGGAACTGGCGCGCTCCCTTTGTATGCAGTCCCCACAACCACGAGATCGTCTATATGGCGGCGCAATATGTCTTCAGGAGCATGAACATGGGCCATGATTGGGAACGCATCAGCCCAGATCTCACCACCGACAAGCAGCCCCAAGGCAATGTGCCCTACTCCACCATCACCGCCTTTGCCGAGTCTCCGCTCAAGTTTGGCATATTGTGGGCAGGCACCGACGACGGCAATGTCCAAGTAAGCACCGATGCGGGCACAACTTGGACAAATGTCAACAACGGCTTGCCCAAGGGTCTGTGGGTGAGCGCGCTCACGCCCTCACCACACGACAAAAACAGCGCCTTGGTCACCCTCACTGGCTATCGCAACGACGACATCGCCTTGCATGCCTACAAGACCAACGATCTCGGCAAGACGTGGACCTCGCTCAAGGGCAATCTACCCGACGAGCCCGCCAATATTGTGATCGAGGATCCAGCTGCTGCGGGTATTTTGTACATCGGCACCGACCAAGGTTGCTACGCTAGCCTCGACGGCGGCGCAATATGGCATGCCCTCGCCCAGATCCCCAACGTCGCCTGCTACGACATGGTCGTGCATCCGCGCGAAGCCGAGTTGGTGGTAGGCACCCATGGCCGCAGCATTTATATCGTCGATTTGAACATGTTGCGGGAATGGACCAAGCGCGAGGCGAGCCAGCAATTGATGGTCTTTGCACCCAACAAAATCAGCTGGAACAGCAAGTGGGGCACGACCGACAATGCCTTCACCGAAGCACCTTCCCCAAAAATGACTTTGAAATATTGGGTGGGTGACGGGAATTCCAATTCACTGGAAATCAAAGTTCAAGATTCAAAAGGAAAGGTCCTCCACAAGCTGAATCCGACTCCAAAACCCGGCTACAACCAATTGGAATGGAATTTGCAACATGGAGAAAAAGGGAAATTGAGCTACCTCGCGGCAGGCACTTACACCCTCGTCGCAAAAGCGGGAAATGAGGAACGCAAAGTGGATTTGACCATCGAAAAATGAAACTGAAACAACCCTTTTCTTGGCACCAATGGGCGCGCCGATTCGTCGCCGCAATATGCTGCATCTTGGCGGCCTATACGAGCGCAAGCGCCCAAGATTACGTGGAACTCAAAGGTGGTTATTATGCCTACGAAAACATCCTCCCAAATGGTCTGGATCCCGACATGGTGCATCAAGGGCGATTTGTGGGCGGCGTGCGCTGGAAAGATGAAGCGGGCGAAAACTCCGTGATCCTGTGCTACGACACCAAGCCTAGCGAAAATCGCCAAGACATTTATGTCTATCAATATTGCAAAGTCGGTGGCAAAGTGCGTCTCGTCTGGGACATCCAAGACTTTGGCAGCCCCCAATGCCAGATGGTCTTTGGCTATGGGAGCCTTCAGATCATCGACCTTGATCAGGACGGCACGATGGAGGTTTGTTTTTTGTACCAAAATGAATGTGAGGGTGCAGAGGTGTATGCAACCAAATTGATGCTGCTCAAAGACGGTCAAAAGCTGGCCTTTCGCGGAAAATTTGCGCGCGTGGAAAACAAGGAAATCGAGCTGCAAATAGATCCCGTAGTGGCCAATTATGCCCCGATTTTCAAGCAATTTATGCTGTTGCAATGGCATGAATTTGGGGCCTATGACATCAGTTTTGCCAAGAGCATCCGTTACAAAACCGACGGTTACCTCGTTTTGGAAAAGGAATTTTTGGATGCGAGTGGCGGCACGACCTATCAAGTCCTGGACTTGGACGGCCTACCGCTCGCCTACCCCGACGGGATGCAAACAACGATCGAAAATGCCAATGCATTGGAGTTGATGCCCGACCGCAAGACGCTGCTGTATGCCTCTGAAAGTGGGGGAATCGGCACTTATGACCCGATCTCCAAAGTGGAGCATTCCTTCATGACTTTTTTTGAAAACAACGATGCGATTTCGTCGCTGACATGGTCGCCCGACGGTACCAAAATCGCCTTTGCGGCCCTCAATCAAACCCAATATGCCGAGGCCACACAAATTTTTGTGCTCTATCTCTCTGGCAATACCATGGTCAAAAAGGAAAAATTTGAGGCGAAACTCATGTACATGGCTGCCGCAGATTGGGTCGTCGAGGCTCCCCGTTTCAAAGACAACCGCACCCTCGAGTACCGTGAGCGCATCATCGACGACGAGGGCCCCCGAGAAGGCAGCCTAAAACGAATCGTGCTGAAATGAGTGGAGGGAATGATTTGAGCCCGCGGCATCCTGCCGCAGGGCTATCGACCCCCGCCTTCTGCGGGACAGGCATTTGCCTCTGGCAAAAACGGCTCAATATCGACGACCATGAACCGCAATTGCCGGAGGCAAAGGGTCGGTGGTCCTTCGGCCCCCGCCTAGCTGCGGGACAGGCGGAGGCCTTGGACTCGTTTGAGCCGTGCACACGTGCAGATCGAGCGACAACGACCTGGTGTTCAGACAAAAGCAATGCTGTATGGACAGAAAGCCCCTGCAAGAATTCTTTTTTCGATGTATATTTGATGAAATTTGTTTCCGATGGATCTTCGAATCAACAAAGTAAAACACGAACTCATTCATCTGATTGATCAATCGGAGGATGAAAATTTACTCGAATCGCTGCTCGATCAATTCAAAAGCGAATTTGATATCGCTAATATACCTGACAAGGATCCCCTAACTCCTGAGCGCTATATTCAATTGGTGCAGGCTTCCGAAAATTCGCGAAAAAGTGGCTTGGGAATTCCCCATGGTGAGATTTTGAAAAAATACGGACGCTCCTAACCGAAGATGCATCACTTTGAAGTCCAATGGATGCCCGAGGCGGATCAAGATTTGGAGGACATTGTTGCCTTTCTGAGGCTCTATTCCACAGAAAAAGCTGCACAACGAATGCTGGATACTATTTTTGGGCGGGTAAAACTATTGCAGACATTTCCCTATTTAGGCAAACGCGACCCTTGGCTCGAACATCTCGATGGTAGCTACCATTATATAAGCATTGGGTATTATAGAATTGTCTATAGTTTGGAAGGCGCAACCATCAGCATCGAACGTGTATTTGACCAACGAAAGAATCCCTTGTACTTGATCATTCGAGAATGAAGTCGGTTCCGTATCGAAAAATCTAGGCGCGGCATCGGTAACATTCTCCCTAACTTCGCGGCATCTGAGCCCGCGGCATCCTGCCGCACTGCGTCCTCGCAAAGCGGGAGGGCTATCGACCCTCCGCCTCCGGCGGGACAGGCATTTGCCTCTGGCATAAACGACTCAATATCGACGACTATAAGCTGCAATTGCCGGAGGCAAAGGGTCGGTGGTCCTTCGGCCAGAGGCCTTGGACTCGTCTAAGATGTTGCGCACGCCAATGATTTCGATTCCCGATCCAAGATTCTAGGCGCGGCATCGGCAACATTCTCCCTAACTTCGCGGCATGTCCACCTCCCAAGATCGCCCGATGTGGCGCTTGATTTCGTTTTTGCGGCCATACAGGCTGCAGCTTGGACTCGCGTCGGCAGCGAGCATCGTCAATAAACTCTTTGATTTGATGCCGCCCTTGCTGGTCGGTTGGGTCATCGACGCGGTGCGTGGCGACGCGCCTGCGTGGATGCGCTGGATCGCACGCACAGATGATGCGTGGTCGCTGGCGATCTTTCTTTCGGTGCTCACGGTGGTGATCTTTGGGATCGAGAGCTTCTTTGAATGGCTGCTGGACCTGGGTTTCAAGCGCCTTGCGCAGCGCGTGCAAAACGACTTGCGGCTCAAAGCCTATGACCATTTGCAACGCCGCGAGATGGCCTATTTCGAGTCGCAACGCACCGGGGACACCCTCGCGATCCTGAGTGACGACGTCAATCAACTGGAGCGCTTTCTCAACACGGGCTTCAACGAGATCCTGCAATTGATCGTGCTATTTTTGTTTTCTGGGGCGGTGCTGTTCACGACGAGCTGGCAACTGGCGCTCATCGGGATGATCCCGATACCCTTTATCTTTTGGGGGAGCCGACATTACCAGAAATTGGTGGGGCCACGGTATGTGAAGATGCGCGACGCCGCTGGGCTTTTGGGCAGCAGGATCGAAAACAACCTTGGCGGCATTGCGGTCATCAAAAGTTTTGCAGCAGAGGAAAATGAACTTGAAAGGGTGGCCGACAATTCAGGGGCCTACCGCGACGCGAATTTTGATGCGATCAAATTGAGTGCAGTCTATGTGCCACTCATCCGCATGTTGGTTGCGCTGGGGTTTGGCGGCACCCTGTTGCTGGGCAGCTACTGGGTGATCAAAGGCAATGGCATGATCACCGTCGGGGAATTGGTCTTGTTTTCCATGATGATACAGCGGCTTTTGTGGCCCATCACGCGGCTCGGCGCGACCTTTGACAGCTATGAGCGTGCCACGGCGAGTGCGCGACGCATCTTTGGCTTGCTCGACGTTGCCCCCACGATCCAAGATCCCCCACAACCCGCCGCTCTCGGCCGTGCACAAGGTGCCTTGCAATTTGTGGATGTCCAATTTGACTATGGCAATGCGGTTCCTGTTTTGAAAGGGCTCGACTTTGAGGTCGCCGCTGGCGAGACGATTGGCATTGCTGGCACGACAGGGTCAGGCAAATCGACCCTCATCAAGCTGTTGCTGCGCTTTTATGATGTGACAAGCGGCAAGATCGCGCTCGATGGCATCGATGTGCGATCGTTGCGGCTCGACGATCTGCGCCACAATATTGCGCTGGTGAGCCAGGACGTCTATTTGTTTCATGGCACCATCGGGGAAAACATCGCTTACGGCTTGCCAGGCGCGACTGCCGATGCGGTCATCGCAGCCGCAAAGGCAGCGCAATTGCATGATTTTGTAATGACATTGCCCGAGGCGTATGCGACTTTTGTAGGCGAACGCGGCATCAAACTCTCGGGCGGTCAACGACAGCGCCTGAGCATCGCGCGCGCGATCTTAAAAGATGCGCCCGTCTTGATTCTGGACGAGGCCACGAGCTCGGTGGATACGGAGACTGAGCGCGCGATTCAAGAAAACCTGAATCGCTTTGCGCAAGGCCGCACGGCCTTGGTGATCGCGCATAGGCTCAGCACCATCCGCCAAGCAAACCGCATCTTGGTGATCGACCAAGGGCGCGTGGCCGAGCAGGGCACGCACGATGCCTTGATCGCGCTCGGTGGCATCTATGCCGACTTGTGGCGGGTGCAGACTGGTGCCGGGACGCCCAATGGATAGAAATCCATGCTCCTACGTTTCCCTCTTTCATTGAAACACGCTGGCTCCAAGGGTACGCAGCAACCTCCCGTTTCACGCCGCGCCCTCCCCGTTTCACGAGGGCGCGGCGTGAAACGGGGAGCACACGATCCCTGATGACATCCTAGAGGTTCTAGACAGGGATTTCTACGATGTGGTACATTTCGGGAATGATGGCCTCCCAATGATATGTATCCTTGATTTTGCGGCGCAAGGCATCGGCAGCGGCGGGCTCACCATGCACCAAAAAGAGATGCTCGGGCGCTTTGTCCATTGCCGACAACCAATCGAGCAACCCTTGCTGATCGGCGTGACCACTCAGCGATGTGAGTTCCTCGACACGACATTTGACTTGGTAATACTGACCGTAAAACTTAAGTTCTTGGGCACCTTGATGCAGGTCGCGGCCACGGGTGCCCTCTGCTTGGAAGCCTACCAACATCACGGTCGTGGTCGGGTCGTCAATGTAGCGTTGCAAATAACCCAAGACGCGACCGCCACTCACCATACCGCTGCCTGCGATGACGATCTTGGCGCTGCGATTGTCCATAATCTGCATGGTTTCCTCGGGGCTACGCACGATCTTGAACAGTTCGCACATTTGCCCGCATTCATCCATGCTCAACTTGTGCCATTGGGGATATTTCTGAAAGACTTCGAGCACATTGGCACCCATGGGGCTGTCCATATACATGGGTTGCACTGGAATCTTGCCCTGCTGATGCAGCTTCCAAAACATATACATGAGCATCTGTGCGCGCTCGACGGCAAAACTTGGGATGATCAATGTGCCACCTGCAGCGTAGGTCTCATTTACAATGCGGGCGAGCTTCTCAAACTCAGGTTCGGCCGAATGGTTGCGGTCGCCATAGGTACTCTCCAGCACCAGTATGTCGGCTTTCTCAGGGCGCTGTGGCGCACGCAACAACAGGTCATTGTCGCGGCCGACATCCCCTGAGAAGACCATGCGCTTTCCAAGGACATCGAGTTCGATGAAGGTGGCACCCAAAATATGGCCGTTGTAGCGAAAACGGTAGCTGATGTCGTCGCTCAGGCGCACCCATTCATCCAATGGCTCGCCATGAAAATGTGGCAGCGTCTCCTCGACATGCTTGAGCGTATAGAGTGGCTTGGCCGGATGGTGCCTGGAAAAACCTTGCTCATTGGCCCGTCGAGCGTCTTCCTCTTGAATCATCGCACTGTCTTTGAGGATAATGGTTGCGATATCGAGGGTAGGCAGCGTACCGATGATGCCCTTGCCATAGCCCCAATTCACCAATCGTGGCAGATAGCCTACATGGTCCAGGTGCCCATGGCTGAGCAATATTGCGTCGATCGTGTGCACATCCACTGGCGGGTAGTCCCAATTGAGGAGACGCAGTTTTTTGATGCCTTGAAACAACCCACAGTCGATCATGACTTTGGTATTGCCTGCCTCGATCAGGTATTTGCTGCCCGTCACGGTGCCTGCAGCGCCAAGGAAATGGATGATGATTTTGTCTTGCATTACGTGGATGCTTTTGGCGAATTTAGATGGAAGTAGATGATATTTTTTCGGCTTCGAGCCTGATTTTTTGAATACGGGTCGATGTCACGCCCATTTTATGGAGAATGCGGTCAGCATTTTTGATCTCCCTGCAAAGGACGATATCTTTCTCCAGCAATTCTTTTTTCTCTGCTTGGCTGAGGGTGCTCATACAAGTGATTGGATGCGTGCCCGTCTGTAGAATGAGTTCCCGCAGGCCACTGCCATGGGGATAATCCCAGGCCATGAGGTGCAAGCCAGCGCAGCGCCCGTATTGCATCGCATCGTCACTAAACCGCGTATTGGTGACGAGCCAGCCTTGGAAGTGCGCATTGCGATCCTCCAAAGCATCTTTCATTTTTTGCACGATGTCTTGAAAACGTGAGTGGACGTAGAGGGGAACTTTCACGTCGGTATTGACGGCGCGCTTGTTGTGATACTTGCACTCGACCATGATCAGCTCCCGCCCTTTGAGCGCATGGACATCGATTTCATGGGTGACGCAAGCACCGTTCACGGTCACGCCCACCTCGATCTTGTAGCCTTGCAAGCGAAACAATTCCCCGATGAATTTTTCAAACGGGAAACCCGAAGGGCCGAGTTCCAGCAAGGCGTCTTTGAGCTTGTAGCGACCCGCTACGGGTTTGCTATCTGCCTTGAGCATCTGATAGGCACGCTTGTACACCGTCCTAGTCGTGATACCCTCATGGAGCATGCTACCGATTTCTGGGAGGATTTCAGCGATCGTTTCGGCCGATGCACCGGCCCGTTCCAAGGAGGCGCGCAACTTGTCCATGGAGAATGGGACGCGATCTCCAGAGGCTTTCTGGATGAGAATTTCGTTTTCTTTCATGCAACGCTCGGTGTAGGCTTCGACTGGGAAAATGCCAGTGGGATAAAATCAAATTTACGTCCTCCTTGGCAGGAAAATAGATGACGAAAGTCATCATTCAGCCTGCTTCGCATCAAATTGGGCGGTTTGTGGAAAGGAGGCGATGCGATGTTTCCATTTCACCAAACACTTTTTTTGGATGCATAAACCAATCACAAATCATTGTTTAACAACGCATTAAAGAATCAAAATTCAGTTGATTGCGTAATCACCTTTTCATTTGGGGTTGTAAATAGCTCGCTCACTCTCCAAATTTGTATCAATAAGTTTTACTGCAATTAATAGCTATGAAAAAAATCCTTCTTGCATTGCTCTTGCCACTTTTGATGATGGGGTCCTTGTACTCACAGTGGAACAGTATCAACGCCCACGTCGTGAGTTACGTACCCTTCACACCTTGTGTCGGTTCGCCGATTTCCTTCTCAGCCATCGATACAACTGGCCAATTTACCTTGGCAACCCATTATTGGAACTTTGGAGATGGAAGTAACGGCTATGGCAACACTCAGAATCCCGCTGTGAGCCATGTCTATGCTTCGCCAGGTACCTACATGGTACATCTTACTGTGTATGACTCTCTCCAATTCAATTTTTATGAAAGGGATAGCTTCCTCATCACAGTGGATTCAATCTGCGGCAACCACGACAATATATCTGGTGTGACCTATTTCGACGTCAATGGAAATGGCGTACAGAACTTCGGCGAGCCCGTCTTGCCAAATCGCCTGATCGAGGTCACGCCCGGCCCCTATTACATCACCAGCGATGCCAACGGCTATTACGCGGTAAACATGATACCTGGAACATACAATTTTAGCCTATTGCCACCGATGTATATGAGCGTGAGCCAACCGGGTACGGGCAGCTATACGGTGACCTCAGCGGGCAATGGGAGCCTGCATCCCGGCAACGACTTTGGCTTGGCGCCCATCCCTGGTATCAACGATTTGCGTGTTACTTACACGAGCCTTCCACCTGTGCCAGGCTTCAACCGCTATTTTTATGTCAATTGCCAAAATGTCGGCACGACCATGCAAAATGCGACGGTTACCCTGCAATATGATCCACAGCTCAATTTTATCTCTGCAGCCAACGGCGGCACCAACGCTGGCAACACCATCACTTGGTCGCTCCCCAATATGTTGCCTGGCACATCCGCACAAGTCTCTGCGCTGCTCTATGTGCCACTCTCGGTCGTCGTAGGCGGATCGCTCAACCATATTGCGACCATCAACCCGATTCCTGGCGACACCACCCCCAACAACAATACCGACTCGCACGAGAATGTGGTGGTCGCTTCCTATGACCCCAACGACAAGGCTGTACTGCCCAAGGGTCTGAATGCCAGTGGGGATATCGCGCCACTCACGCCATTGCGCTACAAGATCCGCTTCCAAAACACGGGGACTTATCTGGCGACCAACGTGATCATACGTGACACGCTCGATGTCGAGCTCGACCAGACGACCCTTGAAGTCTTGGGTGCGAGCCACCCCTTTATTTGGCACAATGATTTTGGCAAATTGGCTTTTGAGTTTCACAATATCATGCTGCCCGATTCCAACAGCAACGAGCCTGGCAGCCACGGCTTTGTAGAGTTTCGCATTACCCCCAAGGCCAATCTGCCCTTGGGCACAGAGCTCACCAACACGGGACACATCTATTTTGACTTCAACGCACCAATCGTGACCAATACCACGCTCAATACGCTGGCCAATCTCACGAGTGTCTCACCCTCACACAACCTGATCGGGCTCACTGTAGCGCCCAATCCATTTGGAAGCTACACCCAGTTTGAATTCAACAACAGCGCACAGGAGAGCTTTGATCTCGTAGTGCGTGACCTGAGCGGCCGCACGGTACAAATCGAGCGTGGCATCAATGGAAATAGCTTCCAATTGGATGCAAGCTCCTTGCCAGCAGGCATGTACCTCTACACTCTGAAGGGTGCAGCAGGCAATGTCGCAAGCGGCAAGCTCATCAAGCAATAAGAGGACCGCAAATTGATACCAAAGGCCCGCCCTAGTGTGGGCCTTTGGGCTAATTAGGCGTTGAATCGCGTTGGATTTGCGCGAAAAATATATTCGCAATAGCGCACTTTCCTTGACACGAGGTGTCAAAGCGACATCGTAATATTGAATAGAAAGTCAAGCGAGAACTCACATCGTACTTTGAATCTGAGGAGAAAATCAATCGTTCTACAGCTGAAAGTTTCAAAAATCACCCACATATCAGCGTGTTTCAATATTTTGGATTCTCCTCCTAACCTATCCATCCCGCTGGCAAGCTGCGGGACCAAAATATGATCTCCAAACAAAAACATCCCCTTCCTAGCCTATGGCTTTGGAAGGGGATGTTGCGTTGTATGCATTGCGGGCACGGCCCCATAGACGAGCTTCGTGCATGCGGGACTACTGCACGCAAGCTTTGCCAAGCACGCATGCGCGGCGGCGGAGTTGGGCGTCATTTACAGACTGCGCGGGCTACGACGCGTAGCGACAAGCACGGTCGATAGGGATGCAAAAGCATTCCTGTCCGATTAGTTTTCCTGGCGCTTAGGGGCGCTACTCAGGTGCATGAACCGGGCATCAAAATCGGGTTCATTGATGGGGGCGTGAACTTGCTCAAAGAGGTGCTGCATATTTTCGGAGTGGATTTCGCTCCGGCCGGTGGCGATCCTGAAGTGGACAAAGTTGATCCAGAGGAAAGACTTCACATGGGTGAGGTCGGCATCGAGCATCCGCAACTCGACGGTGAGGTCACGCTTGCCAAACCCGATCAATTGGGATTGGATCACGACCTGCTCCATGAGCTTGGCTGGCCTGAAATAGGCGATCTGACTCTTGCCGACGACCCAGCCTGCACCTGTGGTGAGGGCGAGATCATAAATGTCCAGGCCATAGTTTTTCAAGACCTGATCTTCGCGGGCATTGATAAAGTAATCAATGTAGCGTGCGTTGTTGAGGTGATTGAAAGGGTCGCAATCCTGAAATCGGATGGTGGCCATGCTTTCCAAAACTTTGGGGAGTTGTGCAGTGTGGGTAACCATATCTTTATGTTTCAATTAAAGACCGATCGGTCTATTTTGGGTCAAAAAAATTCACATCAATAAATCGCGCCGCATATCCATGCGTAGCGCTTCCAACAATCGGTGCAACCGCTGCGTGTCATCAGTAGCCTTGGCGAGGGCAAGCGCACCCTCAATACGGCTATAGATGATCTCTGCATAGGTTTCGGGATCAATTTCGGCACGTATTTGCCCGTACTTTTGTCCTTTTTCAAGGATCCGCACAAGGCTGTCGAGCATGGTGCGTGTAGCGCGGGCGACCAATTTTGCGATCATGGGCACTTCCTCAAGACTGTGTCCAGAATAGCTCAGGATGGGGCAACCACCTTCAACGGGCGGTGCAATGAGGAAGTTGTCGTAGAACTCCATGATGGCCTCAAGCTTGTCGATGGCCACGGTCTTGGTCTTGATACGGATCACCAAGGCATCTGACACTCGGTAAAACGCATACTCAAAAGCCTCAGCTACAATCTCTTCCTTGCTCTTGAAATGACCATACACGCCGCCCTTGGCCAAGCCCGTCGCTTGCATGATATCGCTCATGGAGGTGCCATGGTAACCCTTGCGGTTAAACAAACTTGATGCCTTTTCTATGATGTAGCGCCTAGTGCGCTCGGCTTTGGGTTCCATATCGTTGCAAATTTACGACCGATTGGTTTGTATTGCAATAGGGGCAAAAAAAAAGGCGCCCGCAGCGTGAGCCACGGGCTAACCCTAAAACATTCCCCAATCTAGGGGATCGGCACGATGCCGGTTTTGATCAGCGGGAATCACCCGTAAGGGATCATCCTTTTTCTCCCCATGGGGAGAGTATCGACCTGGCGACGCCTTATGCCGTAGCAACCGACGCCTCTTTTAGCCTACAGCCGACGCTTGCTGCTTGAATCGCCATTTTCCCCCTCAGGGCCTCGCATAGCACGCAGAACGCATCTCCGCACTATTTTGATTCGACCACCCTTGCAGGCTCGACCCACGCTACATTTCGGCCCTCCGGCTAAGGGGATTATGTGCTCGGGGCGAGCGGTATTTCACTGTCGGCTCCCCTCGCCTTTCAGCGCCAGATCTAAGCCTCCCACTTATTCTACACGTCCCCGAACTCGCCAATGCAACGCCTCTAAGCCCACGATGACATAATTGTTGGCGCAAATCGTCTCGATTTCTCGATGCTAGAACTGCACATTGGAGCGCAGTCCAGCTTTATTTCTGATCGGTCCATTGGACCTACTTGTGTATAAAAAGTACGGGCGGCCTACACATTGCTGCTTTGGTCGCCCGAAAACTGTTCCCAAGTCCACCAATTTCTCGGCTTTCTATAGGGTCGGCACATAACGCCGAGTTTGATCAGCAGGGCCCAAATGAATGGGTCCGTTGTCTCCCCAAGGGGAGTCAGTCAGCCTGGCAACGCCGTTCGCTTAAAGCTTAGAGCGTCTCTTTTTACCTACAGCCAACTTTGCTGCTTGAATACACCATTCTCCATACGGGGACTCTCGCCTTCCTTCGGAGCTTGAACTCACGCGATACTCCTCGCGCTCGCCCTGGCGTTGAAACTGCTACTGCAATTGCAGTATATATCTATTTGCGACATCAATCATACAAATGCCGCCTATTTTGAATTATCAACCAATTGCTTCTTCTTTCGCGTTGAAGGATGCCTACGCAACATGGGAGAAGCCTCATCGCCCAAGAAACATTTAAGGCTCGTATAAAAATCCCCAATTTTGTGAGGATAGAATATGAAAGTCTCCGAAAACGGCCCGAACAACTTAGGTTGCTTAGGGTCACGATCGGGATTATCGATCGCAATACGCACCTTGAAGACGACCATACGCGCACTTTTGGTGCCCGTGCCCTTGGGCATGGGCTGATCGCGTGTAGGAAAATCATTGCGCCCCATTGTCTCAGCACCGTTTTGACCTTTGACCCTGAAATATTTCCACGGCTCGATCAGCAGGGTTGTTTCAGTAGAAGGTGTCGTTGCGACCTTCCACTCCGTTTGACGATATGGTAGCGGCGTCGGCACACCATCGATCGGAACAATCTGTTGGCCCAAATAAAGATTGGTGACCGCAGACCTTTCACTAGCGAGACTCGATATTCTACGAATCTGCTCGTTCACAGCCAATTGCAATCCTGTTGTTGCATATTTGAACCCATGCATGTGCGAGGGATGCACGAAACGTTTCTTGCGCCACTGTGAATCACGTTGCCCCAACCGTTTATCGAAATGGGTAGTGTAATCTGCCTTGCGATACCGATACAACCAAAACTGGGGATTGTACTTCAGAAAATTATCATTCGAGCCATCCCAAGAGGCAAAAACCATATCGTGCCCATGCGATTCGTGGGCCCGCACGGCAGATATTTTGATGCGTGGCTGAGGAATGGACAGATTCATTTCGCTAAGCAGCACGCGCAATGTCACTTGACTCGTCACCCCAGCATGCACGACAGGGATAATGTCGTCAAGCAACAGCTGCTGTACCGCTGGCAGCTCGGTAATTTTCCTATCTAAGCCACCCACACCTGAACTTCCTTGACTTCCAGTGCCTGAATCAACCATACTCATTTTGTATCCCGCTCATTAAATGATATGCACAGAAAACTTATTTAAATATAGCAACAATTACTGTAAATGCATAACTATTGCGCTGTAATTTCAATTTTTTTTATCTTTTTTTATTCTACCAATCCACAGTAAATATTTGTCGCATCCACGGGAGCTTTATTGTACCAAAACTCCATGGCAAAAACTCCAATAGAATGTCTATTGTCTGGCGGTCAACCTTGAGATTCCAGCCCGACATGATGTCTTGCAGACGGCCTTCGCGCATCAAGAAAGCGCCTCTCAATTGATCTGGACTCATTTTTCCTGCCTTTTCCCAATAGCCAGCTGCTGCTTCCAACAATGCATTGGCTTCATCCAATGCCCGCTGTTCCAGATCGACTTCCATGCGCACTGGCCTACCGACTTCCATGCCACACAATACCTTGGCGAGTGGCAAGTAAGATTCGGGAATTTCCAAATCTCCACAGGCCATAAACGCGACCAACAAGACTGCATTTTCCTGCGCTTCCTCATCGACGAATACACCTTTCACAACCCAGCCGAGGTCCTCGAAACAAGGTTGAAAAAATGGATTCAGCAATACAAGTCCGGCATTTTCTACATAATGGATTTTATCTGAACCCCAACTATTTCCATAAGGGTAAGATGCCTCACGCTTAGGCTCCCGTTTTGCCACTGGCGCTACTGCTTCCGTTTCCTGCTTTTGCAGTTTTTGGCGATTGATCGTCGGCTTGTCCTCTGCTGGTATTCCGAGGACAATTCGCATTTGTGCCATTTCTTCTGCTATTTCTCTGCGCCGCGCCCTGCTGTAGGTATTGGGTTTGGGTTGTATGCGGCGACGATGGGTTGTAAAGGATTCATTTTCGACAGGCGCAATGTCTCCTTGTAAATCTGACGGCGAAATTGCTTCCGATTTTTGTATTGGGCTAACTGTGTGCCCGATATAGCGCCGTAGGGGCTTTTTTGAATCAGCTGAATTGTGTTTTTCGGCTGCGGAGGCGAATCTATTGAGATTTGGATCGGCCTTTTTCAAACGCAACGATTTCCTAGTCTTGCTGCCGACATCTTTTTTGCGTTTGTGCCAAGGATTCTGATTGGCGTCGAAAAATATCTGCTCCTCGACCTTCAATGCATCAAGCTCCTTGCGGTCCAATTGGGCTCTTTGATTTTGCGAAGCATCGGCCTCATCGGGGATCGTGAGCCGCGTCTGAGGGGATTTGGAATCCAAGACACTAGTATCCTCCGCATTTTCTTCAGGTTCTGTCGCTGGATTTGCACCGTCCTTTTTTGAGTCGTTCGATTTAGGATCTGGGTTTTTGGAATCGGAACCTGGGTTTTTGGAATCGGAACCTGCGTTTTTGGAATCGGAACCTGGGTTTTTGGAATCGGAATCTGGGTCTTTGGAGTTGAAATCGGAGCCTTTGGATTTCAAATCCTTGTTTTGCGGGTCCTTCACATCGTGATGGTCGGATTTAGCAGCCTCGAAATCCGTGAAATCCGGATGATCGACAGGTCCTTCTGACTTGGCGATTTCCTCCTCTTCGTTTCTTTTCTGATTTGCAGCATCAAGTGCTTTTTGCGCTTGCAGCTGCTGTGCTTCTGCTTTTGCTTTCTCCTGAACTGAAATTGTTTCGAGATTGCCATCATCTTGGGGCAATAAATCCGATCCCGAAATCGGCTCCTTGGACTTGGGGACATTGGGCAAATCCAAATTGAATAAATCTGTAAGCGCAATCACCATGCCTTGTGACCACTGCGGATCGCTTGCAAGACTTCTCTCCAAGACAACTTTCAAAGGTAGCGCAGTTGGCTGCTCAAAATTTGTAACCACTTGATTTTGCAACAAGGGCAATATCGCTTGTACCAACCCGCGTTTTTGCGCGTCGATCCAGATTTGTGATTGGCTGCCCGCCATAATTGTACTGGCATCTATGCTCATTTCCAAGCAGGAAATGACCTGCAACAATTGCGGAACGTCGAGTGAGGCGACCCTGAAAGCGATCATATTGCGACTCACCCATTCCTCGGCTGCAAAAAATGCCAGCATCTGTGGCCACAATTGTGCGGCTGAGCGACCTTGTACAGGCGCAGGCCCCACAATTGCAAGCAGAAAACTGATCACCAAAGATTTGCGCCGCACTTTTGAGCTGGAGAACACGGACAATTTTTCCGCAAGTGCCTCCAATTGTTCCTGCAACGGCATCGCCATTGCAGCGGTGCCAGAGACAAAAAGATCGAGCAGACGCAATACTTGCTCCTGTGGAAATTGCAAGCTGAGGCGCTCACGCACATGACGCAGCCGTAGTGCAGGAAGCAATGCAGCTAGCAACGCCTGCGGCTGATCTTGGAGGATACGGTCCAGCAGTTCTGGCGCACTAAATGCTGTCGCAGGACTCTCCCATCCTGTGGTGCCTTGATCCAAAAACCGCATGAGCAATTGCAAATCAGACGTTTGCGCATCGATTTGCTTCAAGTCGATCGTTTTTGCTTGGCCAGCTTGTGAGATGGCCTGCTCATAGACCTCACGCAACCGCGTAGCGAGCAACTGCGGCAGGGTGGTCTCCAAATCATCCAATTGCAAATGACCAAGGTCTAGTTGGAGCTGATCCAAGACAACAACTTGCCCAGGCGGCACCAAGCGGTCGAGTTCTTGCTCCAATGCACGCATCCCCTTGGATTCAAATATATTGAGCACCCTCGACTGGATATCGTAGGCAGTACGTTGGTCTCTGACCTTTATTTTCAGATGACTCTTCTGGATGATATGTGTGCCTTGCTGATCCACGCCTTAGTTATTGATCTCAGGGCCGCCTTCGCCATTCCATTGGATGGTGAACGAGCCGTAGAAGGTATTGCCATCTGACTCTGTTGCCCTGAAGCTAACGGTATGCGCTCCCAGCTCGGCAAATTTTTCGCCCGGCAAAAAGGACAACTCCAAAAGGGTGTGGACCTGCAGGCTTCCAAAATCGACTGGCATTGCTTGCAACAAAACCAGCGAAGTGAGATTCGGCATTGTGTCGGCCAGAGAGACTCCCAAGATTTCTGTGCTGAGAGGAAGATCAAAAGTGAATGCCGATTTTGACGATAGGATACGAATCATGAAATTGACGGGTACCACTTCATCTTGGAGATCTTTGACCGATGCGTTTACCAAGGTATCCCCAGCCATCAAAAGCTCGACGCTCTCGACATAGAAGGAAAGATATTCATCAGCAAGTGTGACCACATTTTCTGCTTGCATCACCAATCCCGCAGGGGCATTTTCCTTTGCATTCAGTGCAACGAAGGCAATTCCATTCGGGAGACTTCCTTTGAAGTCGATCAGGCCTGCCGACGACTTCCCGATCTCCAACAAGACCATCTTGTTCTTTAGGAAATTGATCGTTCGAACATTGCTGATCTCTACGATCTTGATATCAGATACGGCACTGACCATCAAAATCAATTGCCCCGTCACAGTGCGCCCCGTCACAATATTTGTGCCGACATATTCGATCGAAATCTCTGCGGGAAAACCACCCAATCCTGAAACTGGGTAAAAATCCAAGAGCGTCGGTGCGTGCAATTCGATCACTCCAAAGGAGCCTTCATTGTCATTATTTGGGAAATGCAATATTTCCAAATCTAGCACTTTTGTGGTGATGTCTAGATTTTGTTTAGCGTTCGATTGATCGACATCAAAGACGATATCTACGCGCTGATCTGGCAAGATCGAGATCTCCAATGTCGTGTCCAGGCCATTTCCAAGATTGTTGAACACGGTGACCGGCACCACGTAAGTTCCCGGTACCAAGGCGCTAGGATTGGCGACGACTACAGCAATCGCAGCCTCTAGGGCACTGGTCCCCACACCTGCAGGCCAATTTCCTGATTTTGGGATGACGCTTTGAACAGGATGGGTACTCAATTCTACGGTGAAAAGCACATCCCCCTCCCTGTACTGATCTGCGCTGAGTCCGTTTTTGTCGGGACTAGCAGTGATGAAATCCTGCTCACCAGAATTCGGCACTGTGAATCGGGTCATACTGATGGTCCCAGTCACGGTTTGCTGGAGGAAATTTTTTCCCGTGAAAGTGAGCCATTCAGTCGTGGTCGAACGCGCAAATGCGCTACCCTCAATAAACTGGAGGCTCCTGCTGTCGACGATTGCAAGCGATCCAAATCCATTGGCGAAGGTCAGTGAAGGAATACTTGTGATCGTGAGTCCTTTGATATTGGGAACATCCAATGGATGTCGTACCCCAACACCCAGCGTTGGCTCGATAAAATTGGCGGCATAATTAGTCAGGTCCCCTGTAACCTCGATCTCGAATTGCACACTATTTTGCGTACCATTTTGATCGAATGCCGTTGCAGTCGCCAGTACTTTGGCGGCCTCGAGTTTACTCGGATCATCTACATAAACCTGCTGCTTGTTTCCATCGAAGGGGCGGATCAACATGCCTTTGGGCAGTGGAGAGACGGTCGCCGACGTGAGCGTATAGCCCTCCTTTTGGAGCGTGACGACTCCGAGTCCTTGATACAAGGTATCGATACCCACATGATTATTCACATCCAGAGCCAATAGAGGTGGCTCTGGAGGCCTTATCACTCTGATCATCACAGGGACCACGGTTGTACCACCCGCCACATCGGTAGTCGTAATGCTCGTCTCATAGGCTACGAGGTTTCGTAAGCCTGTGTTGGCGTAGATCAGCTGATTGGTGACGGCAGCCTGGAAAGTCGCCGTATTGCGCACAGCAATTACATAGGCATTAATTCCCGTGGCCCCGTCTGTCACGATCTTGAGTCCTGCACTGTTGAGAGAGAAACCCAAAGGAGACTGCACGTAACTGACAAACGTTCCGTCAGGATCCGTGATCCTAGCTACCTCATCATCCACAAAATAATCGAGGACATTCTTGGGATCGGTATAGGAAATCTCGGCATCCTCGTCGCGATGCACGATCTCATCGAAACGCACTGTGATCGTACACTCAACATCTGCAACATTGAGTTTGCAATCGGTGGTATTGACCAGGAAGGTGAAGGCGTAGGTATCAGGAGAACTCCCCGAATTGGTTTTGATATATTCCTTGAAGGTTACGATATCACCGATCTTGACAATCGCCTCGCGATCATTGATTTCAACGACCAAGCCATACGGTGTCTTGTCGATGAAATCTGCTTGCCTGATGCATCCATCGACGACGTCTGAGATCGTGCCCATGAGCGCCCCTTGAGTGTATTGGCTCATCAATTTGGGAAGCTCTGCGAGCCAGGTTGGCGGGCTATCCGCTTGATCATTCTCAACCAAGACAGGAATCTCGCATAGCACAGTCGCATTGTGGAATTTACAATCTACCGTCGGGACATTGATACTGATGATATAGGGTCCTACGGAATCGCTTTTCCGGCGCTCGACATAGTCAAAGAACAAATCGTGATCAATCACCTTGAAATAGGCCTTTCCAAGGGTGATCGTAATTGAGATTCCTGAATTTGCGAATGCAAGGGGCAGTGTAGCAGACTTGAGGCAACCATCTGCATCATCGTTGAGCGTACCCAAGAGATCACCGTCTTTGTAGTCTGGATAGTACCGGGCAGGTTCGGCGGTGAAGATGGGCAGGACATCCTTGGTATCGCTCACAAGCGAAACGGTGATGCTGCACTCGACGATCGCTGGGTTGCCCAAGCAATCTACGGTCGGGACATTGATCGTGAAGGAGATGGTGGTTGCCGAGGTGCGACGCGTGACAGTGATAAAGTTGGCGAATGCAGCTCCGTTCACAATGACGATGCTAGCCACGTTGTCTTTGACAATGATCTCGATGCCTGCATTGGCGTAGATCGCTGGTAGCGTGGCAGTTTTGATGCAACCGTCCAAGGTATCGGAAATGGTCCCCAACACGTCGCCCTTCATATAATCTGCGAAGTACTTGACTGGACCTGCAACATATACCGGTGGGTTATCGATCCTTGTATCGTTGAGCCAGAAGGTAAATGTGCAATGCACTACAGCATTGTTGTAAGGGCAATCGACGGTCGGCACATCGATGGAGAAGGCTGCCATATCTACCGACTGCTTTCCGATCTTATTGACATACTGCTTGAACACAGGCGCATCCACAACCACAAACTGAGCGACTGTCCCGACGATGTTGATCTTGATACCAATGATCTTGAACGGATCAGGAAGTGTTGCGCTGCGAATGCAACCATCGACCACATCCGAGATCGTGCCGATCACATCACCCACC
>JANORP010000323.1:0-33864 GCA_031415375.1 Bacteroidota bacterium | reverse complement strand
TCTAGTATGGGCCCCCAATCGTGCACGTTTCGGATATTTTTCAAATTTCCCCCCTTTTCCTATACGTCAAATTTTTAAAACCGGTTCGCGGGGCCCCCCCACAATTTGGGGGGTGCCCCGACGAACGGGTTATCAATATTGCACTTATAGGAATCGGGCGAAATTTGCACAAGTCTCCTCATCGTCCACGATTGGGGCCACTTACTCGAAGATCGATTTTATGGATGCATTTGCCCTAAATGGCAAGCCTGCTTGATGCCCAATGCCCGCAGGGGATTGATGATTAAATGGACATCTCTCAAAACCCGTGAAACCGCGTTTTGAGAGATGCCTCTATTCGAATCTTGTTGCGCTCACACGACAGCGGGCGGCGAAACGGCCTCACCTTGCCAGCCGGCGCGCTTGTGGGCGCCGTCGCAAAATGGTTTTTTCTCAGACAGTCCGCAGCGGCACAGCGAGCATTTTTCAGTTTCCAAGATGAGGTTGCCCTCGAGATCGACGATGCGCACCTTGCCGACGATGCGTGCAGAGCCGTTGGGCACGATGGTGATGATTAGTGGTTCGGGTTCTGGCGCAGCTGCCATCTCCATGCCGACATCGTGCAATTCATAGGTCAATGCACCACTCGGGCATTTCTTCACGAGCTCGACAATCTGCTCTGCGGTATCACCATTCACATTGATCCAGCGACTGTTGTTGACGTCGAAAACCGTGGGCAAGTTCTTGATGCACACTGCGGAGTGCTGGCAAATGTTGGGGTTGAAGCGGACGGTGATCGCGTCGTTGCTGTATTCTTGTGTTTTCTTGACCTCGCTCATGGATATGCTTTTGGGTTGAAATTAGGGGAATGCGGGCAAATAGGCAAATGGTCGCGGCTGCAAAATGGGCCTCTTCTCTATTCTTGGTTGCAGCTGATCACATTTGGGAACGCCTTGGTCGAAGAAAATTGCACAACCAAGGAGGGGCAGAAAGGGTTGTGCAAATGCGAGATATCCATTGAAAAGCCTTAATTTTCCGCCATGTACATTGTCTTTGATACTGAAACGACTGGCCTTCCCAAAGATTGGAAGGCCCCTGTGAGCCAAGTTGACAATTGGCCGCGCCTCGTGCAATTGGGCTGGATGCTCTTCAACGCTGACAAGGAGCTGGTCTCAGAGGCCAATCTGATCGTGCAACCCGATGGATTCACGATTCCGTTGCAAGCCTCCAAGATCCATGGCATCACACAGGAGCGCGCATTGTCAGAAGGCCAGCCTGTAGGCGTGGTTTTGGCTCAGTTTCGGGCGGCACTCGATGCAGCTCAGGTCGTGATAGCCCACAACCTCGACTATGATGAGAAGGTAATGGGTGCAGAATTCATCCGCGCAAGCCTGCCCGACCTGCTGGCGGGCAAACAAAAACTCTGCACCAAGACGGCAGCCACCAACTATTGCCAACTGCCCGGCAAGTATGGCTACAAGTGGCCGACCCTCGACGAGTTGCACCGCAAACTCTTTGGCGGCGGCTTTGAAGACGCCCACAACGCCCTCGGCGATGTGCGGGCCACGGCACGCTGCTATTTTGAGTTGAAGGTGCGTGGAGTGATGTGAGCTAGGTTTCCGCTTGCCACAAACGGCAAATTTTGCCCGCTTGCGCCAAGCAGAAATTTTTTTGTGTGTAAACGCAACTTTTTTCAATTCCCCTTATGGAATCGCAATGACCATTGCACCCTTGCTGCACAGCACCTCCAAAAGGGGCTGACCGCACAGTAAAAATTTCGATGGTCATGAATACAAGTACCGCTACACCTAGGGCGGCTGGCATTTCGCTTGCCCAAATTTCGCAGTGGTTTTTGAAGGATGCTCGGCACTTTCAAATCCTTTCCCTCTCGCTGTTTCTCACCTACGGCATTTTGTCGCTGGGCTGGAACACGCAGTTGAGCCGCATTGCCACGATCTTTGCCACTTGTTTGCTCACGCAATGTTTTTGGATCAAGTGGTCGGGCGCACCCTGGCATTCCCTCAAAAGTGCCGCCATTTCTTCACTTGGCCTCTGCCTGCTCCTCAAAACCAATTTGCTCAGCACAGCCATCATCGCTAGTGTGCTCACAATCAGCAGCAAATTCATCATCCAGTTTGACCGCAAGCACATCTTCAACCCCGTGAATTTTGGCATCATCGCCACGATCATGTTCACGGGAGATGCGTGGGTTTCGCCCGGCCAATGGGGGAGCAGCTTCACCACCTTGTTTTTTGTCGCCTCAGCAGGGCTCATGGTGCTGCTCAAATGCGGGCGCATCGACATCAGCCTGGCATTCATCGGGTCCTTTTTTGGCTTGGAATTTATCCGCTCGGTGCTCTGGCTGGGCTGGCCCATCGACTACTTTGGGCACATGGTCACCAATGGTGCCCTGTTGCTCTTTACCTTTTTCATGATCACCGACCCGGTCACCACGCCCAACCATGCCAAGGCACGCATCGCCTGGGCGGTGATGGTGGGCTTGCTCACATTTGTTCTGAACCACATTTTCATCCTCAACTCTGGCGCTCCGATCTGGGCGCTCTTCATCATCAGCCCGCTCACCCTGGTCTTTGACCGCTTTTTCAACGCGCAAAAATTCTCCTGGCTCTGAGCGCATGGTGCTATTCATACTTCTCACTTTCTCACGCATACAACAGCACAGTATATGAAAACGATTCGCACAAAAATCCTTCGACTGGGCCTCCTCACGCTCCTGAGTGTGGACCAAGCCAATGCCTTTTGCGGGTTTTACGTCGCCAAGGGCGACCTGAAACTTTTCAACAAGACCTCGCAGGTCATCATCGTGCGCGATGGCGACCACACCGTCATCACGATGTCGAGCGACTACACCGGCAACGCCAAGGACTTTGCCATGGTCGTGCCCGTGCCTGTGGTGCTCAAGGAATCCGACATCCGCGTAGTACAGCAATACATCTTTGACAAGTTTGATGCCTTTACGACGCCGCGCCTCGTGGAGTACTGGGATGAAAATCCTTGCCAAAGCTACGATTACGACCGTATCACCACGACCTCCATGAGCAGATCAAGCGTGCAGGAAGATTTCTTTGCCGATGTTGACGATGAGGCAAAAGAACATGGCGTCACAATCGAGGCCAAATACACGGTCGGGGAATATGACATCCTCATCCTTTCGGCCAAGGAGAGCACGGGCCTCAAGACCTGGCTCACCGAAAACGATTACAAAATCCCCAGTGGTGCCGAGGAGGTCTTGCAGCCCTATATCACCGACGGCATGAAGTTTTTTGTGGTCAAGGTCAATCTGGAAAAACAAAAATCCCTCGGCGTGCAGACCTTGCGCCCCTTGCAGTTGCAATTCAACAGCAGCCGTTTCATGCTGCCCATCCGCCTCGGGATGGCCAACTCTGACGGCAACGCCCAAGACATGATCGTGTATGCCTTCACCCGCAAAGGCCGCGTCGAAACCGCCAACTACCGCACGACCAAGCTGCCGACCGACCGCGAGATCCCCGAGTTTGTGATGAGCGAGGGCCTCTTCCCCAACTTCTACAAAGACCTCTACGGCAAGGCTTGGGCCAATGAAGGCAAGAATTGCGTGATGCTGGAATATGCTTGGGATGAGAGTTCGCAGCAAAGCATGCACTGCGACCCATGCCCTACCCCGCCGCTTACCTTTGCCGAGGTGCGCGAGGCGGGCGTGTGGTGGGTCGAGCCCGACCAATACAATGGCAGCTACTTTGGCGACCTCTTCATCACCCGCCTGCATGTGCGCTACAGCCGCTCGACTTTCCCCCAAGACCTCATGTTTCTGAACACGCCCGACCAAAGCAATTTTCAAGGACGCTATGTCGTGCGCCATCCCGCAAAGGGCGAGCTGGACTGCGAGGAAGGCAAGGACTACAAGGCCAATCTGCGGATGCGTCGTCAAAAAGAATTGCTGGAACTTGCTGCCCTCACGGGCTGGAACGTGACCAAATGGAGCAGTTATATCGGCAGTACCGATGCCACCGAGCCGATGAACCCCACGATCCCCAACGTCAGCGACCCGACGATGCAGCCACGCACGAGTTGCCCGACCTGCCCGATCGGCGCAGTGACGCCTACCCTGCGCGTCAATGGCTTGACCCCGGTCGTGTCTCCTGTCAATGAGCCGACGACCGATGCCGATCGGTCAACTGCCGTGACACAAGATGGCCTCGTGAACGAACCCGAAAGTCTTGCGGTGAGCGAAGCCTTCCTCAAAGCAGGCCTTGCCGACGCGCCCAAGCCGCTGATGAGCAAACGCATGTGGCTCCTGAGCATTGCAGGGCTCATGTTTTTCGGCGGCATCTGCGTGCGGCTGCGTGGGCGCAGGAGCACAAACCCAACTGTTAAATGATCTTTTCCTTTTCATAATTGACTGAGGCGGCTCCACACGGGGCCGCCAAGGTCATATCCTCCCCAATCCATACCCCTATGAAAAAGACTACCCTTTTCCGATCCTTGCTTGTGGCGCTATCAGCGATGCTGCTGGCGCAGCAGGCGAATGCCTTTTGTGGATTTTATGTGGCAATGAGCGACGTGGCCCTGCTCAACAAGTCGTCTCAGGTGATCATCGTGCGCGATGGCGACCATACGGTCATCACGATGTCGAGCGACTTCAGCGGCGATGCCAAAGACTTTGCGATGGTCGTGCCCGTGCCTGAGGTGTTGCGCGAGAGCGACATCCGCGTGGTGCAGCAATACATTTTTGACAAGTTTAGCCAATACACCGCGCCTCGATTGGTCGAGTACTGGGATGAAAATCCTTGCCCACAGGCTTATGATAAAGAAAAGTACATCCGCTCAGGCAAAGACGCCGTGAAATCTTCACCTAGTCCCACCGCGGCGGCTGGCAAGAGCGACATCAAAAAAGGCGTGACCGTGGAGGCAAAATATGTCGTGGGTGAATATGACATCCTGATCCTGAGCGCGACTGAAAGCAGCGGCCTCAAGGATTGGCTCACCGAAAATGGCTACAAAATCCCGGCTGGTGCAGGCGAAGTCTTGGATCCCTACATCAAGGACGGCATGAAATTCTTTGTGGTCAAGGTGAATCTGGAGCAGCAAAAAGCCCTGGGCGCACAGACCCTGCGCCCCTTGCAAATCCAATTTGACACCCCCAAGTTCATGCTGCCCATCCGCCTGGGCATGGCCAATGCCACGAGCGCACAAGACATGATCGTGTATGCCTTCACCCGCAAGGGCCGCGTCGAGACCGCCAACTACCGCACGACCAAGTTGCCGACCGACCGCGACATCCCTGAGTTTGTGCAGACCGACAACCTTTTTGGGGATTTCTATAAATCGACCTTCGAGCGCGCCTGGACACATGAGGGCAAAAACAATGTGATGCTGGAATATGCTTGGGACATCAGCTCGCAGCAGCCCGTGAAGTGCGATCCATGCGCCGGGCCACAGATCACCTTTGCCGAATTGCGCGAGGCGGGCGTGTGGTGGATCAACCCCGACTCCCGCACGGGCGGCTACAGCGGCGACCTCTTCGTGACGCGGCTGCATGCGCGCTACAGCCGCAAGACCTTTCCGCAGGACCTCATGTTTATCGCGACGCCCGATCAAAGCCGATTCCAGGGTCGCTATGTGATCCATCACAAAGCACGCGGCACCTTTGATTGCGCCGAGGGCAGGCGCTACCTCAGCGACTTGCGCCTGCGTCACCAAAAGGAACTGCAGGAACTCGCCGCCCTCACGGGTTGGAGCACCAGCAAGTGGTCGAGTTATGTCGGTGGCCCAGCGCCGACCGATCCGATGGATGACCGGCCCACTTCGCAAGCATCGGTCGCGCCTGTGGTCGATACTGCGGCCACGGCCGTGATCGCCGACCCAACGGCACCTGTGACACCGACCACATTGGTCGATGAGCAGCAAAGCATCGCTGCGAGTGATGATTATCTCCAACAAGCCTCGGCGAGCAGCAGCGGCGGGCTCAGCACCCGCGCATGGCTCTTCATCTTGGCCGGCGGCATGTTTGTGACAGGGATTTTGGTGCGCGTCATCGGGCGCAAAAAGGTCACTGCTTCTAAATGATTCTCCTGATGTATGTTTGGCGGCGGCTCCCTTTGGGGGCCGCCGCTTTTTTGGAGGTAGGCTGTTTGCGGTTCACAACCCTTGCACCTGGGCCTTGATGAGCCTTTAGGGGTCATCGGAGGCTCTTGGGTGATCGCCGATGTCAACGATGGCATTTGAAAATGGAAATTTGGGTAGGAATTTCGTCCATTATGGCCATCGAGACTACCGATGCTACCCGTTCGTCGAGCATCACGCCTCGGCGCACATGGCCCTGGTACAGCGGGTGCAATCCGATCGTCGATGCCCAGCTGTTGCAAGGATTTTTCGTGCATTTCGATGTAGATGCGGCGGCACCATTTACCGAGGAGCGCATCCGCCTAGACAGCCTCTTGAAAGTATTGCCGTTTCAGTGTACTATTTTCTCAAAAGCGCGATCAGTTCCATTTGGCTGGATGCCGTAGCGGCTAATTTGAGCGCCGCTTCAGCGGATGCCAAAATCTCCGCATCCATGCGAAAATCTACTTCATACAGGTTTTCGAGGGTATTTTCCAGATCGATCAACCATTCCCGGTGAGCGATCAATTCGCGGGCACTTTGGACGATGCCCTCCAAGTACTCTTTTGCGATGTAGCTCCCTGCTGCATCATTCAGCATTTGATCTGGCGGAATTTCCTGGGCCAAACGCGCGAGGTGATCGATGAATTCGACGGTTTTTTGCGCACCGGTGTGCTTGCTAAGAATGTTCATTTCGTCAAATGGCAATCATCAGATGCCAAGGATTGAGAAAGCCATTTTGGTTTTAGGATAAATTGCAATTCCTGTCACTCATTGCGCCCACTGCGCAAGATGCCGATGAGCAGGAAAAAGCCCACGATCGACGCCATCACAAAGAGGCCGGCGCTCACTTGGGGGATGGTTCCCTCCTCGCGGTAACCCGGGGAGGCCACCATCACCAAGGCTCCCGAGACTAGCATCGAGGCGATGATCAATGCCGACGATAGCCGATTCCCAATGCTGTCGATGGTATCCATGAGGCGATCCATCCCTTCGTGGCGCACCTCCATAGTGATCTGCCCCTTGCGGATCTTGCGCAAGATGGCCTTGACCTCGTTGGGGAAGGCGGTGAGGAATGACCAGACTGATTGGCCTCGCGAGAGCGTTTCCTTCAATAAATTTTGTGGACTGAATTGCTCCACCAGCAGCTTGGCCCCAAAGGGCTTTACGTGGTCGAGCATATTGATCTTGGGGTGGATGGTCTTGCCGATCCCCTCCAAAATTGCAAACGCCCTGAAAATCAAGAATACGCTGGCCGGAACGGCCATCTTGTTTTTGTAAATGATCGATTGCAGACGCTGAGACACCTCTGCAATGGAACTTTCATCCACATCCAAATAGGCGAAATCCTCGATGAGCTCGTTGAGCTCGGTCTCCAAGATGCGCATGTCTTTGATGTCATGCTCTACCGACAGGCTACGCAAGGCATTGGCCATGGCGACAGGGTCATGGTTGGCCATGGCGACATAGACGCCAGCAAAGGCATACTTGTCTTTGGGCATCATCTTGCCGACCATGCCAAAGTCGATGAGGACGATGCGGCCGCTTTCCTGCACCAAGACGTTGCCTGGGTGCGGGTCGGCATGGAAATAGCCGTATTCAAAAATCTGCGTGAGGTAGATGTCGAGGCCACGGTCGGCAATGTCGGTGGGTTTGAGGCCCCACTCCACTAGCTTTTCGACGTCGGTGATCTTGCAGCCTGGTACAAACTCGATCACGAGCACCTTGTCGGTACTGATCTCGCGGTAGGGCTTGGGGACGTAAAAAGTCTTGTTGTCTTTGTAAAAGTTGCGAAACTGATCCATAGCCCTTGCCTCAGTGAGGTATTGGAGCTCCTTGGCCATCGTTTTCTCAAACTGATCGACGATGTCGCCCGCATTCAAGATGCCTTGCTTTTGGAAATACCCATCGGCAAACTGGACCAAATCCTTGAGGATTTGTAGGTCGCTGCCGATCTGCTCGCGCACGCCTGGGCGCTGCACCTTGACCACAACCTCCTCGCCGCTCACCAAGCGGGCACGGTGTACCTGCCCGATGGAGGCCGAGCCGAGCACATCGCTTTCAAAGTAGGAAAACAGTTCTTCGATTTTTTTGCCCGTCTCGTGCTCGATCACCGCGATGGCCTCTTCCGTGGGAAACGGCGGCACATTGCTTTGCAGCTTTTGCAGCTCGGTGATGAGCTCCTCTGGCAGCACGTCGGGCCTGTTGCTCAGCACTTGGCAGAGCTTTACAAAGGTGGGACCGAGTTCCTCGGCCGCCATGCGCACGCGCTCAAAGCGACTGTACTCAAATACGGGCCTGCCACGGCGCTGCCATGTGAGGCGACGCTTTTGAGAAACAAACCCACGCAACTTGGAGTGCGTCACGACATCTTCAAATCCGTACTTAAAAAGTACGGAAACCACGGCTCTGATGCGCCGGATATTCTTGATGGCACGCGTAATCTGCATATTCCGCTCGGAAGGCCGAAGTTAGGAAAGATTGGTGGATTTGAACACATGCAAAAACGACCTTACCCAAAGGGAAAAGGTCGTTTTTGAAAGTCTTGCTGTCTTGCCCTTGCAGGCAGGGCAGTATTAGGCCTGAACAGCCTCTTTTTTAGGGGCTTTTTTCTTTGATTTGGCTTCTTCGTCCTTCTTAGGGACTTCGATGCCCAATTGAGCTTCGATCACAGCAAGGCGATCTTGGAGGTCTTGGAGTTGGCTTTGGGTCGCCAAGTTCATGCGCACCAACACTTCCTCAGTGATTTTCTTGATTTTGGTCTCAAACTCCTCGCGCTTGGACTCAGTGTTTTTGAAAAGGTCATCGACCAATTTCTTGCCTTCTTCTTGCGAAATTTTGTCTTCGTCCACCAGTTTCTCAACTGACTTTTGCATTTTTTCAAAAGTGGTAGAAACAAGGCCTACGCCGGTGTACACGAATTTTTTAAACAGATCATCCATCTTGATGCGGAATAAAAGGATTAATAAAAACTAATAATTCGATAGAAGCCTTTCAATAATCGTGCGCATGCATAATACTTTTGCTTGCCTACGGCACATCTGACAGGTCCTAAGTTGCTGAAATGAAGGTTTAAATGGAATAGGTCCCGTTTTAGGCCTCCAAAAATAAATTTTGGTGCCATTTTTTCAGGAATGGCACATTGGCAGTACCATCTGGCGAAATGGCAGAACCACTGCCAATTATTGCAAATCATTGAGCGTTAGGGCTATTCTAGCGCTCTGCTTGCATGCCAATGTAGGCCACAATTTCTTTGATGGAATCACGCGCCTGCTCCAAGTAGCGCCAATAGATATGCCATACGTGCATGAGCCCGTGCGATACCTGCTGTTGCACGTCCACACCTGCCGCACGGGCACGCTCGGCGAGGAGCATATCCTCGTCGGTGAGTACCTCCATGTCGCTCATTTGCAGGAGCATAGGTGGTAGTCCTGCCAAGTCGGCATATAGTGGTGACACAAGCGGATGATCCTTGGGCATGTCGCCTGCATAGTTGCGTGCCCAAGTTTTCATTTCCCTGAGGTAAAACATCGGTGTGCGCTCCATGTGCTCGTAAATGCTCGGGCGTGACACCGTGAGATCGACCCAAGGCGAAATCAAAATTTGTGCGGCTGGCATGGGGAGCCCTTTTTCAAGTGCTGCCAAGAGGCAGCTTAGCACGAGTCCGCCGCCGGCAGAGTCACCGCCGATCACGATGTCGCGGGGGTCATGGCCCGTTTCCAGCAGCCATTCATAGCAGCGCAGGGCATCGTTCATGGCCGCAGGAAAGGGAAATTCAGGCGCGAGCCGGTACTCGGGAATGAGCGCACAAAAACCAGCGCGGCGCGCAATCTCAGCCACGAGGGCACGGTGCGTCTGCATAGAGCCTACTGCATAACCGCCACCATGGAAATAGAGAAAGACCTTGTTGTGATTGGCCTTTTTGGGAATGATCCATTCGCAGGAGATATGATCGATCACAACCGCTTCGGTCTCTACGCCTTTTGGCATGAAAAAGAGCAGCGAACCCAAATCGGCCGCCTTGCGCATCGTGGGGATGTTGTATTCCAAGCCCCTCAAGGCCCAGACCATAGTTCCCAAAGTCGATCGAATTAACCCGTGTTGAATTGTCGGCACTCCCTATTTTCCCAATTGAAATGTTAAGTTAACACTCAGGTAGGGATTTCGCAAATGTGGGCAAGTAGTGGAACGCGAAGCTGAGTCGCAAGCAAGCCTTCTGCTCTTGGCTTTCGATGTTGGTTAGCCCTGGTTGTCGTGGGCAGCCGCTCGACGCACAGGAAGTCCAATTTCTACAGCCTTCTGCCGCCTCGGGAGGCAAGGGAAATGGCCGACAGGTTCGATTTCGTATTTACGCCCAAGCAAGGAAGCTGGCCCAACAGGGCAGAAATCGAGCTACGGGTTCTCAAGAAATGATTTTCGGGAACTAGACAAATTCGTAGCCGATGTCGTGCCTATAATATACGCCGTCGTAAGCGATGCGGGCGGCATTCTCCAAAGACAATGCCACGGCTGCTTGAAGGTCAGCTGCGAGCGAGGTCACCGCCAAGACGCGACCTCCGTCGGTGACGACAGCCTCGCCGACTTGCTTGGTGCCTGCATGAAAGACCATGGAACCCTGGACTAGGTCAAGTCCAGAGATGATTTTGCTCTTTTCATAGTTGCCTGGGTAGCCGCCACTCACCAAAAAGATGGTCGCTGCGGCCTCTGGCCGCACGGCATAAGCCACATCCGCCAAAGTACCATTTGCTGTGGCGGCCATGAGCGTGACGACATCGCTGGCAATGCGTGGAAAGACGACTTCGGTCTCTGGATCGCCCATACGGGCATTGTATTCAATCACATAGGGTTCATTGCCGACGCTGATGAGGCCCAAGAAAATAAAGCCATTGTAAGGGATGCCGTCGGCTGCGAGGCCAGCAATTGTAGGTTCCACGATGCGGCGACGCACCTTGTCCATGAATGTCGTGTCGGCAAATGGCACGGGGGATACGGCACCCATGCCGCCTGTGTTGAGGCCCTTGTCGCCCTCGCCGATGCGTTTGTAGTCCTTGGCCTCGGGGAGCAAGCGCCAAGTCTTGCCGTCGGTAAGGATGAAGACAGAGACTTCGATGCCTGTAAGGAATTGCTCGATGACGACGGTCTGCCCTGCGCTGCCAAAGGCTGCGCCGCTGAGCATCTCGCGGAGGCCTGCCTCGGCCTCGGCGTGGTCCTCACAGATGAGGACTCCCTTGCCAGCTGCGAGCCCGCTGGCCTTGATCACGATGGGCAGGCTATGCGCACG
Source organism: Bacteroidota bacterium (assembly GCA_031415375.1). Lineage (GTDB taxonomy): Bacteria > Bacteroidota > Bacteroidia > J057 > JADKCL01 > JADKCL01. Next base: position 22,502 of record JANORP010000323.1, on the reverse strand, counting down.
CACGTAGTCTGCAGCGGCCTCGACCTCGTGTGACTCAAAGGAGCGATAGGCAGCAGTGGGGATGTTGTGGCGCAGCATGAAGCGCTTGCTCCATTCCTTGCTCGACTCCATGATGGCGCCAGCTTTGCCAGGCCCCACGGTGGGGATGCCTGCTTGGCGGAGGTGGTCTGCCAAGCCTGCCTCCAAGGGTCCCTCTGGGCCGATGATCACCAGGTCGATGCCTTGCGCGACAGCAGCGGCTTCCACGGCTTCAAGGGCAAACGGATCGACGGCGAGGTTGGTGCCGATGGTAGCGGTCCCAGCATTGCCAGGGGCAAAAAAGAGGGCCGTGCAAAGCGGTGAGCGATGGAGGGCGTGACCAATGGCATGTTCGCGACCGCCAGAACCGATGATGAGGATATGCATGGGGCTGTACAAAATTGGCCTGCAATTTAGGCAAAGATGTGGGCCGCGCGTAGGATTTTGATTCCATTCGCATCCACCATAGGCAACTCGCACCTCAAATGTGCCCGTTGAATCCACATGTTTTTCACATCCCCAAAGATGTTGCCTAACTTCAAACCTCAATCTAAAGACTTGATCCCAATGATACGTCCCGCACAGATTTGGTTTTTGCTGCTTCTCCTCTTGTGTCCCGCAGTGCTCTTGGCCCAAGGTGTCTCCTGCCCGGCCGTCGTGGCGAGCCCAGACACCACCCTCGCCTGCAACGATTGCGTTTTGCTACAGGCAACGCCTGTATCGGGTTTCACGCCGACGACCTACACTACCCAGTCTATTCCCTACAATCCCTATGCGTTCAACGTAGGCAACTCGATCTTGGTGGCACAAGACGATGCTTGGGGTCCGGTGGTGAACTTGCCGTTTAGCTTCTGCTACTATGGCAACAACTATACACAGTGCCAAGCAGGCTCCAATGGGTTGCTGTCTTTCACGCTGAATGCCCCCAACAGCTATTGCCCATGGCCAATCAATGCGCCGATCCCCAACAATACAGCGCCGTTGAATTGTATCATGGGACCTTGGCACGACATCAATCCTTCCTTTGGCGGCACGGTTTTCACCCAGCTTTATGGTGTGGCGCCGTGTCGAGTGTTTGTCGTGTCTTGGGAAAACAATGCCATGTTTTCGTGCACCAACGTGACTACGAGCCAGCAGATCGCCATTTATGAAACAACGAACATCGTCGAGGTGTATATTCGCTCCAAGCCGCTGTGCTCGACCTGGAATGGCGGCGCCTCGATCTTGGGCGTCCACAATGCCACAGGCACGCAAGCAGTGGTCGTGCCAGGCCGCAACTACCCGACCCAATGGTCTGCCAACAATGAAGGTTGGCGCTTTGTACCTGCAGGGGCACCCAACTATACTGTTGCATGGTACCAAGTGGGCAACCCTGTGCCACTCACGACGCTCGACACGATCACGGTGTGCCCCAGCAGCCCTACGGATTATTACGCACAGGTCGTGTACACCAATTGCAATGGTGCCACAGTGACCGTGCGGGACACAGCATCGATCAATGCATCGATCAGCAGCATGGTGCTTACTACAGTGCCCGTCGCTGCTGCTTGCAACGGCTCCCTCAATGGCACTGCCACGGTGAACATCACGGGTGCCTCGGGTGCGACGACCATCCTTTGGAGCAACGGCTTTACCACACCCACGATTTCAGGCCTGCAAGCGGGCACCTATACGGTGACGGTTACTGAGTTTGGTGGCTGCACGGCGATAGCTACTGCCATCGTGACGCAACCACCTGCCATCGCCTTGGTCACACAGCATACAGATGTAGCCTGCAACGGCCAACTCACGGGTACTGCGAGTGTCGCAGCCAGTGGTGGCACAGGTGGCTTTACCTATGCATGGAGCAATGGAGCCAACACGGCTGCGGTTTCGGGTCTGGCAGCAGGTCCCTATACCGTGACCGTCACCGATGCCAATGGTTGCCCTGCGACGGCTTCGGTCACAATCCTACAACCATCGGCATTGGTGCTGAATGCATCCTCGACCAATGTCCTGTGCTTTGGTGCCAGCAACGGCACGGCGACATCGGTCGCCTCGGGTGGTGTCGCGCCGCTCACCTACCTATGGAATACGGGCAGCACTGCAAGCAGCATCATCAATATGCCTCCCGGCACCTATGTCATCACGGTCACCGATGCCAATGGCTGCACGATCTCCCGCTCTGTCACGATTACGGAGCCTCCCGTGCTCACATCATCGGCTGTATTCAGCAATGTCACTTGCTTCGGTGTAGCCAATGGTACAGCCACCGTCACTGCGACGGGTGGTACAACTCCCTACCAATACCTCTGGAGCAATGGCTCGACCACCAACCCTGCGACCAATTTGGGCCCGGGCGCCTTCACCTGTACCGTTACCGATGCCAATGGTTGCACGACGGTGAGCTCGGTGACGATCACGCAGCCCACCTTGCTCACGATCGTGATGCAAGACAACGACGTCCCCTGCAATGGCCAAGCCAATGGCACAGCGAGTGTCACGGCGAATGGCGGCACACCTGGATACACCTATAATTGGAGCAATGGTGCAACAACAGCAGCAATCAACAATCTGGCTCCCGGAACCTATGCAGTCACAGTGACCGATGCCAATGGTTGTATCGCTACGGGTTCGGTTACGATCACTGAGCCTACGCCACTCGTGGTGGGCGCTGCAGGCACCGATGTGATCTGCTTCGGCGGCAACAATGGTACAGCAACAGCAGTGGTTGCAGGTGGCACACTGCCTTACCAATACAATTGGAGCAATGGCGGCATCACACAGTCCATGTATCTCCTTACAGCTGGCACCTATACCGTCACTGTAACGGATGCACATGGCTGCATGGGCACAGCGAGCGTCTCACTCGCGGAACCTACGCAACTCATATTGCAGATCACTGGCGACAGCAGCCTTTGCGCCTATGACTCGGTGAGGCTAGGCTCGATCGTCTCGGGTGGTGTCCCATCTTATTCTTATCAGTGGTGGTCATCGCCGACTGCCGTAAACGATACGACAGACAGCCTTGTCTATCCAGTTGGGGAGACCCGCATCTATCACCTGCGGGTGACCGATCAGCATGGTTGTATCGTGCAAGCAAATCGTCAAGTGATCTCCAACGATGCGCCCCTCGTAGCCTTTTATGCCGACAGACAAGAGGCCTGTGACTCCCTCACAGTCCAGTTTGTCAATCTCTCCTTCCCCGCAAACTGCGCATGGCAGTGGGAGTTTAGCGACAATGGTACAAACAATGGGTTTGAACCGACACATTTTTTCAGCAATGGTACTTGGAGCGTGGGCTTGACCGCAACCACCAATGAGGGCTGCTCGGCCACATCCTTTGTCCAAAATATGATTACGATCTTGCCGACGCCAGTCGCCTCATTTGTAAGCGATCCCAACATCACCTTGGTGGATTACATCCTTTTGTCCCAAGCCACCGTCACTTTCAACAACACTTCACCTTGGTATGCCACCTCGGTCAATTGGTCATTTGGCAATGGCGACAGCGCATTTGTGGGTCAGGTGGAATATACCTTTCCTGACACGGGCTGGTATTGCGTCAAAATGAATGCCTACAATGACTTTGGCTGCCACGACGATACCACGCAGTGCATCCTTATCAAGCAGGACCCTTACCTCTGGGTGCCGACAGGCTTCACTCCCAATGGCGATGGCATCAACGATTTTTTCCAGATGGGTGGCGTGGAGCTCAGGAGCTTCCAGATCTACATCTATGACCGGTGGGGCAAATTGCTCTATTTCAGCAACAGCATCGAGAAGAGCTGGGATGGCAAGAACATGCAGCAGGATGCGCCCGAAGGCGTATATGTCTTCAAGATAGATGCCGTGAACAAGCTCGGGGAGAAATTTACACGCGCTGGCAGTGTGACCTTGATCCGTTAAGGCGGACACATTCCCTAAGCTTTGGTTTGCCAACCCTAGATGCAGTGTCATCAAGGGTTGGCAAACTGCTTTTTGGGACAGGGGAATGGTTATCAGAATGTTGCGATACGCTGATCCTGCATGTCAAATTGCCGCTCAACCGACAATTGTACCCGTTGAATCCACATGTTTTTCACATTGAAGTCGATCTTGCTTAACTTCCATGCGTGTTCATAAAAGAGATAATTTCCATGCGTCGTACCCTGTCGATTTCCCTGCTGTTGCTCCTCTTCCCGCTGATCTTTTTGGCCCAAGGCGTTTCTTGTCCTGCGGTCGTCGCTGGCCCTGACACGACCCTGAATTGCAATGATTGTGTGCGTCTCACGGCGACCCCAGTTTCGGGTTTTACGACCACGACCTACACTACGCAACCAATCCCCTACAGCCCCTATCCTTACAATGCTGGTACACCCATTTTGGTCAACATCGACGACGTTTGGGGTAGCCCGCTGCCGATCGGCTTTGACTTCTGCTTTTATGGCAACACCTACTCTCAATGTGTGGTGGGATCCAATGGCGTGGTTTCGTTTGATCTGGCCTCCTACCCTCCAGCGAGCTATTGCGCATGGCCGATCACCCAAGGCATTCCTGGCAACAACGATGTGCTCAACAGTATCTTGGGGCCGTTTCACGACATTGATCCGTCTGTCGGTGGCAGCACCTACTGGGCACAATATGGGCAGGCACCTTGCAGGGTGTTTGTGGTTTCGTTCTACCAGATCCCAATGTTTGCCTGCAACACCGATATTGCTACACAACAGATCGTGTTGTATGAAACCACCAATATCATCGAGGTGTATATCCAAAACAGACCTAGCTGCCCGGGCTGGAACGATGATGCCGCCATCGAAGGCATCCAAGATGCCACAGCTGCAAACGCCATCGTCGTACCAGGTCGCAATTTTCCTACTGTGTGGACGGCCAGCAATGATGCCTATTCCTTTGTGCCAGCAGGCGCCCCCAACTATACGATCGCCTGGTATGAAGCCGGCAATCCCGTCCCCATCACCAATCTGGACACAATCACCGTCTGCCCTCCTGGCAACCGTGATTATTACGCCGAGGTGGTCTATACCAATTGCAATGGGGCCACTGTCACCGTGAGAGACACTGCGTCGATCAATGCTTCTAGCAGCAATATGGTCTTGACCGCCTCCCATACCAACGCCTCTTGCAATGGTGCAACCGATGGCACGGCAGGTGTCACGGTCACTGGCAATACCAACCCCTATACCATCCTCTGGAGCAGCGGGCAGACAAGCGCCAACATTTCTGGCTTGGCTGCCGGCAACTATATCGTCACGGTGAGCGAGCAAGGTGGCTGTTCCTCGACGGCATCTGTGATCGTGACCCAACCGGCGGCAATTACCTTGGTTGCCCAGCATACCGATGTGCTCTGCAATGGTCTTTTGACGGGGGCTGCGAGCGTGACTGCGAGTGGCGGCGTGGGTGGCTTCACGTATCTCTGGAGCAATGGTGCCACTACTGCTGCCATCAATGGACTTCCTGCGGGCACCTATACCGTCACAGTCACCGATGCGAATGCATGCACTGCCACAGCATCAGCCACAATCATTCAGCCGACCCCCTTGGTGATTACAGCCACTGCGACCGATGTCGTCTGTTTCGGTGGTGGCGATGGTACAGCACATGCCTTTGCATCGGGTGGCACACCGGCCTATCATTACAATTGGAATACGGGCGATACCTTGGACTCGCTCATCAATTTGCAAGCGGGCAATTACACTGTCACCATCACCGATGCCCATGGCTGCTCAGATATCGTGAACGTGATCGTGAATGAAGCACCCCAGATGACTGCTCAAATCGTCGGCGACACTTTCATCTGTGACTACGACTCAGTGCGCCTGTCGTCGATCGTAACTGGCGGACTCATGCCCTATTCTTATCTATGGACCTCCATTGCACCCGCAGCATACGACACCAATGCCAGCCTGGTCTTTGTCGGTGGCGAGTCACGCATTTTCCGTCTGGAAGTGCGTGATCAAAATGGATGCTCGGTCACGACCACGCGCCAGGTGATCTCCAACGATGCACCGTTGGTCGCTTTTTATGCCGATCGTCAACAGGCCTGTGACTCGATCACGGTTCAGTTTGTCAACATCTCCTTTCCGCCAGATTGCAGCTGGCTCTGGGAATTTAGCGACAACACCACCAACAATGGCTACCAACCCACCCACTTCTTCGGCAATGGCCAATGGAGCGTAGGTCTCACCGCGACCAACAATGCAGGCTGTAGCGCCTCCTCCTTTTCCCAAAATATCATCACTGTCTTGCCGACCCCCGTCGCTTCATTTGTGACCGATCCCAACATCACCTTGGTCGATTACATCCTCTTGTCGCAAGCCACCGTCACATTCAACAATACCTCCCCCTGGTATGCCACGTCGGTCGATTGGGCCATCAGCAACGGCGACAGTGCTTTTGTGGGCCAGTTTACCTATACTTTCCTCGACACAGGCTGGTACTGCATCAAGATGAATGCCTACAATGATTTTGGTTGCCACGACGACACTACAGAGTGCATCCTCATCAAGCAAGACCCTTTTCTCTGGGTGCCGACAGGCTTCACCCCCAATGGCGATGGCATCAACGACTTTTTCCAGCTCGGCGGCGTCGAGATCAGGACATTTGAAATGTCGATCTATGACCGCTGGGGCAGGCTCATCTTTGTGACCAAGAGCATGGAAAAAAGCTGGGACGGCAAGGCCATGGGCCAAGACGCTCCCGAAGGAGCTTATGTTTTCAAGATCGATGCGGTGAACAAGCTCGGCGAGAAATTCGTGCGAGAAGGCACGGTGACCTTGGTGCGCTAATAATCTGATTTGCGATTGGCCCACGCTTCCACACTTGGAGGCGTGGGCCTTTTGTTTTTTTGGGGGTGCTGCGAAACCGTCTAGATATTGGGTTAACAAATTGTCGGAATGAGTTTTAGTGCGGGAAAAGCCACAGCATTGCAACAAATTCAACGAAGGAAACAACGTTTGTCACCGCCGATTCTAGGGATTGAGGCAGTTGCAAACGGAGAAATACGACTGATTCAAATCGAGAAAGTTTCGGTTTACCAAGGCTGCTATACTCGGACCTTCTCCACATTAAGCTGCTTGATCAGTGATTCTGCAATGACTTGTCCAAGTTTTACTGGCACTGCATTCCCTAGTTGCCGCATTGCCTCTGTCCATGAACCTATGATGGGATAATCGTCAGGGAAAGTTTGCATGCGCTTGGCTTCTAGTATCGTAAAGTATCTAATCGAACCATCCCTGAAGCGTATCATGTTTTCGCCGCCAGGAACGCCATGATCTCCCGCTTTGAGCGCCTTGGAAGGCTGGTCAACATCGCTGCCGGTATGTCCATCGTAAGACCTTGCTCCGCCACGATAGTTATGCTCAGGATGAAAGCCAGCAGTGATTTGGGGGTTGGGTAAGTCTGCTATTGCATCGCGAATCGTTCTCCATGGTTTTAGTGTTGGGGGGAAAAAGCCGTATTTGGCTAGTAGCCGCTTTCTGACGATTTCCATACCTCCAAATTGATCCAATGATGGCTGGATACTATGACACTTCCAATAGTCTCCCGTGACAAATTGGGCCCAAAGCAATGCATCCTCAGAATGCGTTGCTGGTGGGAAATGCCAGGAGAAATCCAGATCACTTCGTGTTCCAACAATGATGACACGTTCCCTTTTTTGTGGAACGCCAAAGTCTGCGGCATTTAGAAGTTTGAAAACAACATTGTATCTTAATCCAGAATTTGGTTGTCGAGCCTGAATTCGCTCAAGGTCCAAAAGATGCTTGCTCCAATCCTTTGAATTGTTTTTTACTTCAGGATACCTAAGTTGAAGGATAATGTATTTAAAGTATGAGGCAAACGATTGCCGCAGCAAGCCCTTTACATTTTCAAAAATGAAAGCTTTGGGAGCCAGTTGTCGAATGGCATCAATCGCATAAGGAAACATATCGCGACCATCATCAAACCCCTTTGCCAGTCCACCCAATGAGAAAGGCTGACACGGTGGCCCTCCAGCAATAAGGTCAACGCCTGAAAATTGTTGGAAATCAAACTTCCTGACATCCGTTTCATATACGATTTCAGCGTTGTAGTTGAATCTGAGTGTCTTGCAGGCATCTGGATTCCATTCCACAAATGCAGTGTGCTTGGCTCCTGCCATCTCGATGCCTTTGGCAAGCCCTCCTGCACCGGAAAAAAGCTCAAGACTATTCATGATCTTCTTTATTCTTTTTTGCAAAATACTGGGCTATGTTTTCCTTCACTTCTTCAAGAGAAGCGGATTTACCTATGCACTTGGTGGCCCACGCTCTACCTGGATGCAAAATGTCCCACTCAGACCTTGCCTGATTGTATCTACCTGATCCTGGGTCATGGTTGCCAAAACCGTCAATCATTGTATTCCATATTGGTTTGTAATGCCTTGTCAATGCAGCTTCTACGGTTCCAATAAGATGGGTTGCACCATCTTCCAAGATCATGAACCTACAGAAAAAGTCCTCCAGAGCAAGGTTGTCTGCAAGCTGTATGCTATTTCCATGTTCTCGCAAACGCCGAAATAGTTCATTGGTGGTCGAACTTCGTGGTTTGTCTTTGGCTTGCCGCCACCCTTCTGGAACTGCCTTCCCAACATAAATCGGTTGATGATATTCAAGGCGATTTTGTTCATACAAGTCTCGATAATACTCAGAGCCACCTGTGTAGTAGATTGCATAAACACCTGTCCCGTGAAATTTTTCCTTTGGTGGCAACAGATGAACGGGAGTACCATTGAAGAAGCGAATGGTGTCCTTTATGATCTCCTCAAAGGCGTCCGACTTGTAAACATGTCTCTCGCGTTCAAAAACTGTTTCCATGTGGTAAAAGTACCACTTCTTGTTGAGTTTAAATCCGATCACCTTTTCTCGCCTCATTTCCACACCCAGTATTTCCTTGATGCTGTTCAGATTGTCAAAAATACAAACAATAGCTAAATAAATAAGTTATTTATCCAAAATTAATCGGCAAACATCCCATTTGGAACATGGAGCTAAGTTTTTTAGGGTATCTTGTGGCATTTCACACTTCGCCGTGTACAGGCTTGTTTTTTGGGATGCGCGGCTCTCCATCAAAAGCTGGACGGCTAGTAAAACGCAATCTCAGTTGTCTTGAGGGCTTTTTTCAAGGCGATAGCTTGCTCCTTGGTAAAGGACTTTTGGTCCAAGCTCAGGTGTTGTAGGCGGATCATCTTGGACAAGGGTGAAAAGTCTTGCACAGGATTTTCATGCATGAACAAGGACCGCAGCTCTGGGCAGTTTTGTAAGGGGGTGATGTCGGTGATCGCATTGCGATAGACCACGAGCTTCACCAGCTTTGGGAAATTGCGGATGGCCGAGATGTCGGTCACATCGTTGCTGTGGACGTCGAGGTAGGTGAGCTTGGTGAGCAGCCGCAGGCTGTCAAGCGCTGTGACATTGTCATTTTTGCCCATCGTGAGCTGTTGCATCTTGGTCAAATGCATGATGTATTGCAATTCCGAATTGCTTGCCACCATGCCTTGGATCCGCAAATTTTCCATGTCCTTGTGCTCCTCTAGGATCTTCAAGGAAAAGTTGGGGATGGGCAAAAATGAAATGTTGAGTCCCTTGAGCCGCTTGAAATTGGCGATTTCTGAGATATCGACCAGGTTTTCTGAATTGTAAACGGAGAGGTTTTCCAGCCAAGTCCAGTTGGCGATGGGCTGCAAGCTGCGGATGTCGTTGCGGGAGACGTCGAGATTCGTGACATGGGGTAGGTGCCCTATGGGTTCCAAGCTCTGGATATCGTTGTCATAGATCTGCAGCCACGTGAGATCGAGCAAGCTATCGAGCGGGCTGAGGTCACTCACAAAGTTGGCGTTGCATCCAAATTCTTGCAGGTGGCGCAAGACTTGGATCCCCTCCAGGCTCTTGAGGCTATTGCCCTGCAGCTCCAGTACCTTGAGCTTGGGGTAATCTTGGAGCCAACTCAGGTCGGCAATCGGGGACTCATAGACGATGAGCTGCTCTAGCTCGGTGAAGTGCTTGAGTGCCTCATAGTCGAGTGGCTCCTTGTCCCTGATGAACAGCTTCTTGACTGTCTGTGGATTCGCAATGCCCACCTTCCAGGTCGCCCAGTCGGTCTCCCGAAAGAAACGGCTCATTTCCTCTTCCTCTTGAGCATGCAGTTGCAGACCGAATGCAAGCAGCAGCGAGAGCGCAAATAAGATTTTCAGTCGTCGATTCATGTTTTCAAGATCGATTGCAGCAGTGATTTCAAATCCTCATGGACAGGGTTCAGCAAAAAATGCCCGCCCTGGACCACATGCAATGTCGCACCATTTACCTTTTGAATAAAGCCCTTGCACAATTTCATCGGCAAGACATTGTCTGCCTCACCCCAAATTACGTGCCATGCTGTGCCGACGACAGCCGACCGCCGTGCGATGGCCGCCACATCGGGCCTGATGCGGGCATTTCCCTGCCAGACCCGTTTCAGCAAATCCCGCTTATGGGGCGCATCAAACTGCCGCTTGACAAACTGGTATTTGAACGCGTCGGTGATGTGCAAGGTGTAGAGGACCCGCAGCACCCATAGGAAAAATGCGGGCCAGCGCAAGACGGTGTAAAACAGCGCCTTCCCAATCGGATTGTAAATGCAAAAACGATAGACGGGGTGGATGCGCAGGCCATCTGGGGAAATGAGCACCATGCGTTGGATCGGCACCTGGGTCGCTTGGTAAAGGCCAAGCGCCAGCTTGGCACCCAAGCTGAAAGCGATCAATTCAACTTGCTCAGCAGGGTACATCACCAGCAGGGCCAGCAAAAAGGCATCCCAATCGGCAGGCAAGATCGGCAGCTTCGCATCCGCCCAGTTGCTCTCGCCAAACAACGGCAGGTCCAGCATCACAACGCGGCAATCTTGCTGCAAAATGGGGAGCAAGGGCAAAAACAACTTGCGACTTTGGCCATAGCCATGGAAACAGATCAGCATGCGGCGGCCCAGCCCGTGACTGCTGCCTGCAATCACGCCACGGTCCCCAAGGGGTATGCTGAAATTTTCCACCTGCACCATTGAAATTGATCGAATTCCTTCTAACCTTTGGTTCTTACCAGATTCTCTTATGTGTGCTGCCTACTCTACCGCCTCCAAAATCCTGAGCCGCCATCAATTGGAGGCCATGACGCATCTGTGGCGCCTCAAAAATAACAGAATTGTCTTCACCAATGGCTGTTTTGACATCTTGCATCTCGGCCATGTCGATTATCTGGAGCGTGCCCGCGCGCTGGGCGACGTGCTGGTGCTGGGCCTCAACAGCGATGCCTCGGTGCGACGTCTCGGCAAAGGCGACGAGCGCCCCCTCCAAAGCGAGGCGGCTAGGTCGCGCATCATGGCCGCGCTGCAATTTGTCGATGCTGTCTGCATCTTTGATGAGGACACGCCGCTGGCATTGATCCAAAGCATTCGCCCCGACATCCTCGTGAAGGGCGACGATTACGGCATCGCCCAGATCGTAGGCGCTGCCGAGGTGATCGGCTGGGGTGGCAGCGTGCAGACCATCCCCCTGGTGCAGGGCCATAGCACCACACATATCGTGAACAAGATCAAAGCACTCTAAGATTATGTTGCATCTCAAGATCCAAATCGACGTGGATGGCCAAGGTTTCACCTTGCAGCAGCCCGGGCACAGTATCGCCATCCCCCTCCACTTCAATGGCCCACAGCCCAATACCTACGGTGTGGCCATCGCCACCAGCGCGGCTTATGAGTCCAACGGCTGGGTGGGCGATACCCTGCGCGGTGGCTCCTGCAATTTCGAGACCTATTCGCTCACCCCCCACTGCAATGGCACCCACACGGAATGTGTGGGTCACATTGTGGATGAGCGCGTGTGCATCCATGAGCGCCTGAGCGAGAGTCTCGTGCCTGCGACCCTCGTCTCAGTCGTGCCCATGCTCGCCACCCTCACCGACGATCACTATGATCCAGGCTTGCATACCCAAGACCTCGTGATCGACCGTGCCGCCTTGGAGGGTGCCTTGGAAAGTACCGATCCAGCCTTCCATACCGCCATCGTCATCCGCACACTCCCAAATCTGGAAGAAAAGCTGGGGCGGGACTATATGCAGACGCCGCCCGCATTCTTCACACTGGAAGCCATGGAATACTTGACGAGCCTGCGCATGCAGCATTTGCTGGTGGACATGCCCTCGGTCGATCGCTTGTTTGACGAAGGCAAGTTGCGCAACCACCATACCTTTTGGGCGCTGCCCAAGGGGAGCCATAGCCTCGGCCAAGATGCGCCACCCGTCAAGACGATCACCGAGATGGTCTATGTGGAGAGCCACATTTCGGATGGCATTTACCTTTTGAATCTGCAAATTGCGCCCTTCATGGCGGATGCTGCACCGAGCCGCCCCATTTTGTATGCCTTGAAACCCGCTTGATCATGTCTGCTGATACCACCACATTTCGCCTAGACCGTGCCTTTGCCGAGGAATTGGATGCGTGCGACCCCTTGGCCGCTTACCGTGAGCGCTTTCACATCCCAAAGCAAGCCGACGGGCGCGACCACCTCTATTTTTGCGGCAATTCGTTGGGCTTGCAGCCCAAATCGGTGCGTGCCTTTGTGGAGCAGGAGTTGTCTGATTGGGAAAAGCTGGGCGTCGAGGGGCATGTACATGCGCGCAATCCTTGGTTGCCTTACCATGAGTTCCTTACCGACGCCATGGCCGCGATCGTGGGTGGGCAGGCGGATGAGGTGGTGGTGATGAACAGCCTCACGGTGAATCTGCACTTGCTCATGGTGAGTTTCTACCGTCCGACGGCGCAGCGCCACAAAATCATCATTGAGGCGGATGCGTTTCCCAGCGACCGCTACGCGGTCATGTCGCAAATTGCGTTTCATGGCTACGATCCCAAGACCTCGCTGATCGAGTTGCGCAACAAGAACGGCCACCCGGTGATCCCGACTGAGGAAATCTTGGAGGTGATCGCCCGCGAGGGCGACAGCGTCGCTTTGGTGATGCTGGGTGGCGTGAATTATTATTCGGGCCAAGCGTTTGAGATGGAAAAGATCACGGCTGCGGGCCACGCCGTCGGGGCCAAGGTCGGCTTCGACCTCGCACATGGCGCGGGCAACCTGCACCTGCGCCTGCACGACTGGGGGCCTGACTTTGCCTGCTGGTGCGGCTACAAATACCTCAACAGCGGCCCGGGCGGTCTTTCGGGCATTTTCATCCACAACCGCCACGCCACCGATTTCAGCATCCCAAGGTTTGCAGGTTGGTGGGGCCACAACAAGGCCAATCGTTTCAAAATGCCGCCCTACTTCGAGCCCATCGCGGGTGCCGAGGGTTGGCAATTGAGCAATCCGCCGATCTTGGCCTTGGCGGCCTTAAGGGCCTCTTTGGAGATTTTTGCAGCGGCAGGCATGCCTGCCTTGCGCGCCAAGTCAGCGCTGCTCACAGGCTATTTGGAGTGGCTCGTCGGGCAGAAGAATACGAATGCCAACATCCGCATCATCACCCCGAGCGATCCTGCGCAGCGCGGCTGTCAGCTGAGCTTGCAGACGCTGTCGAATGGCCGCGCGATCTTCGACCGCCTCACCGCCGCAGGCGTGATCGCCGACTGGCGCGAGCCCGATGTGATTCGCATCGCGCCCGTACCGCTGTACAATTCGTTTGTGGATTGCTGGGCGTTTGTGGAAGAGTTGTGCCGGGGCTGAAAATTGCGCGACGGCGAAAGTTCCAGCATTCACCAAAATTCGATTCCAAACTGCGCATTCCCACGCGACGTCAATTGTGGAATCGATACCATCTATGAAAGCACAAAGGACGCAAAGCCCAGCCTTGCGTCCTTTGTGCTTTTAATCTCAGCAGTGTTGCGGCAACACAACGTCAGCACTTACAGGCGATCACTGTAGGACTACGCGTCGCAAAATCGCCCCTGCATCGGTCTGCACTTTCAAGAGGTAGGTGCCGCGTGCCAAGTGGGCAGGCATTTGCAAGGCCATTTCATGGCCTGTAGCAGGTGCTTGAAAGATCATTTTCCCCATCAAATCAGAAACCGCAACCGATTGCAGGGAGACATTTGCAGCAACGACGATCCTGAACTGCCCATTGCTGGGATTGGGATAGACCTGCAGGTCGGCTTGGTGCATCGCTTCCTGTATGGCGACCGCCATGGTATCGATCTTGGGCGCGAAATAGACCGCCATGTTGTGGGTGCGCAGCCAGTAGTTGTCGAGTTGGTGGCCGCCGAGGGTCGGGTTTTGGATTTGCCCTGCGCAATCGGTGAAGTTGGTCGTGATTTCGGCGAGATAATCGGGCGCGGGCAGGGATTGCTGCACGCGGGCATCGATCATGGCTTTGATCGCGCTGCCACCAGAGGTAAATGGCCGGTTCAAAATCCATGCGCAGTTAAACGGGAATTGGGTGGTGCAATAGGCATAACCCGCAAGGATGCGGTCGCGCATGTAGGGGACGATCAGGTCGGCCGGCTGATGAAAGATGTAGATGCAGGGAATTCGGGCGGCATTGGCATTTTGGGCAAAGAGATTATTGAACATGGCACCATACAAATCGCCCACACCCCTGATGCGGTAGCCAATGGCCGCAGGTTGATTGAGCGTGCCATCGTAGGAACCCAAATCGGGTCGCGCGAGCATGAGGGCAGCATTGGTCGTGCCCGTGCCGTAGGGCACGAGGCAGCCTTGCTCATACCGGGAATTGGGCAGCGGAGCATTGGCAATCGCACCAACGCCAATTGGTTTCTCCGTGACATCGTCCATAAAGCCTGTGCCCATCGCGATGAACGCCCCAGCGCTCTCCCCAACCACAAAAATATTCTGCGGGTCGATGTTGAAAAGGGCGGCATGGTTCACCAGCCAGCGGATCGCACCATGCGCATCTTGGATACCCCTATAATATGCGCGGCTCCATTCCAAAGTATCACTTTGGTTGAGGCAATCCCATTCCACGCCATCGATAAAGGAAATATTGCAATGCCAGTCACCTGCAGGGTGAAACATGCCGAGGCGGTAATTGATCGCTGCGGTGACGTAGCCACGCTTGGCAAAGTCCTTGCGCATGGCCACGATCCCAGGATCGGCTTTGGTGCCTGCTATGAAGGCCCCGCCATGGATCAGCACCATTAGCGGCCGACCGTGTGGCGGCGGCGTGTCGTCATTGGGGACAGAGATGTCCATTTGCAGGTCACGGCTCACACCGCCAAAATCGACCGCCGAGCCGTAGCTCAAGGTGGTGTCGTCGTAGTGGTAGAGGGTGTCGATAAACTGGCCATAGGCCAGCCCTGTCGTCAAGAGGGCGCAAAAGAGTAGGATTTTTTTCATAGACATAGGTGTTTACCCCAATGACGGAAACTCGACGCAGATTCCATAATGCACGGAAGATTTTCGTTGCTTGCCGCGCAAGGGCTATTGGGTCGGCAAGCTAGGGAAGTTGGCGCGGATCATAGCGGCGTAGGGAGCTTGGGAACGGGCAGCATTTGAAATCGTCGCCTTACCCAGCAGGACAATGCCTTTCAAAATTTCTACATCCAAATTCATCCTCTGGCTCAGATCTGCAACAGAAGCAGCATCATCGATGTCGATCGATGCAAAGGCCTGAGATGTCCTGGTCTCCTTGAACCGTCGTTCACGATCCTCCACAAGGGCCGGCCGATCCAAGCCATAGACCTTGATCAAATATTCTCCGCGCACACTGCCTGTTTTGGGGCGCACGACTTCGTTTTGAAAGGTCACGTGGTCCTCTGGGTTTTCTTGGCAGAGATCCACGAGCAATTGCTCCTCTTGCAAGAGGGCGGCCATGTCTGTGATGGGTTTTGCGCGCTTGGATTCATCGAGGAGGGCGAAGTGGTTTTTCTTGAATTGTTGGTTGCAGATCTGGCAGGAGAATAACAGGTTGCGCCATTCATAAGCCAGCCAGAAGTAACCTGGATAGGCCAAGGGCAAATTCAACCCCGGGTTGTAGGCCGCCTTGGGCCGGAAATGCTCCACATCGCCATAGGAGGTTCCGCTGAATGCCGATTCGCAATAGCAGCATTTGTTGTGTTGTTCGCGCTTGAGTTGGTCTTTGACTTGGGAATGGCCGTAGATCCCGCTGTCATACTCAAATTTCCGGATGTCTTTCTCCGACTTCCCATCCGCAACGTGGTGGGCGTCTGGCTCGGCTTCGTATTGCGCGATCAATTGCGCGGTTGCGGTTTTTCCCTTCGTCGCGAGCACAACCGGCGGCAGGAGGGATTTTTCAACCTTGATCATGGTTGCCCGCTTTGCGCTCTTGGATGATGCGTACGAATTCGTCCATCAAACTCGCTGCTTGCTGTTCTTCTTCGGATTTGTAGATCGAATACCCTTCCAGGTCGCGGCTCAGTTCCTGCAGTTCATCGTCTTCCTCGGCTGAACGAAAAGACCTCGTGCGGAGGTCGCGGCGCTTGGCAGCCTTCTCCTCCGTCTCCTCCAAGCGTGCAGACACCCCAAACATAGAAACCAGAATCTGGTCCACACTCCAATTCTTCACGATCAGGGGATCATTCTCCACCACGACATGATCTCCCTCCCGTTTGAGCAAGACGATATTTGCCTCCGCAGCCGCTTGCACCATGAGCGGGCTATGCGCCGTTACGATGAATTGCGTATTCGGGAATTTATCCGTGAGGAAGCCCATGATCTTGCGCTGCCAGGTCGGGTGCATGTGCAAGTCGATCTCATCGACGAGGCAGACGGCGGGCTCGGCGAGGGGATTGGGGGAATTGGGGTAGAGCAGGAATAGCTTGGAGGCAAAATCGACGATCCAAGCGACCATGGTTTTGTAGCCAAGGCTGAGGTCATGAATCCAAACCCAGCCGTAGGGAGTGAGGACTTCGGCACGCCAGGAGAAGCTGCTACCGACTCTAGATGTGCGGATGTCGGTGATGTCAGGCAAGACAGAAAGGATGATGGACTTTAGTGTATCGTGGAGGCGGCTGTCGCCTTCTTTCTGCGATGTGATATAGGTTTGGTGGAACAGCTCGGAGGCGTTCGTAAGCTCAGCATTGTCTTGGAAGAGGGAGAGGGATGCATTTTTGAGCGGGTCTTCCTCGATGCCTTGGGTGCCCATGTGGCGGGATGCCCCGTAGGCCAATACCCGACAAATAGCATTTTTCAATTCATTTGGCACTTTTCCGAATGAATGAGGGTAAATTTGATATCTGAAGGATACAGTTGTGGGCCTAGCTAGTTCTGAATTTTGACCATCTAGCGTAGTACGATCAAATAATACATCAATGAATGCTGGGCATTCATTGCGATTGGAATTCCACTTATCAGCAAACTGCCGATCAGCCGGACCATCCCAATTTGGTGAAGAATACCCTCGATACGGCTTCTTCGGAAACGGCCCCACACTCACCAAACTCCGCAACACCGTCGTCTTCCCAACCCCATTCTCCCCGATCAACACCGTCCATCTCGCCGGCTTGTTTTTGTCCTTGGGATCGCGGAGGTCGATCGTGACCTTGTCCCCAAAGCAGCGCACATTCTCCAGGGAGAGCTCCAGAAAATAAACGCCGTGTCTCGAGGGTGCTTTTTCCATTGTTGTATTTTCAGTCCTTGTAAAAGTTCAAATTTAACCCAAAAACTGAAACGTTGGCATGTGGATGGCCCATTGCGGCATTATGGCAAAATGCATCAACTTAAGCATCATCGGCTTTTCGAGTCCGAGGGCTCTGGCAACTTATTCTCGCTTGCCGGAGGCAATTGTTCAGCTGTCCTTCGGCCAGAGGCCTCGGACTCTGAAACACATTCAAAATTCACATTTGCTCCCTTCATTTATAGCCTCTAAATTTGGCTGAATTTGGATTTTGGCCGTTTCTATAGGATAGGGAGCATGGTTTTGCTCCAATTGATTGGAAATGAAAGGATTCCGGAGAGAGAATTTCTAATTTTGTATTCATGACGCTAGGATACGTACTCATTATCATCGCCATTGCGCTCTTCACGTTGCTCACCTGCGCGGCTTACGCTGTGTATGCAGAGCGCAAAGTTTGTGCATTTATACAGCAGCGTGTGGGTCCCAATCGGGTTGGTCCCCTGGGCTTGTTGCAACCCTTGGCCGACGTGATCAAGCTTTTGCTCAAGGAAGACATTGTCCCCGCTGCGGGCGACAAGTTCATCCACTTCTTGAGTCCAGTGATTTCGGTGGCCATTGCACTCACCGCTTATGCTGTGATTCCGTTTGGTACCGACGGCACGACGACCATCGCGATTGCCGACGTGAACATCGGGGTGCTCTACATCTTGGCGCTTACCTCGATCGCTGTCTATGGCATCACGTTGGCTGGCTGGAGCTCCAATAGCAAGTATGCCCTCCTAGGCGGCTTGCGAAGCTCGGCGCAGATGATTAGCTACGAACTCTCCATGGGCCTCTGTGTGGTGAGCTGCGTGCTGCTGACGAATGTGCTCAATCCTGTCGCGGGTGCTGGCTTCCTGAGCCTCTCCACGATCGTCAATACGCAAGCCGCCACAGGCTTCTGGAATTTTGCACTGAACCCCATCGGCTTTTTCATCTTTGTGACCTGCACATTTGCCGAAACCAACCGTACGCCGTTTGACCTCGTGGAGGCCGAGCAGGAGCTGGTCGGTGGTTTTCATACCGAGTATTCTTCGATGAAGTTTGCAACCTTCTTCCTCGCAGAATACCTCAACGTGATCATTGCTTCCATGTTCATCACCACCCTCTTTCTGGGCGGTTACCATGGCATCGGCGAGCGTTGGCTGTTCAACGTGAGCGAATGGTCACCCTTGGTACAGGTCATTTGGAGCCTGAGCTGGTTCATGGCCAAAACATTTTTCTTGGTGTTTGTGTTTATCTGGGTACGTTGGACCCTGCCACGCTTCAAGTACAATCAGTTGATGGCGATTGGTTGGAAGAAATTCCTCCCGATTGCAATCGTGAATTTGATGTTGGTGGCAGTGATGGGATTCATCTATAAGGTTTACATTGTTCATCTTTTTTGAGGACAATGACATCTTGGGTCCGAAACGTGCGTAGGAAGAAAGGAAAAAAATAGCGTCATGGAATCGAATTTCTCAGACCGCGTAAAGGACGTGATCTCATACAGCAGGGAAGAAGCCTTGCGCTTGGGCCATGACTACATTGGGCCAGAGCATTTGTTGTTGGGTTTGATCAGAGAGGGTGAGGGCAAGGCGATCAAGATCCTTGTGCAACTCGGCGTCGATCTCAACAAGCTGCGCAAATCGATCGAGAATGCCATCAAAGGCACGATCACGGTCATCAACCTCAACAATCTACCCCTCACACGACAGGCAGAAAAGGTGCTCAAAATCACCTACTTAGAGGCCAAGCTCGACAACAGTACATTGATCGGTACAGAGCACTTGCTGCTCTCGATCCTGCGCGAAGACAGCAATGTCGCCGCCCAAATACTTTCCAAGTTTGGTGTGACTTACGATGTATTTCGCGCTGAGCTGGAAGAAAAAGAAGACTTTTCATCATCCCCAAGTAGTACCAATACCCCTAAAATGGCAATGACCAATGAGCCTTCAGATCCTCAGGATTTAGGTTCGGGCGAACGCCCCAAGCGTACCTCCAAGTCCAAGACTCCTGTGCTGGACAATTTTGGGCGCGACCTCACTGCGATGGCCGAAGAGAATAAGCTGGATCCCATCGTCGGTCGTGAAAAAGAAATCGAGCGTGTGGCGCAGATCTTGAGCCGCCGCAAGAAAAATAATCCTGTGCTCATCGGCGAGCCGGGCGTGGGCAAGACGGCGATTGCCGAGGGCCTCGCCCTGCGCATCGTGGAGCGCAAAGTGAGCCGCGTGCTTTTCAACAAGCGCATCGTGACCCTGGATATCGCATCGCTGGTCGCGGGCACAAAATACCGTGGCCAATTTGAAGAGCGCATGAAGGCTGTGATGGCCGAGCTCGAGAAGACGCCCGACGTGATCCTCTTCATCGACGAGTTGCACACCATCGTGGGTGCGGGCGGTGCATCGGGTTCGCTCGACGCCTCCAACATCTTCAAGCCAGCCTTGAGCCGTGGCGAGATCCAGTGCATCGGGGCGACCACGCTCGATGAATACCGCCAGTACATCGAGAAAGATGGTGCGCTGGAGCGTCGTTTCCAAAAGGTGATCGTCGAGCCGACGACCCCTGATGAGACGATACAGATCCTCACCAATATCAAGGAAAAATATGAGGATCACCACAATGTGAACTATACCGCAGATGCCATCAAGGCCTGCGTGACCCTGAGCGAGCGCTATATCAGCGACCGCCACTTCCCAGACAAGGCCATCGACGTCCTCGACGAGGCTGGTGCCCGCGTCCACATCAACAATATTCAAGTCCCCAAGACCATCTTGGAACTCGAAGACAAGATCAAGGAAGTGCGTGAGCTCAAAAACAAAGTTGTCAAGAGCCAGAAGTATGAAGAGGCTGCTCGCCTTCGCGACCAAGAGAAAAAGCTCATCGAGGACCTCGAGAAAGCCAAATTGATCTGGGAAGAAGAGAGCAAAACCACCCGTTACACGGTGAGTGAAGACGATGTCGCAGACGTCGTCGCCATGATGACGGGTATCCCAGTGACTAAAGTTGCGGCTGGTGAAGCTGACAAATTGGTCTCGATGGAGGAAGAGCTGAAAAAGGTGATCATCGGGCAAGACGACGCAGTCGAGAAGCTCGTGAAGGCCATCAAGCGCTCACGCCTCGGCCTCAAAGATCCCAACAAGCCGATCGGCTCGTTCCTATTCCTCGGCCCAACAGGTGTCGGCAAGACGGAAATGGCCAAAGTGCTTGCACGCTACTTGTTCGACCGTGACGAAGCGCTCATCCGCATCGACATGAGCGAATACATGGAAAAGTTTACGGTCTCCCGCCTCGTGGGAGCGCCTCCCGGATATGTAGGTTACGAAGAAGGCGGGCAGCTCACCGAAAAGGTGCGTCGCAAGCCCTACTGCGTGATCTTGCTCGACGAGATCGAAAAAGCCCACCCAGATGTCTTCAACATCTTGCTCCAAGTATTGGACGATGGCATCCTCACAGACGGCCTAGGCCGCCGCGTGGACTTCAAAAACACGATCATCATCATGACCTCCAACGTGGGTGCGCGTGAGGTGAAGGACTTTGGTCAAGGTGTTGGTTTCAAAAGCAGCTCCACAAGCACCTCGGAAAAGAGCAATAACTTGATCGAAGGCGCGCTCAAGCGTGTATTCCGTCCAGAGTTCTTGAACAGGGTAGACGATGTAGTCTTCTTCAAATCTTTGGAGAAGGAACACATCTTCAAGATCATTGACTTGCAGCTCGCCAAAGTATTCAAGCGCATCAACCTCATGGGCTTTGAAGTGAAGCTCACTGACAAGGCGAAGGACTACATTGCCGACAAAGGATTTGACCAGCAATTTGGGGCACGACCATTGAACCGCGCGATCCAGAAATATTTGGAGGACCCGATCGCGGATGAAATCTTGAAGGGCTTGAGCGAAGGCGATTCCATCATTGCCGAGTTTGATGAGAAAGCCTCAGAGATCAAAATCAAGATCAAAAAGGGCAAAAAACCTAAGCTCGCAAAGGGCGAAGATGAAACGCCCAGCAAAGAAGATGGCGGCGCGGAATAAGTAAGGGTAATTGAGACGAGCAGAAAAGCGGCGCTATTTTCCTTTTGGAAATAACGCCGCTTTTCTTTTTGAAGAGGCCGTCCCTTTGCAGACCAACACCAAAAATGAAAAAGAAGGTGTATTTTTGGATAAACGGTTACGACCATGGAAGAATTGACAATTGACCAAGTCAAAGCATTGTACCCTGATGAATGGGTCCTGATGCGTATTGAGGACATGGCAGAAAACGCCGTTGTGGATCGCGGCATCGTCTTGCTTCATGGCAAAGACTATCTTGAACTTTGTTACAAAGGCAGCGAGATCTCAAAAAAATACTTGACGACCATTTTGTTTACAGGCACAACCAATTCCAATCGCAAATGGCTGAAAGCTACTCGTTTGCAAGAGAAACCGAAGACGACTTGATCGTTGTGAGCGCAAGGATCGGTAACAGCATTGTCGATTTGGTTCTGGATTCTGGAGCATCTCACACATTCATTGACTTCGGGATTTTGATCAAGGAAGGTTATCGACTTGGAGATACCAAGGGACTCGTTTCCGTGGAGACTGCAAACGGCATCATCCATGCGAATCGTTTTGATGTAGATCTGCTGTCGGCAATTGGAATCCAAAAGAAAAACTTTGAGGTGACTTCCTATCTTTTTGATGATCCAGAATCAATGTTTCGCGGCGTTATTGGACTTGATTTCTTGACGGGGATGAAGTTTTGCATTGATCTCGTGGATTGCGAGATTACAATTCACTCAAAGAGATAGAGATTGATCTGGGATCGCCTTTCAATCTCCAACACAGCTCCCACTCAACATTAAACAACTCAGCCAATGCTATTCGAAGTGCTTTTTCTATGGCGGCGGCCATTTGGAGTGAGATGTTTACTTACCCCGATAGTCTGCAC
>JANORP010000322.1:0-8273 GCA_031415375.1 Bacteroidota bacterium | reverse complement strand
AGCTTGATGCGTTCAATCTCATCAGGGCTATGCTCAGCGGCATTAAAATTGCGCCGCGTACTCACCGCAGGCTCCTTCACAAACCCATCCTCCATCGCCCGCGCCAGCGGGTAGTCAAAGATCACATTCTGAAACGGGATCGCGCCCCGTGTCCCCTCCACAAAGGGCGTCGCCGTCAGCTCCAAGCCCAGGATCGGCTTCAGTTCATTGATCGCGCGGATGCCTGCGCTTGCGCGGTAGCGGTGGCTCTCGTCCATGAGCATGACCAGATCGGGCAGGCCCGCGAGGTAGTCAAAATAGCTCTTGCCCAGGTACTCGCTCAGCTTGCGGATCTTGGGTGACTTGCCGCCGCGCACCTCAGAGTTGATCTTGGAGATATTGAAAATATTGATCTGCACCCGGGAGGTGTCATCAAAAAGCCCCCCCTTCTCGTCATAGTTCTCGCCCGTGATGATCGCTGGCGCAGTCGTAGCAAAGGCCGCAATGCCCTGAAACACATACTTCGGCGTATTGGGTGTGAAGTCCGCGATGAGCTTGTTGTAGATCGTGAGGTTAGGAGCCAGCACAAAAAAGTGCTTCAAGCCATGCACCACATGCAGGTAACTGATAAAAGCCCCCATCAAGCGCGTCTTGCCCACCCCCGTCGCCAGCGCAAAGCACAGCGACGGAAAATCCCGCTCAAAACTCTTCACCGACTTGTACTGCGCCTGTATCGCCCGCAGCGCCTCCGCCGCATCGATCGCAGGAGCCCCCGCCACAGGCTTGCGCCCGGGCGAAACAATCTCCGCCACCCGCGCCAGTATTTCCAGGCTCTCCCGCTGCGGTGCCCGCAAGCTCAAGCGTTGGGAGATATTTTTCAGTTCTCTTTCCATGTCCAGGTCCCGTAGGGTACAGATTCTGCAAAATTAGCCACCATGCAATACATCGCGCCGCACATGCCCATCCGCCCCAAAAGGACCCGCCAAGGCAGGCCAAACGTTTGTAAAAACGTCAAATTAGAAATCCCCAAGACCCCAGAGGGGTCACAAATCCGTAGCCGAATGGCGAAGGATCGTTGATTTTCGACCCCAGAGGGGTCGAACGTGTGCACATCTGCCATATCCAAACCATAGCCGACCCGATCAGGGAGGTGAAACCCCACCGAACCATCCGCAACCATCCCAAAACACCGCCATCCCATCATACATCGCTCATCATCCTCATCCATCCTCAATCAAAAATCGATATCTGCGTCCCCTCCACCACCGGCGCCTGCGGCAAATTCTCCACCACCAAGCTATAATCATCATGTCCCCACTCACACTTATCCAGCACCTCGCTCGGAATCTTCCGCACCAGCAGATTCGGCCAGCGCGACCCATCCCCCTCAAACGCCGTACTCAGCACCAAAAGGCTCCGCTCACTCCCCACCTTCTCATTCAGCTCCGTGAGCTCTCCATCCCCCAGATGCGCCGTCGTCGCATACAAAAAGTCGCGCTCCGTGCTACGCCCCTGCATCCAAAACACCTCCGCGCTCGGTTCATACCGGAAGCCCTCCAGCTTGCACAGCGCCTCCGCCAGCATCGCAGCATTGTATTCCGGATTGATCACCCAGTTGTCCCAAGCATCCTTTTCCATCAGCGAAGGCGCAAGCCGATAGTAGCGGAAACCGCCACCACCTTTCCAATTGACAGACTTGCTGATGCCTCCTTGATCCGTGCCATCGATCACCTTCTGCAACCGCGGGATGATATGCGTATGGCAATGCTCCCCCAGCTCCACCATGATCCACTTGCGACCCATTTTGTGGGCGACTGCGCCAGTGGTGCCGGAGCCTCCGAAGGAGTCGAGGACGAGGTCTCCAGGGTTGGAGGCGAGTTCAAGAACTCTTTTTATCAACCTTTCGGGCTTAGGAGTATCGAAAGTATCGTCATTACCAAAGAGGCCAATCATCTCTTTTTTTGACTCATCTGTATGACCTACCTCTTCGTGAGGCCACCAGTTATGAGGTGTCATTCCATCACGAACCTCGTTGAGAAACAATTTCAGTGCTGGTACACTATTTTTTCCTTCCTTGCCCCACCAAATTCGATTTTCAAGAACATGTCTTTCGTGTGCAGATCGTTCGTATTTCCAAGCCTTTTTGAGGTTCTGGATCACTTCATTTGTATTTGGATTGACTATGTCGTAGCACAGATTGGGTCTCTTTTCTGGAGTTGCTTGGTTCAGGTAATCAACTGCCTTCCATGGCCCTCGTGGATCATCATCAGGATTTGAATACCTAGCAATGGATTCTTCAGTTCGCGGGAGCAAATTGTTTTGAAATAGTTCGCTCTTCGCAAAAACCAAGACAAAATCGCAGATTGAAGCCATGCCTTTTGCATTGTTGCTGACACTATATTTCCTCTGCCAAGTTATGGTTGTTAAATATTGCTTCCTCCCAAACACCTCATCACAAAGCACCTTGAGATAATGCGCCTCATTGTCATCAATGGTGATCCAAATCGATCCATCGTCACTGAGCAGCGTGCGTAAAATCTCCAAGCGGTCCCGCATCATCCCCAGCCATATCGAGTGCTCGAGGCCATCTTCGTAATGCGTAAATGCCGACCCCGTATTGTATGGTGGGTCGATAAAGATGCACTTCACCTTGCCCGCATAGTCCTGCTCCAGCGCCTTCAAGGCCAGCAGATTGTCCCCAAAGATGAGCTTGTTGTCAAAAATATCGTCCTTGCTCACCCGATGCGCCGCATGGTAAGACCGCTCCGCCGCATGCAGCAAAATGCGCGGCTCCAGCTGTGGCCGGTTTTCTTTGCCGACCCAAGTGAGCTCTAGTTTTGTGTTTTTGGGGTTCATGGGGTTGTCAGCTCAAACTGCTTGAAAAATTGAATGATTTCCTGGCATTTTGCATTGGCTAGGATCTTTTCCTTTGAAAGATAATCCGTTTCACGGATTAGCTCAGTATTGCCGCCCCCAGACTTCTGCAGTTGACCTGCCGTGCCAATAATTGCCTTTTGTCGATCAAACTTTTTTCCGTCCCCTTTGGCACGACCTTGATCAAAATGCGTATCGACGTATGAACCAGCTCCATCAAAGATTGCCTCATTTTCAAGAGACATCAGTGGTAAAAGGATGTCTTCAAGCTTGCCATTCTCCGTGCTGATCTGACTGAAAATGTAGGCCCCCAGACTGAACTTGTTTGCAATCAGTTCGATTCTTTGCCCATTTTCCGTCAAGCGATTCGCTCCTATTCCGCTGAAGACCTCCTGCAACTCCAGAGAAATTTCAGCCAGTCTTCTTTTGACACCCTTTTGGTCCGCATCAAAAAAGTACACGGCATGAAGCAAGGAGTCCTTTGCAAGCATTTCTTTCGTGATGATCTCACCCTCGTTCGGAATAGACCTTAGCAAATTCAACACAAGCCGGTTGCGAAGATCCTTCCGAGTGTCTCCACCCATGGAAAAAAGGAAAATCACATTGGTTCCTTGGATTAAGGTTGCCGCCGGCAATTCCCCTGCTTTTGCCGTTTGCAGGTTTAGGGCTCCAAAGTCGCTTTGCCTAAGTTGGTTAATAAGGAGATAGTTGATAGGGGAAGGAAAATCAACAATCTTGCAGGCATCGTTCGATTTGAAGCCGCTTGCCCTCAAAATTTGCCTGAGAAAGGCCACGTCGTGAGGTCCTTCACAAATTACAGTGATGATATTCGTAGCCATGATTATCGGATGTCTATGTCAATGGATTCGACCAACTGTTTCAACTTGTTGCCATCAAGAAACTTGCAGACGATGTTTCCGTTTTCCTCACTTAGCGCGTAGGCCATCAAGTCATCGTCCGGGTACTCATTTTCAACGAATGCATCAATACATTCCTTGCTATGGGTGGAGAGAAACACCTGAACGTTAAACTCAGCTGCGGTACGCTGAAGAAACTCGGTGAACTTGACCAAAAGGCTTTTGTGGATCGCACTGTCGATTTCATCAATGCACAAGATGCCATTGCGACAATAGCCCAGCAACAATGCAATCTCGAAAACACGCTGCAAACCTTCGCCGTATTTTGTGATATCAATAGCCCGATCCAATGTAGAGTTGGAGGAGGTCACCTTGAATCTGTATTCGCCTTCATCATTTACCAAGTCGATCTTCTGGATACTGCTATCCAAGTGATCTCGGATAAACTGGATGACACGGTCAAAATATTGATCCTCGATGGCAAGGTTATGCGCCGCTTGCAGAATCTTGTCGTTGTGCCGATAGGGACTCGTGAATGCTGCCCGGCAGAGGGAGCGCATTTGTGTGTAACGATAATCTGGATCCTTGGCAGAAAACAGGTGGACATAACTACTTAGCTCCAAAGCTTCTACTTGGGCCTCGGAAACGATGGTATTGAGATAGCCAGTCCGCTCGATGTTTTCGTCAGAGCTCTCTTTCCTGATCGCAAGGGCTACACCTACCCCGTTGAAAGTCCCCGCCAATTCGATCGGGTTTACGAAGTTTTTTTCAATCCACTTCGAATGAAACTGTGACAGGAATTTCCCACGATACTTCTCGAGTTCCAGAAATGCTGGAATGTCGTTCAATTGCGACAAAAGATAAAAAGCCTCCAAAATCGAGGTTTTCCCCATGTTATTGCCACCGGCAAAGAGATTGATCCGCTTCAGGTTCTTGACTTTGATGGTAGCGAGCTTGCGATAGTTGGAAATCGCCAACTCTCCAAATTGAGTCTTTATTTCTTTGAAGTAGATCGTACCGCGCTTCTCATTCTCAAACGCCAGTGCCTTGCTTTCAGGAAGAAGATCTGACAATCTTTCCTTGGCAACCCCGATCTTGTCAAAGAGATTGGCATCCATCAGGTCTCGGAAATTGTACGCCAATTGTATGCCATTCGTAATGGAATCGATTGCCTCGCGTAGTTTCGTTTCACCCACAGCTGTACTAATCGCATAAGCCTGGGAGATGCTGCGCGATTCCTCCATTCGTTGCAAAGCATGTGCATCAGATACAAAATCGGCGACCTCCTTCACCTGCCTGTACTGGGTGATGATGGGATCCAGCGTTTTTACTTGATCCTTTTCATTGTCACGATCGACCTCCTCAGTTTTTGAAATCCATGTGAAGAAACGCTCAAGACTCACCTTGTTGGTGGCCTCCCTGCGCCAATCCTCCCAGCCTAACCAAGCCTTCAACGGGGGATTGCTGATCACGGCCTCAAAAATCGAATACATTCCTTGCGTGAACTGATCCCCATAGTCACTTTTTTTGTAGGCATTGATCAGCGCCAAGGTGCGGTTCATCCGTCGATAGGCGGTCTTTGAAATGCCAAGTGATGAACAGATTTCATCTTCTTGCTTACCATACTTCGTAGAAAGATCTTCTATCAACTGAGCTTCATTGACGGCGCTCCAGCGCTTCTTCCCGCTGATATGGTGGAGGCCCATTGTGATCAAATGCTGGACGGGATCTTCGTCCATGATGACTACGAGATCGATACTCTTGAAGTCACTTTCTTCCAGCTTGCCAATGTCATTGCCCAGCTTGAATTCATCGTAGAGCAGCTTCAACGTCGTGATACGGCGATTTCCCTCCAACACAAGATAGTTCTCTCCCACGGGCTTGACTTGGATTTGCTCGATATCAAGAAACCCATTGGTTTTGAAGCTGTCGATCAGGTCGACAATGTTAGCATTCTTAGGCCCTTGGATGAAATTCCTTGTCCTAAGCTGAATCCGGGGATCATCAAGCTTGTCATCAGGAACGAAGACATATTCATTCTTATCAATGAAGCGATAGTTGTTGGGATCCAGCAAAAGCCGATCGAGGTGCCTTTTGATACGCTTACTTTCCATTCTACAAATATAAGGTTATTCGAACCTGTCACACTTTTTGGGAAAAATCGATTAGTTCTTGGGCATTCCCCTCCCATTTATCATCCCCAGCACCTTCCTCCAACAAAATCCACAGCCAGACGGCGTTTCAAAAATCTGCCTTAACTTCGCTTCACGATCAAATTGTTTGCCTACGAAGGAGAAACGAAAGGGATCCAACGTCTTCCCATAATGCTGCTCCACAACCTGATTGACAAGCTCATACGCCTCCTCCGCCACTTCCCGAACAGCTAGCCGCTCGGAATCGCTCAGATGGATGGCTTCCCCACGCTCCGGGTGCAACTGTTGAAAGATCAAGCTCAGTACCAGATACCTTTCACCTCGCAAGTCATAAAATTCCCCAGCCCGGTCTTCATCTGCAGCAATCGTTGCCCCGACTTCCCAAACGAGGCGCAGTGCTTGCACGCCCCGCCAAATCATCCTTGGAGTACAATGCGTACTGAAAACCCGATGGTAGGAGGATAACTTGCCATCGGCTTCATCACCATCATCATTCTTCCAAAGGGCATCAGGATTTACAAACAAAGCGGCACACAATTCCCCATTCCCAAAAGGCTGCATACAGGCACACGCCACCATGGCCTCATCGCTCGTAAATGAATGCTCGGTAGCCGCAGGCCAAACACCCCCGATCTTTTTGTATTCGTATCGAATCCCAGCGAGGTCTAGGGTCTCAGCAATCGACCGCTGCTCTGGCTCCACTGACACCAAGTCCCGTTGCTTTACCTGATTCTGATGGTTGGTTGTGGTCGTTATGAGCTTGGCAAATTCTCGATCGTTCTCCATACGCTCCAGGGAGACCAAACGCACAAACACAAAACCTTGTTCCAACACGGCATCATCCGCCCTACTGATCACGCCGACTGTCTGGGCACCATTCACGATGGAAAAACGATGTGCCGTTACTTCCTTCATTTCATTATTCACTTTGGCAGCAGGCAACATTTCCATCCTTGCGCAATAGGCCGTGATGCCATTGTTGAGATATAGAAAGTTCTCTGCCTGCGTTTCCAAGGTTTCTGCAATGGCCCTATTCACCTCAGTGGCACCTTGGAAAGCGCGGATATTACCGGCGATCAGGGCCTCGCCATGCTGCTGGTGCAAAGCCTTGATGTCCTTGAGGGCCACCTTCCCATAGATCATCTCATGCGGCTTTCTCATCCAGCCCGGTACATGAATCGTCAGCTTCACATACGCCACTCCCTGTTGTTCATCTTGGTGGGTCAACCAGTCGTGTAGCGTTATCAGGTTGACGACTTTCCAGCTGAGGTTGGGATCCTCTTTAGGATAGATCGCTTCCAATCGCTTAAGCTCGCGAATTTGGTCCTCTTCTAGTAAATTGAGACCTGAGTAGGCCAGTACCGCCACCACTTTGAGGCTGCTATCACCGAGAAAGCTAGCGATCTCATCCTTTCTATTTTGAAAAGCTTGGTTTCTTTCAAATGGGGAGAGGTCCCCATGCAAGAGAGAACTTGCCCCACTTGCAAATTTAGAAACGTCCCCAAGGCTAGGGATGCCCATTCCAGCTTCTATATACTTTGACTGTAGCAGGTAAAGGGTGTTACTGTATCGATTGTAAAACAGTGCATCAATGCCGCCATCACCACCGCCATCCACAACCATCTTACATGCTTCGACCATCGGCAGTCCCGCCTCCTTGTGCAAGACAAAGGCAGCAATTGCACGGGACAACAGGTTCCGTTCCTTTTCCGATTCATTCCCCGAGGAAGCCTCAGGCAAGAGCCCTTTGCACAACTGCAACAACCCAGCCTGCAAGTTGATCACCTCCTGTGGACGTTCCTTGGTCTTGCTCATACCAACCTCCATTTGACAATGAACAATTCCTGTATCTTGATCTTTTGATCCAGCTTCCCAGCAACATCAGCGATCAAAGCATCGCGCTCCTCATCAATCTTGTCTTGCGTCGCAAACAGCTCCCGCCGCAGCGTCGTACGTTCCTTTTCCAGCTCAGCCACCCGCTTTTGACCAGCCACCTTCTCGGCCAGCGCCAAGGCTGATGTCGAGGCACGTCGCGCCTCCTTGATTTGGCGGTCGATTTCCTTGATCTCAGACTCCAAAGTGCTCTTGCGGTCATCGGCCCAGCTTTCCAGCTTGTTCACCTCAGCATCAAAAAATGCTGCATTTCTACCCTCGATCTTTTGTAAGATCACCTGTTGCTGCGTCGCCAGCAGGGCATCCATTTGGGGCCGATGCAGCGTCGCATCGTCGGCATCGACGGGGCTACCACCAGCAACTTTACCCCCGATGCGCAGCAGCCTTTGCGCATCCTCGCCATCCAAGACCGTCCCATCTTCTGTCACCGCTGCGGTAAGCAAAAAATCCTCCGCCAGCGCCAGTGACTCCACCGTAAATCCCTGCATCACCAGCCAGCCACTTGTGCCGACCAGCG
>JANORP010000321.1:0-12711 GCA_031415375.1 Bacteroidota bacterium | reverse complement strand
GATAGTCCCTCAGCATTTTCTGTGTGGGTGTAGTTTTGGAGGGCGCTGTCTGAGAAGGCCTTTGCCAGGCCAAAATCACCTTTGAGTTCATAGACCTCTGCGATATTCTCTTGCGACTGCGCGACATTGTC
Organism: Bacteroidota bacterium; assembly: GCA_031415375.1. GTDB lineage: Bacteria > Bacteroidota > Bacteroidia > J057 > JADKCL01 > JADKCL01. The sequence continues at coordinate 12,580 of JANORP010000321.1, read as the reverse complement.
GAGGGCGAGGATTTCACGGTTGAGCTGCAATGCCCGGAAAAAATAATGCAAGGCTGAGTCGAGCTTGTTGACCGAGCTATAGACGGTGCCGATGCCGATCATATTGCTGGCCTGCCCTTTGATGTCTCCTTTTTCCTCTCGTATGGCGAGACTGGCCCTAAAGTGCCCCAATGCCCGTTTGGGATCTCCTTGGCTGTTGTACAAAACGCCGATATTGTTGTGTACAGTGGCGATACCAGGCTTGTCGTCGATTTCTTCGCGCAGGAGCAGGCTGTGCGTGAAGGCCTCGATCGCACGCGCATCGTCGCCATAATTCATGTAGATGCTGCCCAGGTTTTGTAGGGAGGTCGCCGCGCTGAATTTGTCACCGACTGAGATCCAGATCTCAAGAGATTTCTCATAGTATTGAGTGGCTTTGGTCGGCTCACCGAGCCTGAGGTAGGAATTCCCCAAATTATTGTAACAGCTCCCTATGCCTTTCTTATATTGGAGGCGCAAATAGATCTCGACTGCAAGGTTTTGAAAATGAATCGACTGCCTGAATTCCCCTTTGTTGAAAGCGGCAGAGCCTTTGAGGCCGTAGGCGCGGGCCTCCTCGATGGGATAATCCTTTTCGATCGCCTCTTGGAGCACGAGATCGGCCATATAGATTGCCGAATCGGGCAACCGCTTCAAATAAGCACGCGTGCTGTACCGGATGAGGGCCTCCAATCGGCTGGTGTCGGCTTGTTGCAGATCATGCCCTACACGCCATAACGAGTCGAGATCATACTGCTGCGCCTGCAGGCTATGGCAGACAGACAAGAGCATACAAACGGTGAAAATGATTATTTTTAAAGATGCACCCATTTCAGATGGCTAGATTTTTTGCAACGATTTCCCCACCAAGATACACATATTACCTCAACATGTATCCGCGAATCGTCCCCAAATGAACGATCTCGTATGCGACCTGTTTTGGAAAGGATCCATCCAATTTCTCTCCCGATGCATTCCTGTGAAATGCATCTGGGCGACCCCAAAGCCGCCCAGATACTTCAATTTCAATGTTGTGCAGCGTTTAGAAAAGGTTTCTTAGCGCTTTACAAACACACTTACGTCGTCGCAAAAACCGACGCCATCGTCGTACTTGATGCGGGTTTCGAGACGTGCAGGGTTTTCCAGATAGTTGATCTCGCCTGTGACAGCGTAGGAACCCATTTTCTGGCGGCCCATGTCCAATTTGCCATCTTTCAATTTTGCTTTCACCACTTGACCTTCGTCCAGCAGATTGCGCACACGATAGAGGTTGTTGGCAGCGTCCAAAACATCGACCACGATTTCAAAATCATGGTTGGTAGGTGAGCAGCCAGAGTGACCCTTGTAGCTTGCTGTGAGCAAAGCAGGGCCAAGATCGGATGTCACTGCGACAGGAGTTGCCGTTTTGGCAACAGCGATATCGCTACTTTCAATTGTCGCTACCGTTTCAATAGCGTCAATACATAGTTCAGGTTCGGAAGTAAAATTAGGGTTGGTCTTTGCAAAATCGAATGCCATCAGTGGCAAAAGCGTCATCAATAACAAAGCAGTGACGACACCGGAGCGGAGCAAGATGTTCAATTTCATACAGCCAAGAAAATTAATAAGTCCAGTACCAAGTTCAATCCTAATCCTGCAAAGATAGGGCAGTGCGCACATCATACAATAACAGATTGAGATAATTTTCGACACCGACCATGTGAGAGCCATACCAACTGAACATCTCTCCATCGACGATGCGCACGATCGCATTTGGCATAATCTTTTGAATATCAGCGATTTGAGCTTCCTTAAAAGGATAGGGTTCCGTCGAAAGAAACACAGCCATTGGCTTTTTGTGGAAAAAAACATTTTCATCCAACACGGGGTAGCGACCTTCCCAAGCAGAAGCTACATTGTCAAATCCACATTTTTGGAGCACAGAATCGATGAAAGTATCAGCGCCGACGACCATCCACGGGCTTTTCCAAATAAAATAGAGGCACGGAACCCGTGGCTCCATTTGCTGTATTTGCGCCCATGATCCTTCTATGAGACCCGCCAGCGCCATTGCGGGTGCCATCGTCGCTGTGATTTCACCGAGGCGCAGTATCATCTCCTGTGCCGAGTCAAGGTCCACAACATCTGTCATGTACACTGGAAACTCGGCAGCGAGTGCCGTGATCATGGCTTCGGTATTTTCTTCCTTTTCCCCGATGATCAAATCGGGTTGCAAGGCGCGAATCCGCTCCATGTTCACTTCCTTGGTACCGCCCACATTGGGGATGTCGCGCATTACCTCGGCCGGGTGGATACAAAAGCGTGTGCGCCCTACTAGGCGTGCGCCCAGCCCGAGGTACACCAAGGTCTCCGTGAGCGATGGACAGAGCGAAATGACCCGTTGAGGTGCAGTGGGCAGATGCACGCTGCGCCCCAATTGATCGGCCACTGTGATGGGGAATGTATTCATTGGAGACCCAAAATAGAAAAAGCCTCCGAATTTGGAGGCTTTTTCTTTGTTCTTCTTTGTGATTATGCTCTCAGTTTCTCTTTGTACCGCGTCACTTGACGCTTGAGGTTTTCTGTGGCGAGATCGACAGCTTCCTCAAAAGAAAATGCTTCCTCGGTGGCGATCAGTTTGTCACCGGGGACGTTGAGCTTGATTTCCACTGACTTGAGGGAATGCTCACCTTTCTTTTCCACCTTCAGATAGACCTGGGCGTCTGTGATGTGATCAAAGAACCTATCCAGCTTGTCGCATTTCTTCTGGATGTAGTCGAGCAGTTTTTGGTCTGCATCGAAGTGGATGGATTGGATTTGAATCTTCATATCCTATTTGATTTGTGAATATTGACAATCAGGCTCTTGGATGAGCCTTTGAATATACGTCTTTGAGTTTTGAGATCGAGTTGTGCAAATAGACTTGGGTAGCGGCCAAGCTCGCGTGACCGAGCATCTCCTTGATGGCATTGAGATCGGCCCCCCTGTCGAGCAAATGGGTTGCAAACGTATGCCTGAGCACGTGCGGACTAGTCTTGGTGAGACTGGAAACTTGCTTGAGATGGTGATCGACCAATCGATGCACGAGCCGGTCATAAATCGGTTCGCCATCGGCCTTCAAAAAGAAGTTTGCCCTGTAGTCAAATCCTAGCTCATCGCAACGCTTCATATAGGCCTTCATCGCATTTGCGGCTGGGGCACCCAATGGAACGATGCGTTCCTTGCGGCCCTTTCCCATCACCTTTACGGTAAGATTAAGGAAATCGATGTTGCGAAACTGCAAGCCGACGAGCTCAGAACGTCGCAATCCGCAAGAATAAAGTACCTCTAAAACAGCCCTGTCCCTATCACCCTCAAAATCAGCCCCAAAGGCGAGTCCCTCGAAGAGCTGCGAGATGCTATCGTGCTTGAGAAAGGAAGGCAATTTTTTTTCGGTCTTGGGAGCCTTGACCTTGGTGGCTGGGTTTTGGGTGATTTGACCTGCTTTGCGCAGGTATCGAAAGTAGGCGCTCAAGCTGGCAAGCTTGCGACCGACGGATCGATTGCCACAACCAGCATCCATGAGTTCGCCCATCCAGACCCTGATCATGCGATGCGTTACAGCACCTGCACCACTCATGCTGTACAGATCCAACGAATAATGTTCCTGCAAAAAGCCTTGAAAAGCCTTCAGATCGCTGGTATAGGCCACGATCGTGTGCGGGGAATAGTTCCGCTCGATTTCCAGATATTGATGAAACAGCCCCTCTAGCATAAAATAAAAACTACCTTTCACCAGACGATGAAAGGTAGCATTTTTTCATACCGATTGCAATCCTACTGTTGCAGAAAAGCAAAGGCTAGGTTAACTCAGTAGTTATCAGCCGCGTAATGTTCTTCACGACGACGCGCCTTTTTCAGGAGCTCGCGGTTTTCGACGGACGGCTTCAAGAAGTACATACGGGCCCTTACCTCGCGGAGGACACCGGTCTTCTCAAATTTCTTTTTGTACCGGCGCAGTGCGCGGTCGATGCTTTCGCCTTCTTTGATCTTAATCAGAAGCATTGTTTCACCTACTTTCTTTGAAATCTTAAATAGAGCTGGCAAAGATAGAAATCGGAATCGACAAACACAAGCGGATACCAGCTATTTATCAGGGCACCTTGGACAATTTTCGACAATGCCGAAATGCGACGCCTCCAGGTACCAAAATGAATCGAGAAACATTGCAGAAGAGTGTATGCTCCCGCTTTGCGCTGCGCCCTCGTAAAACGGGGAGGACGCATGCCGCGGGCTCACCGAGCTACCCTAGATGGTTAGGCACTCAAGTAATTTCATGATGAAGGATGAGACATATTGCCCATACTTCATGCTTGCTATTCTCCCAGTAATTGTCTGGAAATCACCAGCAACTGGATTTCGCTAGTGCCTTCTCCGATCGTGCAGAGCTTGGAGTCACGGTAAAATTTCTCGACGGGGAACTCCTTGATATAGCCATAGCCGCCAAAAATTTGCACGGCTTCGTTGGAGATGCGCACGCAAGCCTCTGACGCAAACAATTTGGCCATCGCTCCCTCGGTGGTCACTTTTTGACCACGGTCCTTGAGGTCGGCCGCACGGAAGATCAGCAGCTCCGAGGCTTCGATTTCGGTCGCCATATTGGCGAGCTTAAAAGCGATGGCTTGAAATTGGGAGATCGGCTTGCCAAATTGGCTGCGCTCCTTGCTGTATTTGACTGAGGCCTCAAAGGCACCTTTGGAGACACCCAACGCGAGCGCTGCAATCGAGATGCGGCCGCCATCCAAGATCTGCATGGCCTGCTTAAAGCCTTGACCAACCTCGCCGATACGCTGCTCATCGCTCACCCAGACCTCATCCATCAGAATCTCAGTCGTTTCTGAGGCACGCATGCCGAGCTTGTCTTCTTTGCGGCCACCCCTGAAACCAGGTGTGCCCTTATCGATGATAAATGCGGTGCTATTGTTGCGGGCATTCGCTTCGCCCGTGCGGGTCATCACGACGGTAACGTCGGCAGAGATGCCATGCGTGATGAAATTTTTGGTACCGTTGATGCGCCAGCCGGTATTTTCTTGCACGGCGACGGTGCGCATATTGCCTGAATCTGAGCCTGTATTGGGTTCCGTGAGGCCCCATGCACCAATCCATTCGCCCGAGGCGAGCTTGGGCAGATATTTACGTTTCTGGGCCTCGCTGCCATGGTAGTAGATGTGGCCTGTGCAAAGAGAATTGTGAGCTGCCACCGACAAAGCGATCGAAGGATCGATCTTGCCCAACTCTGAGATCGCAGTCACATATTCTGCATACCCAAAGCCAGAACCACCATATTCTTCAGGAATAAAAATCCCCAACAGGCCCAATTCACCCAATTTCTTCATGCAATCGACGGGAAAATGCTGGCTTTCGTCCCACTCACGGGTAAAAGGCCTCATATACTCTTCCCCAAATTTCCTGATCATATCGGCAATAAATACCTGATTTTCAGAAAGTCCCAGATCAAATCCAGTGGCAATATCGACTGTGCTAATACCCATTTCCTTGCGTTTTTAAAGGCTCAAAAGTACGACCGAAAATGCGCATTCGGAAGTAAAGGGATCGTTTTTGCGAATGAAAAATGCATGTTGCGCGGGCATCGTCCCCAGCGCAAAAAGACTGTGATGCGGCCCTGACTGCGCCAAAAACGCATGTGAGACCACGGATTGCTGACCATTAATATGCGCTTCCTAGACCAATCCCTTCCTTGGTGGATGATCGGCAAACGCATGTCCAATTGACAGCCGCTTCAGGAATAATGAATAATGGCGTGGACATCGGGTGCGACTTGCTCCAGAACCTTGCGTCCACCCAGAAATTGGAGGTCGATCAGGAAGGAGAATCCGCCAACTGTGCCACCGAGCTGCTTCACGAGCTGTGAAGACGCATTCGCAGTACCGCCCGTCGCCAACAGATCGTCGTGAATGAGTACATTGTCGCCAGCGCCAATGGAGCCATTGACGACCTCGATCGTAGCGTTGCCATACTCAAGCGAATAGGAGATCGACGAAGTCGCTGGCGGCAACTTGCCCGCCTTGCGCACGATCACGAATCCTGCGCCCAGCAGCACCGCGATCTGCGGCCCAAAGAGGAATCCACGGCTTTCGATCCCGACTACCCGCGTGATGCCTTTGCCCATCCAAGGCGCTGCGAGCGCCTCGGCGGTGGACCTGATGAGCTCAGGATTCAGGAAAATCGGCGAGATATCCTTGAAATTCACGCCGGGGATCGGGAAATCAGGTACTTCCCGGATATTTTTCTTCAACAATGCTTCGAGTTCCATCTAGGTCATTTTTTTAGAACGGTCGAATTTGAGGACAATGTTGGTGAAATGCAAGGGTGGATTTTGTGATTTTCTCTGTTCCGACGACGCCATTCATTGATACAGGACAAATTAGCACAGCAAAGGCCGCAAATGGCGCAGGCCTGCAACCGTGGAAGCACCTCGGCCTCCGGTCCATTGGCCGATGCTCAGAATACCAAATAAGCCCGCAACTGCTCCCACTTCTCAGGCGCAACGCCGAGTACATTTTGCAGTGCTGCAAAATCGGCGAATGCACCATGTTTCTCGCGGTAGGAGACGACGATACGCGCCTCCTTAAACCCGAAGTATTTGTGGCGACCCAATTCCTCGACGGTCATTTCGTTGATGCGCAGGTGCGGCATCGCCTTGCGACTTTCGCCGATCGTGAGAAAGGGTTTCATGCGCTCCAGATTTTCGGGGCGAATGCCCCAGACCTCTGTAAGCTGATCGAGATTGTCGTAGAAATAGATGAGATTTCTGTATTTGACGATGTTGCGGGCGGTGCCAGGACCGATACCGCTGATCTCGACAAGCGCTGTGCTGTCGGCAGTATTGATGTCGATGAGTTGCTTGCGGGCAGGTGTACGCGGGGCCGTCGCTACGAATTGCGTTGCTGTTGTGGCCGAGCCTGCTTGGCCACTGGTCGAGGAAGCGGAGCTGGAGGTAATTGGAGCAGCTGTAAAGTTTTGTGGATGGTCTTTGTAGCCGCGATGCTCAGGGTAGCGCGGCTTGTAATTGCGTTGATAGCTGCCTTTTTGCGGCTTGCCTTTGCGCAGTGTGGCAAAGGCGGTCGTCGTGGTATCTACAAAGACTTGTTCTTCAATACGTACGAAATTTTCTGGTGTGATGCCCCAGACTTTGAGGAGTTGTTCGGTGGTTGTGAAGCCACCCACGAGGCTGCGGTAGCGCACGATGCGACGGGCCGATGCGGCACCGATGCCTTTGACTTGCTGGAGGGCCGTGGTATCGGCGGTATTGAGATCGATTTTGAGTCCCAATGGCGCGGCTGAAATTTCATTGTCGGTGATCGTCTCGCCCAAGCCTGCGGCGTGCGCGGCACGCCAGCGCCAGCCTGCTAAGAGTACCAATGCGCCCAAGACGATGAGCATTCCGCGTTTTTGTGCTGTGTTCAGTTGCTTTACCATGTTGCGTTTACGTTTTTCAATTTTGCAGGGCACAAAGATGCAAGCTTGAAAAATGAGAAATAACGCCAATGTACCAACGGGCAGTTCTGGAGGACTAAGTGGCAACGTCAATGTACGAACGGGCAGAAATTGATTGTTTTTTTTTAGCAGATTTGAGTGTGTAACAAGCTGCGGGAGACGAATAAATCGATTCTGAGCCCAAGGCCTCTGCCTGTCCCGCAGCAAGGCGGGGGACGCAGCCCTCCCCTAAAATGTTACAAACTCCAAAGATTTCGAGGGCGAAATCGGCCAATTGTAGCTGTGTTGCTTGCGCGTAACATGGAAAGACACTTACTCTGATCGAGGATCGCGCACATACAGGGCAGAGAAGTGCGGCTGTGGCAGGTCATGTGTGAAAAAAGCGACGGAAACTGACCATGCAATGCACCCTGCGGCCTTTTGGGCTCAGAACTTCGTTGGAATGAATGTGGAGGCGAAATGCTGCATGTGGGTCAGCCAAAAAGGGACTCCCTAGCCTACCTACGCGACTTTTTGTCCTATCGAAATGGGACTGAGGCAGGGGCCATTCCGAAGCCCTCTGCCGCGAGCGCCACGCGCGGGTAGCTGCGTTCGCGTGATTCGAAAGCAGCTCAAGGCCTAGGCTACATGTCGCTTGCGCCGCCAAAAGAAATAGATCGGAATGCCCAACAACACGATGACAAGGCCTGGAAAGGAATATTCTGGCCGCATGTACAGGATATTGATACAAAAGGCGGTAGCCATCAAGATATAGAGTGCTGGCACAATCGGGTACCCAAATGCCTTATAGGGCCGCTCGACATTGGGTTTCTTTTTGCGGAGGATGAAAATACCAAGGATGGTGAGGATATAAAACAGCATGACCACAAAAATGACGTAATCGAGCAGGTCGCCATATTTGCCCGACAAGCAGAGTAGCGATGCCCAAATGCCTTGTATCCACAGGGCGTAACCGGGCACCCCGCGTGCATTGTTTTGCGTCATTTTGGCAAAGAAAAGTCCGTCTTTTGCCATGGCTTGATAGACGCGTCCACCAGCGAGTATGATCCCGTTGTTGCACCCAAAAGCCGAAATCATGATCAACACGGCCATGATGGGTGCTGCATTGTCGCTGAACATTTGTGACACTGCAGCCGTACCCACACGGTCTTTCTCTGCAAATATGATCCCTTTGTCAAATGCATTTATGGCAGCTGGATCGCCGTAGAAGGGCAAAAGGTTGAGGTAGGCCACATTGACCAAGAGATAGATGGTGATCACGATCACAGTCCCATACAAGAGGCTGCGGGGGATGCTGCGCTTAGGGTTTTCAATGTCAGCCGCAATGAAGGTGACATTGTTCCAAGCATCGCTGCTAAAGAGCGATCCCACCAAACCCACGCCCATGGCCGTGATCAAACCAAACGTGGTAAGGGTGGTAAAGGTCGCCTTGCCCGTTTGGGCATCGACTGCATATTTGCCATAGTCCCAGAAGTGCGCCAGATTCCCTGCCCAGACCTCTGGTTTCCTAAAAACCAGCAGCCCCAACAAGATGAGACCAAAAAGGGCTATCAATTTCGTCGAGGTAAAGGCGCGCACGATGATTTTGCCATACTGAATGCCATTTGCGTTGATCCACGTAAGCACAATAATGGAAGCGATACCCAGCACCTGAGCGGCAGTGAGTTTAAAGGTACCCAGTTCCAACAAAACATTGCTTTCGCTAAAGACAGGCAAAATCTGCCCTGTATATTTCGCAAATGCGACGGCGACCGCAGCGATCGTACCCGTCTGTATCACCGCAAACAAGCTCCAGCCATACAAAAAGCCAACCAAATCGTTGTAGCCCTCCTTCAAATAAACATATTGCCCGCCGGCCTTGGGATACATGCCCGCAAGCTCACCATAACTGAGCGCAGCAAATATGGTCATCACGCCAGTAATTACCCAAAGCAACATCATCCAGCCTGGCCCGCCTACCATCCTACCCATGTCGGCAGCGACAATGAAAATGCCAGAGCCGATCATGGATCCCGCTACGATGAGTGTCGCATCGACAAGGTTGAGCTTCTTTTTTGGTTGATCCAGTTCCCCTTTTGAATTCATTTTAGCCTCTTACGATGGTATTCGATGCCGCACGACAAACCGTTATGTGACTGTACCGCAATTTGAGAAAATTCTCGTCGCGAAAATCGGCACGCTGAAAAAAAGCGACCTCATACCTCAGGCAGCCAACATCCACCACCATTCACCTGCGCTCTAGATTGGAAATGCGGGCAGTGGTCCAATCACAAGGACGGCGGCAATGATGCCGCATACGCCATCTTGAGGACCTTGATTGGCGCATCAACCCGCATCGCCCAGTTGTTTTTCGATGACTTGAAGACTTTCCTTGAATGTGCGAGGCTTAAATCCGAGCTCGGTTTGCGCCTTCAGGATAATGAATCCCGTTTTTGGTGGACGCTTGGCGGCTTGGTTGAGGGTGTTGCTAGAGATCGGGTTGATCAACGTTTTGTCGAGTTTCCAGTGATCGGCCACCAATTCCACCATCTCAAACACGCTGTGCATATCGGGTCCAGATATGTTGTAGATCCCATTTTTGTCCTTCATGGTCATCAAGACCACGCCTTCGGCGAGGTCCTCTGCGAGGGTCGGGCAGCGCCATTGGTCATTGACGACATTGATTTTCTTGCCTTTTTCAAGCTCCCCTTTGGCCCAGAGCACAAAATTGCTACGCGACATGTCTGCCACAATCCCAAAGACGAGCATCGTGCGTGCAATCGCGAAAGGAATGCCCGCGTTCACGACAATTTCCTCAGCTGCCAGCTTGCTTTTTCCATAGTAAGACAGCGGATTGGGCGTGGCTTTTTCGGAATATGGCCCGGCTGTGCCATCGAAGATGAAGTCGGTGGAAATGTGGATCAGGCGCGTTTTGAATTCGCGGCAGAGATCCACGATCAATTGTACAGCAGTAACATTGAGCGCCCAGCATTTTTCCTGCTCGGTTTCACACTGATCGACGTTGGTCATCGCTGCGGTGTGGATGATCTCAGTCGGCTTGTACTGCTCAAAAATCGCCCGCATCGAGTCGATATTTGTCACATCCATTTCCTCATATTCATAGCCGTCGTCCATCGGGTTGCGATTGGGACCAGTGGCTGTGGCGACCAGTTGTACTGCTTCACGGCGGCTCAGCTTCAACACCAGTTTCTGGCCCAAAAGGCCATTGGCACCCGTGACAATAATGGTTTTTGAGATCATTCAGATTTCGATTCAGTGCTTCAAACGGTCGCAAATTGGGTAATTTTGGGCATCAAAACCAATGCGATTTGGGAAATCATCGATTGTCGCTGGAAACGCGTCAAGATCGGCTTCACCGCTCGCAGGCATCCAGTTACATCGCATGGAACTGTGGGTAACCATCCAGTAGCAAATACATCGTTGCCACAACGCTGCCACCGCAACCAAAAACGACAGCCGCCCCTGATCGGAACGGCTGTCGTAGATGACCTCAATTGGAGTGAGGTCAGGGAATCGGCACCCACTTACAACTTGTCACAGAGCATGGGCCACCAGGACCTTGTACAGTGAAAGTGCAGCAAATGTAGTAGTTCCCAGCGGTAGGGAACGTGAAGCGGGCTTGACCACCAGCGTTCAAAATCGCAACGCCAGCAGCAGGTGTGCAGGTCCACACATAGGTCGGATTATTGCAAGGTGCGAAGTAACCTGTGTTTACACCATAAACACGGATGCGTGGTGCAAGGACAGGACCATTGTTGATCGCACTGATGGTTGCATTGCAGACCGAGCATTGTGCCTGAGCAGTCGAAACTGTAGCGACCGAGGCCGCAAGCACCAAAAACAGCGACAAAATAAATGCTTTTGTTTTCATACGAACATTTTTGGATTAATGAAGTTTACAGGCCCGCAAGTTATTCCTTTTTTCACAAAAAAACAACATATCGATTGTCCGAAAAACCTCATCGCCAATAAAATCGTGCGTGAAATCAATTAATTGTACACAATAACATTAATATCCAAAAATTTATGCCCAAAGTCGATGATTTCATCACCAGGAATCATCCAAGTCAGGTTTCGTCGATTTCGATCGCGTGATGGGCAATCCACAAACCTTGTCGCCAATTTGAGCGATTGCCCTAAGCGTGCAGCAACAAAATCGGCCCACCAATGGCGGGCCGATTCTATTTTCTAGCTTTCCCAACTGGGAAAGTTGATTATTCTCCTTCTGCAGGGGCCTCTGTCGCACCACCTTCTGGGGCTGGAGCGGCAGCTGGCGCGCTAGGTGCATTGAGCATGGACTCAAAGCTGTCGGCAGTTTTTACGGTTCTGCCATTGCCAGTCACATTGGCCATGAAGGCCATGACCATCATCGCGGCTACGAGGTACCACGTAAATTTCTCGATGTCTTGGGTTGCGCGACGTGTACCAATCATATTGGTGATGTTGCTGGCACCAAGCGCATTGGACAGACCGCCGCCTTTGCTGTTTTGCACAACCACAATCAAAATGAGCAGGATGGCTGCGACTATTGCTAAAATTCCGAAAATGATATTCATGAGCTGCTAGTGCTTCAATTTTTCAATAAGGGATACAAAGTAATCGTTTTTTTCAGGAAGACGCAAGCGGAGTTGCTCATAAATTTTGATGGCCTTGGACTTATTGCCCTGCTTCTCATAAATCTTGGCAAGGGTCTCTGTGACCCAACCGCCATCATGGAGCTGACTGCTCTGCTTGGCAAGGTCTCCTGTAGGGATGCCGACCGACTTGGCGCGGGTGATACCAGGCTCATTTTCAATGAATCGATCAATGATGGCCTCGATCTTGTCTTTGTGCAAGGCTGCTGGCGTGTCATCGTCGCGGTCCAGCATTTCAAAAGACATGGTTTCACGAATTGGCTCCTCTGAATTTGCCAATTCTGCCGCTGGAACATCTTCGCCCAATGGCGTCTCCTGAACCTTGCCTTGGGCGTGCCCCAATTCAGCAGCCTTGTACTCGTGCTCGTCGAGCTCGATTTTGAACTCACCAAATGTCAGCGCGGGCTCTGAAGGCAAGCGACCTTTGAAATACTTGTCGAGTGCTTGCGGTG
>JANORP010000320.1:0-13932 GCA_031415375.1 Bacteroidota bacterium | reverse complement strand
ACATCCAACATTATGCTAGTCTTTTTGACCTCTGGCCGCGTTGCAGAATTGGCCCGTAGCGCTGCTACGAACCAATTCTGCGCCTTGCCAGAAGCCAAAAATCCTGCGCATAATCATGGATGTTAATAAAAACATATTCCTTAGCGGAGGGTCTTCAACCGTGTCACCAAAACATAAATTTTAGCATGGATTCTCACGGAAGCGGTTGTTTGTTTGAGTCAATAGAAACTCCTGCAATTTTATATCATCAATGCTTTGCGTAAAAAACTAGAAAATTTATGTTTCAACGAATCCAAATCTATTTACTTGCGCTTGTTTGTGGGATCACGCTTGCCCGGGCCCAAACTGTCGTAACCCTTCACGACGATCCGTTTCGCTTGTATGGCCACTCCTTGGAGCTTGGAGCAGAAGGTCAAGTCTATGGTCCAGCGAGGGATGAAGGCTTGCTCTATCTGCGCACCCCCAACGGAACCTTCAGCACCATCGGTGGAGGTGGCTTCTTTGATCCTTATGACATTGCGATTGATAGTCAAGGGCAGTTTTTCGTTCCTTGCCGTAGTGATGGCAAGGTCTTTGTACTCAGCCCTCAAGGTACGGTTATAGCCTCCGTTTCAATGATAGAGCCTGTGGGAATCATCAAAGAATTGGACAGTGACACGATGATCGTAGCCTCGTTCATTACCAATTCCCTTGTCAAGATCGCACCCGACCTCAGCATTACACCCTTTCGTAGTGGATCCCCGCTATCTGAACCCATCGGGCTCACCTACGACGACCTTGGCCGCCTTTATGTGAGCAATCGCAACAGCCTTACCATCTACCGCGTCGATGACGACTCACTCACATTTATTGCCAACATTCCTGCACCGACATCTCCTGCCGTACCCATCCAATACATCGGGAATATCACATTTGCCCACGGTGCCCTCTACTGCGCCTCCTTTACCGCTTGTCGCATCTACCGCGTCGAGGTCACTAGCCCCCATCTCGTCACCTGGATCGCTGGCGATGTCTTTGGCAGCAGTGACGGTCCTGCCTTTTCTGCCGATTTCAAAACCCCTTTTGGCATTTGCAGTAGCCTCACCGAAGACACTCTTTTTGTGACAGACTATCAGAGTGGGCATCTGCGCGCCATCATCGGTCTCACGACTAGCCGCGCAGATCAATTGGCATTGGAATTTCAATTGATGCCCAATCCAGCAGGTGAAGCCATCCGGATCGAGGCACCCTTTACCTTACAGGACGCTAAGTTTGAGATCTGTGATCTCAGCGGTCGTGTCTTGCTCGTGCAAGAACAGATCAACGATCTTTCCAGTGCAGTGGACATCGGCCATTTGGCTTCAGGCATGTATTTGGCGCGCTTGAGCCAAGATGGACGGTCTGCGACCAAGCGCTTTTTGCGGCGATAAGACTGAGCGACGCATCCACAAGCTGCCCATTCGGAGTTCGCAACGATGAACCTCGAATGGGCAGCTTGTTTTTTGGCATTGGGCGCGACGAATCGCTTTGTTTTTCTTGCCAATTGGCTCATTGCGGATCTTGCATCAACAGCTTGCGATTCACACCTTCCGAAACAGCAGCCCCAATATCCTCGGCACGCCGCTGCGAACCTCGGCATCAAAAAACTCCTCCACCGTCAGCAGCTCCAACCCATGGTGCTGCGCTGCCCTCACAAAGTCACTGATGTGGTGGTTGTAGCAAGCTACCACGACCTCACCTTCAGCAGTTTGAAACTTGGCCTTGGTGCCGAGGTATTGTTTGAAGGGATGCAACTCGCCCACATACAGATGTCCGCCAGGCATGAGCGCTTGCGCGACCTCCGCAAAGACCGGATCGAGGTGCTCGATATGCTCCAACATCAAGCTGAAACTCACCAAGTCATAGATTCCATGTCCGAAATTCCAAGGCTGGGTGATATCGGCCTGCACAAAGTCCGCAATACACTCAGGATTGCCGACGGCCTCAACTTTTTCCTTGGCTTTGGCCAGCATCTCAGCACTCAGATCGACCGCGACGATGCGATGGGCGAATGGCGCAAACCAAACTGTATTTTTCCCTGTGCCAGCACCAAGTTCGAGGACATGCCTGAAAAGGATGGGCTCCAAGAGCTTGCGCACAGCGACGGCCTCCAGGTCACGCGTCCTGTTTTCGTTGGTGTCGTATTGGGTGGACCAGGCGTCGTAGTGGGATTGGGTGGACATGGGATTCTTGGGTGGTTATTTAGTATGCACCGAGAAATTTGTGCCCATTGAAGTGAATCATGTGGTCAGGATTGTCGGCAATCCAGACTTCGGATTCCCATGCGATATCGGCAGCCCATTTTTTGAATTGCGCTCTAGTCAAAAAGGCCGTTACAAAAATGAGGTCGGCAGGGCAAGTAGTGAGCAATTTCTTCAGTTCCAGCATCCTAATTTCGGAAATTGGCCCAGAACTATGAACAGCTTCAATCATGAAAAGCCAATTCTTAGATTCCAAATATGCGACGACATCAGGAAGTTTGTCATGGGACAAT
Source organism: Bacteroidota bacterium (assembly GCA_031415375.1). Taxonomy (GTDB): domain Bacteria; phylum Bacteroidota; class Bacteroidia; order J057; family JADKCL01; genus JADKCL01. The sequence continues at coordinate 11,420 of JANORP010000320.1, read as the reverse complement.
TCGAAGAAATTCAGTTCTTTGAGTTTTGCTTCTTCTAAATGGAGAGATTTGTTGGTGGTATCTCCGATATACAGCACGGAAGAATTTCCGCCAAATCGAGGCAAAAACTCCTCAACGATTGCCTTTTGAAGCAGATTATGATCCCCAAGTGACAATTGAAGAGCCTTACCATTTGGAAGGCTGACAGGAATTTTCGCCAAGTTTCGTTTCCTTTGCAATGCCTCAGCCAATGATTCTCGAGACTGGTTAAAAACCGAAACATTTTGTTCCCAAGATTCTGTCTTGTATGAGCGAAGAAGCTGCCTAAAGTCAGGGTTGAGGGCATAACCTCGAGTGGGATCATTTGTATCTCTCCCTTTTGAATCGCTGTTTTCAACCAAATTCGCGACAGTCAACAATTTTAAGTCTTTTCTTCGGATATCATCATACGATCCCTTAGGAATCTCTTCTTCAAAATTTAGGTTTATGAATTTGATTATTTGCCCAGTGGTGAGATAATTATTAGATTCGATCGATCTTATTTCTCGCCATTCTTTCTTGACCCCGGAAACAGCCAAAAAAGACATTGCCATTTTTTCACGACCTCTTAATGCTTTTGACACAACAGGGATACCCACACTTTCCAAGATTTCAAGAGTCTCCTCAAGTAGTTCCCGAATAGCGGTGCTCTTCTTACTTTTAGCCAAATAAGATTTCATTCTAAAAAAGGGTTAGAATTTGGTTAAGGCCAACTCCCTCATTCGCAATCTGTGCTGCCGTGAATTTCACACCACGTAAATAGCAATCACGAATCGACTCAGCCAACTGATAGGCCAATAATGGCGGCACAGCGTTCCCGATTTGGTTAAATTGGTGTGTTTCCGTACCACTGAATTCGAACCAATCTGGAAAACTCTGGAGTCTTGCGGCCTCCCGCGCTGTGATTCGGCGACGTGAACCGTTTTGAAGGCGTACACGCTGCATGTCCCCTGTAGCACCTGCCAGATTGCGACACGTTAAGGTTCTTGCAGGCTTTTCAAAATATAAGTCTCTGGGATTGATACAAGCGGAAGCCTTTTCATATTTGGCAACATAGGCATCCATCGAAGGGGTCAAAAATTTGCTTCCCGCTGGAGTAGTAAACATAGTATCGCCAATGGCATCGCCGACAGTCGTTCTCCTTTGAGCAGCCTTGGGGAAGGAAAATTCCGAGCGATGTCCTATAACAAAAAGTCGTTCTCTGTTTTGCGGCACACCAAAATTCACCGCATTCAAAAGTTTGAAATCGATTAAATAACCCAATTTTCTCAATTCCGACAACACAAGTTCAAAATACCACTTGTTTGCATACAGCAATCCTCGCACATTCTCGAACATAAATACCCGAGGCTCCAACTTACGCACTGCGTCGATAAAAATCGGAAAGCCATCTCTCGCGTCTTCAATTCCTTTTTGGTGTCCACCTACGCTGAAGGGTTGGCAGGGAGGGCCACCAATCACGATTTCTGCATGTGGGTATTGGAAATCAAGGTCCAGCCTAACCGCATGGCAGTCACCCATCAGATTTTGATTGTAGGTGGCTGCGGCCGCACTGTTCATTTCGTAACCGATTGTGCGATATCCTGCGGCTTCAAATCCCAATGATAAGCCGCCGCATCCTGCAAACAAATCCAAGACCACCTCCTTTTCGGTGATTTTGGGCCTCAGTAAGGTATTTATCCTTTGCACATAATTTTCCATACCAAGTGCAAATGTATGGAAATCGGTGCTCCGAGAATTGATCTTTATTCACATGATGTGATCAGGCTACAATCGCATTCCCAATGAGGATGCGCGTCAATCGTTGGGAAAATCCAACCATTGACGCGCTGACCGCTCTCAAAAGGGACCTCCATCATCCCCATCGCGTCCCCTTAACAATGCATTACCGCCATGTATTTTCGCCGTTGCGCTCTGCAATGAAATACACGCCGTCCACATTCCCAAAGAGGTCGAAGCGATGTGGTTCACGTGTGCCAGTGTCGAGCACTTGGCCGATAAGGTTGGAGACGGTATGGTCAAATTGCTCGAATAAATCTGCCAGCATCACATCTACGATCCCTGTCGTCGGGTTGAGGAAGGCGCGACCTGTAAAGTGTGCCGCTGCCTATGGATTGGCCCTTGTGAGTAGGTCCGGTGACACTTTCCAAACTGTCGTCTTGGTAATAGATGATCAGCGCATTGTCAGGGGTGGCATTGCCCCAAGTGGGTAAAGTGGTGACGGGCAGATTGTTGCCGACGGGTACACCATTGCTGGCTTCTGCCCCCGCGTTCCATAAAGCGGGGAGACACATTATTGGCCCGTTACGAACTCACTACGAGCCATTATCGCATTGCCATCAGTTGCTTTCGCAGCTGTTTTCGATCCCATTGTTCATGTTTTGGACAGCGAGCGAAAAGAGCTTGGAGAGAAATCGGCCCGTGCGGGAAGATTGCATGTGAAACTCGAAGAAGAGGTCTTTGACGACGGTCTTGCGGTCGTCGATGCAGGTTTCATACACGTGCATGCGCTGCCCGCTCTGCGGCTCAAAAAGCTCGATTCTGATGCGGGCGGTCTTGATCACGACTTGCTCGGTGATGATGCGGTTGCTGCGCGAATAGACCGAGGAGGTCTTGTAACTACCGAGGATGAATGGATTGACAACCAAGATGTAATCGGTACCGCTAAAGGCGCTGCCGATCGCGCCGAGGCTATGGTCGTCTGAGGAATATTGGTCGATGAAGGCTTGGGCCAAACTGGGAAACTCGTTGAGAAAATAGACGGAATCGGCCTGGCTCGGCTGCTCCAATTGCTGCGAAAACAGGGTGCCAAGGGCTACCAATGTTTGCAGCTTGATGTTTTCGATCTCGGCATCCTTGCCCTCGTCGCTTTTGATGAATTGCGAGAGGGGAATGCGGTAGTTGTCGTCAAAACTAAAGTGCTTTTTGGAGAAATAGACGGCTACACGCTTCCCACGCAGGGGCAATGTACCGGAATTCACCTGCGCTTGCAGACTGCAACACACCATCATCCCGATGAGGAATCCTAAAAATGGAAGTACACGCATGTCTAGTAGTTGTGCGCGACGAGCTCCTCGCGGTAAATGCGGCTGTCGGCGTCGATTTGTACCTGGCCGTTGATGACCTGCTCTTCGTAATATTTATAGTAGCCTACGATCTTGCCGATGTTGGGGGCATAGATTTCGTAGGCATGCTCGATCAGGAAAAATGGCGGCTGTGGGCCGGTCGGAGTTTTGACAACGGGCATGCGAAAGGGTACCTGGAGCACATAGACACAGTGCTCGTAAGTGACGCCTTGCACGACGACGGTCGTGTCGATGTTGATGTATTCATGGGTCTGGGTCTCTTTGTCGTTGTAAAGATTGCCATTCCAGGTACTGCCAGGATATGGTGGCCATTTCAGCACTAGCTTGCGGGTATTGCCCTCAATGCGCTCGGCATAGGTGTCGCTGAGGTACTGGGTCCACAGCTGGTCAAATCGCCATGCATAAACAGGGGCAGCGGGTGTCCCCAATGTGTCGGCTGAGATATGGAGCCACAATTTGGACACTGAGCGTTCCAGCAGGTCGGTCTCGGTGCCGTCTGTGAGCTCACGCTTGTAATAGCTGCGGGCATCCTCCAAGGTCGCAGAGGCGTAGGAGGTATCGATCACGTGATATACACGCTGCTTGCCATCCACAATCGGATAGATTGTGCGCGCAGTGGCAGGGACTGGATCAAACTCCTTGCGGCAGGCGACCATTCCCAAGCCTAGGACCAATAAAAGGGCAGCAAATTTCAGATATCTACTCATCAGCATAAAAATACAAAATATCAACGGAACAACAGTGCAAAAATTGGGAACGCCACCAAAAAGGTCTTGGTGAGCCTGATCGGGCGATGGTTACTCCATTTCAGCAACAAAGGCTTTTCAGAACCATTGCTGCTCAATTCGCGAGCCCCCGCTCTATGAGCGGGACAAGCACGGCTCATGATTCCTTGAGCGTTGGAGCTCCCGCACAATGTGCGGGACAGGCACAGCTCCCGCTTCAATTGATGAATTTGTCGTACTCCCTGTGGAAGGCAACTTGCAAGGGGGAATGGGCGTGGTTTGTATATTCGCAAGATGGAACCAACTGAAACCAAACTGCAGGGCGTTTACCAGTCTGCGCTGCAACTGCCCTTGGCCACCGATCTCGCTGGCTTGCTGGCAGACCTCGCCTATTGCCTGCAAACGGATTGGCGGCCGCATTACAATACCAAAGACTATGTGGGTGGCTGGGACTCGATCGCTTTACGTTCGCAAGATGGCGCTGCCAATACGGTATTTGCCCATCCTGGCAAAGCTTATCAAGATACGCCGCTGTTGCAAGCATGCCCTCATTTCCAAGCTTTGCTGGCCCAATTGCAATGCGAGCGGGAAAGTGTGCGGCTGCTGCGCCAAGCCGCTGGGGGCGAGATCAAGCCCCACCGCGACGTGGGCTTGGGCTACGCCGACGGCATCTTCAGGCTGCATATCCCGCTCATCACCCATCCCGATGTCGCCTTTGTGGTTGCAGGCGAACGTCTGCCCATGCTGCCGGGCGAGTGCTGGTTTGCCGATTTCTCTCAACCGCACAGTGTCTTCAATGGCGGCCCGACAGACCGCATACACCTCGTGATCGACTGCATCCGCAATGCCTGGACCGATGCTTGGTTGGAAGGCGCTGGTTTTGACATGGCGTCCCTCGTGCCGCCGCCAATGCCCGAGGCGCAACGGCAACAAATGCTGCTGTCATTGCGGACCATGAGCGGTGCTGGTGCAGCGACGCTCGTGCTGCAATTGGAGGCCGAATCTGCTGCCTATTGGGCGGAGGTCTATCTGCAAAAAATGGTCGCATTTCTCGATGCGATCGGCATCGCGTGGCGCTTTGACAGCGTGCCTGAAAACACTTTTTTGCCGGGCCTCGAGGTCGTACAGGGATGCCTGCTGATCGATCGCGCCTTGCTGCGCTATCCGGGCGACATCTTGCATGAGGCGGGCCATATTGCGCTCCTGCCGCCTGAAAAGCGCGGCTTGTTTTCGGGGAATGTGAAAGAGGTACTGCCCGAGCACGAGGGCGACGAACTGGCGGTGATCCTCTGGACCTACGCCGCGAGTCTGCACCTGGAGCTGCCGCTCGACGTGGTGATCCATGACAACGGCTACCACAATCAAGCCGATTGGCTGCGGGAGCAATTCACGACGGGCACCTATATCGGGCTGCCGCTGCTGGTATGGATGGGACTCTGCGAGGATCCTAAGGCTGCACAGGCGGCGGGCAGCGTGGGATTTCCTGAGATGCTGAGGTGGGTGAGGTGTTAGCGATTGAGCAACAGGCTCTTGATCTGTTTCCTTATTTCGGCCTTGACGATTTCCCATTCGACAGGAATTATTGGCATTGGATCCAAATCCCGGTCTGCATCGTCAAAAAAGGAAAGACTTCTTGCAACCATCAAGGGCTGAACGTTTGGAAATTTCGTGACAAAAAATTTCATGATTTCGGGAAGGCCATGCATCTTGAGCAGAAAATAGAGGTCCCAAAAGTCTTTTTTTGCTCCTCGCCTTGTGATCGCCCATAGCTTCATCGCAGCGATTTCCAGCGGCTGAGCCATTCTGATTCCTTCCTCTACCAACAAAGGCAATTGCCTTGAAAAAGGATAAGACACAAAATCACATTTAACCCCGTCAACCTTTACGCCAAAGAATACTTTGCTTCGAGAAAATTCCATGTAGTCCTCTGGCAAAGCGCTCGTGATTTGATCGAAGTCGAGTGGCTGATCACTGAACAGATCTATATCGATGGTATCTCTATGCCCTATTTGCAAGGCGAGTGCTGTTCCACCCACAAGGTAGAAATCCTTCAGCTCAGGATGATCCATCAATTCTTTCAGAAGTGATAAAGTTCCGGGTAAGACTGCTGCTCTTTGTAACATCTAAAATTTTCCAATGGAATATCCAATACTGCACTTAGAAAACTATGGGCTTTGGGCTCAAGAGAACGAATTTCAACCGATTCCTGCCTCAATCTATTGATCCCGAAATAATCCAATATCATATACCAATCTTCCATAGTCCCCCATTCGACGACGCGCGCAATGATGGATCGCACATTGAGGTCAAAGTCTAGCCTCGACGAATCAGTGTCCCAAAAGAGGTTTTTGCTGAATTCCATTGCTCTAATTTAATCGTTTGGGACGAAAACGTCAAAATTTCCAAAGACGCCACCCTTGGATGATACGTCTTGTGCTGGTTTCGCTAGCCAGAGGCTAGCTATTCGGTCAGCGTTTGAGCCTGTGGCTCACGCTTCGATCGCCAAAATCCCTATCCCCCCTCAATTTCCCCCGATGCTCTTGATCCAGCCACCGCCGAGCACGTCGTCGCCTTCATAGAAGACGGCGCTTTGGCCGGGGGTGATCGCGCGCACTGCGGAGGGGAAGGTGACATCGACCAATCCATCGCCGAGCGGATGCAAGATGCTGGGCGAACCATTGTCTTTGTAGCGGATTTTGGTTACAGCTTCGAGTTCCTCGGGGAGGCTGTCGTATTTTACTAGGTTCACGCCGCGGACCTGCATCTTGTGCTCTAGCAACTCGTCGTCCTTGCCGATCATCACGGTATTGGTCTCGGGGTCGATGTAGGTCACATAATAGGGCTCGCCCATGGCGATGATGCCCTTGCGCTGACCGATGGTATAGTAGGGATAACCCTTGTGTTTGCCCACGATGGTGCCATCTGCCAACATGAAATTGCCGCCTGCCACGCGCTCCTCCAGGCCAGGCACATTGCGGTTCAGGAAGCCGTGGTAGTCATTGTCGGGAATGAAACAGATCTCGTAAGATTCTGGCTTGTTCACGAGATGGTGAAAACCCATCGCACGTGCCATGTCCTTGATCTCGGCCTTGTGGTACTTGCCCATCGGGAACATGGTGCGCGCCAATGACTTTTGCTTCAAGCCCCAAAGCACATAACTCTGGTCCTTGTTCATGTCTTTGCCACGTGAAATGATGTGGCGGTCATTTTCCTGGCGCACCTGTGCATAGTGGCCTGTGGCGATAAACTCGCAATCCATCTTGTCTGCGCGGCGCAAGAGGGCGTCCCATTTGATGTGGGTGTTGCACAACACACAGGGGTTGGGGGTGCGGCCTGCGAGGTATTCATCGACAAAATTTTCGATTACATAGTCTCCAAACTCCTCGCGGATGTCGATGATATAGTGTGGGAAGCCCAGCTCGACCGCGACGATGCGTGCATCGTTGATCGAGTCGAGGCTACAGCAACCTGTCTCCTTGGTTTGTCCGCCCGCGTTGGCATAGTCCCAGGTCTTCATCGTGAGGCCTATGACCTCATACCCCTGCTCGTGCAACATCACAGCAGTCACCGAGCTGTCGATGCCGCCACTCATGGCCACCAATACGCGTCCTTTTTTACTCATAGTGCAAAACTAATTAACTATGGAGAATCCAGCATCAAAAATACCCTCCAAATTCAATCCCCTCCCTCCTACTGTGCTAAATTCAATGCAGTGCGCGGGCGTTGATTGTTCATTACTCGTTGTGGATCATCTGTTATGGATGGCCAAATCTTCATTCCTTTGCATGTTGCGCGCATCGCCTTTGGAATCAATATGGATCCCCGCCTAAAACCGAAATCGGACCTGCATGTATTTGTAGGCTATGTGCTGCTGCTCGTGGCGGTGGTCGTCAATCCTATTGCTTTGTGGTTGTGGGCAGCGCAGGGAATTGTCCCACCCGTACCGGCGCATCATTTTCACGAAAGTGACATCCGTTATTTGCTGCCGAGCCTGCTTGCGCTGCTTGCGGGCGTCTCGGGGGGGATTTTGGTCTGGGCACCCAAACGGTTGGGGTATTACCTCAACAATTCCTTTCGTTTCAATCTCTTCATGTTTTGCTGCCTGCTGGCGATCATGTTTTCGTTGAATGTGATCCATCCTGGGCAATTCAAAGGGCTGCGGCTGCTCTATCTGCTGGGGATGCTGTTTTTTCTGGCGAATACGCTCTACCAAGCGGTGGTGAAGAAACGCGACGGGCCCGAACTCCATCCCTTTTACCGCAACCTCGCAGTGGCAGCCTTTGGGGTGACGCTCGTGTTGATGCTCTTGGAGGGGGGCTTTTTGTTCCATGAGAGCACCCATCGCTTCAACGGGACCCTGGGTTCCCGAGCTTGGTTTCTGAACCATTGGACGCTGAATGAAGAGGGCTACCGCGATGCGCCTTATGACTCGGCTAGCGTGGGCACGCGCCGCAAGGTCTTGGTGATCGGGGATTCTTTTGTAGCGGGACATGGGATCAAGGATGCCAACGATCGTTTCACCAATGAATTGGAGGCCCTGCTGCCGGGCAATGAATTCCGTGTCTATAATCTCGGGGTGGGTGGCTCAGACACCCGCGATGAAAACAAACGCTTGCGTGCATTTCCCTACAAGCCCGACATCTTGATCTTCTCTTGGTACCCCAATGACATCGAGCAGGATGGCGAGCGCGGCGGCTTGCTGTTGCAACATGCCCGCAGCTACCATGACATCCCTGGTTTTGCACGGTATTTTGCGCGGCGCTCCTATTTGTGGAACTATCTCTACTGGCGCTACCCGCATCCCGACGAATTGAGCGACTACTTTGGCTATATCCAGCAATGCTTTTCCTTTCTCAAGGTGCGGTATGCACATTTCCAAGAGATCGACCGTTTGGTGGCCTATGGTGATTCCTTGCAGGTGCCGATGGCGGCGGTCGTGTTTCCGTTTTTGGAGAATGCAGCGGGCAGTCAATTTGCGACCGATCCCGTCGAGGGACGTTTCAGGGGGCATGGCGTGCCCACGCTCAGCGTGCGGCAAATGCTGCTCGGGAAGCCCGCCATCGACTATATCGTGAATCAAAACGATCCGCATCCCAATGAAAGGCTACACAAAATGGTGGCGGATTCATTGCTGTTGATCTTGCAACGGGCCAATGCCTTTTCAGAAAATGCTGTTGCGCCACGGCCGATCGCTGCCCGACAGCCGGTGATAAAATCTATTGTAGAATCTCAGGAGACGCGAAAGCCGCAACCCAAAGCCGATCCAAAATCGCAGCCACAGGCGGATTCCAAGGAAACAACCCAACCGCAACCCAAAGCCGACCCGAAATCGCAGCCGAAGGCGGATTCCAAAGAAACAACCCAACCGCAACCCAAAGCTGATCCGAAAACGCAGCCGAAGGCGGATACCAAAAAGACAACCCAACCGCAACCCAAAGTCGATCCGAAATCGCAGCCGAAGGCGGATTCCAAAAAGACGCCCCAACCGCAACCCAAAGCCGACCCGAAATCGCAGCCGAAGGCGGATTCCAAGGAAGCAACCAAGCCGCAACCCAAAGCCGATCCAAAAACGCAGCCGAAGGCGGATTCCAAAAAGACACCCCAACCGCAACCCAAAGCCGATCCCAAATTGCAACCCAAACCAGCGCCTGCGGCACAAGTGAAGCCTGTGGCCAAACCAAAAGCCACCAAAGGGGAAGACATCCCTGCCGACTGGCAAGGCGCGCATCCCTTAAAAGACGAGTGATAGGCTGTTGTTAGACGCGCTCTACGACCACTTCGCGGTCGATGGCACCGGCTAGCAATTCGACCTCGGCCTGGGCATACTCGATCTCTTGTATGAGATCATCGTCCCCGACGAGGCCTATGCGCAAGGTTTTGGCATCGATCACCACCTTGATGGCATCGACCTGATTGCGGTGCCCGCGATCGAGCTGGTCGGCGATGCGCAAGATGCCTGCGAGGATGCGCACCATGAGGCGCTGACGCTGCTCGAGCACTTTGAAATGGAAATGGTCTCGGGTGGGCAGACTCTTGCGGTGGTACCGCACGATATTGCCCAAGATGATGATCTCGTCGTGGGAAAAACCCGATAGCGCGCTGTTGAGGACGATGTATTGGCCATGTTTGTGATGACCGGAGCGGTTTACAAACTGCCCGATGTCGTGCAGCATGGCAGCATAGCGCAGCAGCTCACGCTCCACACCCCCAAATGGGTGCAAGGGCTTCAATTGGTCATAGATGCTCTGTGCCAATTCGCTCACTTTCAAGACGTGGGCCTTTTTGTAATGGTATTTTTCGCACAGGTTGCGGATCGCCTTCGCGCGCAGATTGCGAGTGGTATTGCCCATGAGGCGATACACCCGCTCGCGCTGATCGTCGATGTAGCGGTACAAAATGCCCTCTTTGAGGGCAAAGGTGGAGACCATCATCTCCTTGGCGTGGATTTCCTCGATCAATACATCGATGAGCAGGCTGCCCATCGTGATCATCTGAGCCCGCAAGGGATCCATGCCGGGGATCAAAATGCGCTCGGCATGGGTCGAATGCACCAAAATCTTGTGCATTTCCTTGAAATCCTTGGCCGAATAGCGGTAGCTGTTGAGGTTCTCGCTGCTCAACACATCGCCTTTGCGATGGGCGATCACTGCACTGATGGTTTCAAAGGTTCCCGAAGCCCCCACGATGAGCCGGATGTCAAATTCTTTGAGCTCGGTCATGAGGCCAGCCATGGTGACCTGCAAAAATTCGCGCACCGCCTTGATCTCCACCGATTTCATCGGGTCTTGCGGCTGAAACTTGCCGAGCAAGCGTGCCGCGCCGAGGTCCAAGCTGCGCAACAATTGAGGCTTGCCATCGCGGGTCACGATAAACTCGACGCTGCCACCGCCAATGTCGATCACCAAGACGTCTTGGTCGGGTGGCAGCAAAACCCCGTTGCGCACACCTTCAAAGATGAGCGAGGCCTCCTCATTGCCATTGATGATCTTGGCGTCGATGCCCGTTTCCAGCTTGATCGCGGCCATCAAGTCCTTGCCATTGCTCGCTGAGCGAATTGCAGACGTGGCAAAGGCCCTGATTTCAGTGATTTGGCGGGAAGAGATCACGAGTTGCAGGCGTCGCATCGCTTGCAGACCCCGCTCAAAGGCGGCGTCTGAAATCTTGCCACTGTCTAGCCCACCTTCGCCCAGCTCTACAGGTTCCTTGAATTTCTCCACAATCCTGAAATCTTCACGCTCGTCGATCTCTGCAATCAGCAGGTGAAAGGTGTTGGTTCCCAGATCTATAATGGCCAATGATTCCGACATATCTCCTCGCAGCTTTATCAGCCGCTAGTTACTTGGTTTTGGCGCGTCGTGGGAGGGCATTTTTCCACAGTAAACTTGCGAGCTGTCGCATGTCTGCGTAGCCTTCGCCTTTTTTGCATCCCCCTCTTGCAAAAGATTGATTTGAGTGTGTAACAATCTGGGGGAGACCAACAAAAATCGCTGAGTCCGAGGCCTCTGGCCGAAGGACGATCGACCGTTTGCCTCCGGCCTAAAACGCTCAAAATCGGCGATTTCAGTTGATTCCGCCGGAGGCAAACGGTCTA